>JAUMWM010000002.1 GCA_030529705.1 Lachnospiraceae bacterium
GATACTATATATAGTACGAATTAGTGCGAAAAGTTTTTATTCTTCACTGCTGGCTCTTCAATGATTTCTCAATGATTGGGGCGAAAAATTCAATGATTGAGGGCACAAAATCAATAATAGGATCAGAAACAACCAAAATCAGAGCGAAAAAGGTCGAAATTTCCTCCTGATTCGGTCTTTGAGGCGTCAGGAATTGACAGGAATTGTATGCGAAACCGTGAAAATAACCAGAATTGTTCAGGAAATGAGCAATAAAAAAGGCCCAAATCTTTCGATTTAGACCTTCAGCTGGGCTACAAGGATTCGAACCTTGAAATGACGGAGTCAGAGTCCGTTGCCTTACCATTTGGCGATAGCCCATTATCTGCAACAGAATGAATTATACTCTATGAGGAAATAAAAAGCAAGCACTTTTTTATGATTTTTCGCTTCACTTTCTTATGATTTTTTCGCTTCAGGCCGTAAAGCTCAATTCACACCATCACATCGTTCACACCGTCGAACCATAGAGGTAGGGCGCAAAACAAAATCCATTTCCTGCGGAATGAAGTTGAAGTCAGCCATTTTTCTCTTGCCTTGCGAGGGTGAAAACGTGTATTATTTTTTAAGAATCTGCCTGTAAAATGGCGGAAAACAATTAAAAGAAGGGAGAAGCCATGAACAAAAAACTAAGTATTGCAGCAATTATTCTTTCAATCATTGCAATCGCATTGTCCGCCTTCAGCATGACCCATATCGGGAACAAGGACAGCGGCGAGAAAGTCCCGGATATCCAGTATGTGCTCTATGTGGGTACCAACGACAAGGATACCAACGAACCGGTATATCCGCCGGAAGAATCCATGGAGAAAATGAAAAGTCTTCTGATCAAGAATTTCGGTGGTTACACCATCCAGGAGGCGAACGGCGGATGGATCAATGACGAGGGGAAGGAATACCAGGAATATACCCTGGTCGTCTATCTGAGCGATACAACGTTGGATGATGTTCATGCCGTGTGTGACGAAGCAATCAAAGAATTCAACCAAAGTTCCATTTTGATTCAGGCGAATGAGACGACGACAGAGTTCTATGCGGGAGAGTAAGAACTTTCGGTCTCGATTTTACTGTCTTTTACAGAAACATGCCAGACGGACTGAGAACAAATGGTGGGGGAATGGCAAAGAATAGATATTATGCGGTAAAGAAGGGTAAAAAAGAAGGGATTTTCGAAAGCTGGCAGGAATGCAGGGAACAGGTTGAAGGTGTCAGCGGAGCTGTCTACAAGGGATTTGCGACACGCGAAGAAGCCCAATGTTTCCTGGCGGGCGATGCCCGGTATGCGGAAGATAAGGCAGACAGGCTTTGCGGGCAACGGTATGCGGAAGAGAAGGCAGACGGGTTTTGCGGGCAAAAAGAAGGTGCTGCTGTTGATCCCGACCATTTGACTGCATACGTTGACGGCAGTTATGATCCCCATACAGGACGGTACGCATTTGGCTGCATCATGATCACTCCTTCCGGAGAAGAAATCCGTGAGTCGGGAAGCAACGATAATGAGGAAACAAAACAATTAAGAAACGTTGCGGGCGAGATGCTCGGAGCAATGTATGCTGTAAAATGGGCTGAGGTTAACGGCTTTCAATCAATTGATCTGTATTACGATTACGAAGGGATTGAGCGATGGGCGGCTCATGAATGGAAGGCGAATACCGAATTAACGAAAAAGTATGCAGACTTTATGGATGATTCCGCCCGGGCCATTACGATCAGATTTCATAAGGTAGCCGCTCACACAGGGGTAAAATACAATGAAGAAGCCGATCAATTGGCAAAAAGAGCTTTGACGCAGCAGACGGGCATACCGAAAATCAAACGTATAACCTAAGATTTTTCTTCCATCTGTACGGTCAGACTGACAGATCTGTCATCCTGAGCATTGCGAAGAACTTATATAACAACAGATGCTGATATTATAACAACAGATGCTGATAAGACTCAAGATAAAGCAGAGGGAGGCACAAGCCTCCCTCTGCATATCCGAACGGAATTTTATAAACTTCCCCTGTAAGCCATGGCCTTTTCGTAATATCTATAGATAGATGCCACAGCTTTTTTCTCATCGTCTGCTGTGCTGTTTTTCAGGATTGTGTTCACATAGGACAGCGCCGAGATTCTGAGTGTATACTCGCCGTCTGCCATAATGCTGATATCATTCATATCCGCCAGCTTGTGTGCCGGCAGATCGTCAATTGCAATGACATACCTTCCGCCGCGCCTTTCTGCGGCAAATGCCTCCCCGCCCTGCACGGACACATCGGGTGTGCCTTCAAATCCGCTCTTTGTTGTAAAGTATATTTTCAGGGTCGTTCCGGAGTCGAGCATTAATGCAAACGTTGCGTTTCCAACCGCACTGCCGCCTGATCTGACAGAAACCTTATATATGTCAGTTACGTCTGCAAGTTCCTCAAAATCATATTCAGTGGTATCAGGTTCCGGCATCGGTGCATACTTGTCTTCCAGATTATTAATGCGGTTCAGGTATTTCTGGCAATGATAGCCATAGTCTCCGATTGCGCTTGCCAGATCGACCACCTCGCCCTCATACTGGGAAGGATTATCCTTAATGATGGTCAGGTAGTCAACGACGGACACCGTATTCTCAATTGTCTCGGCGTTATCCGCCCCGTAATGGAAGACTGCCGTTATCTCCTCCGCCATTTGCAGGACATTCACATAGCATGTGAAGCCGTAAGCAACATTTTTTCTATTCCGGAACTCCGGGTTCAGAGGGACATCCGTCTCCTTCCCGTTCACGAAAAATGCCATATAACTGTCTGCATACTCTTCAATGTCTCCCGGCAAATTCATGTAGACATTGACCCCAAGCTTTCCGCTTAATACCAGAGAGTAAGTTGCGAAGGATGGAGTTGGCGATACCGGTTCTTCAAATGTCACCGAGATAAACCCGCAGTAAATATCCTTATAAAACACATCCACTTCCTGGAGTTCCGGCACTGCCGGGTCATATTCTCCAAATGTCAGCTCCTCGCTCGTCACCGTGCGGTACGTTCCGTTTCCGTACTCGAGAAGGACGGAGACACCGGAAAAGTCGGGGGTTTCATTTGTCTCAAGGAACATATCCTCCCCGCCGATAATGGTCGCTGCCGGGTCGTTGTGAATTTCGGCGGCTGCATTTGCATATGTCGCTGCCATCATTAACGGACCAACGCCCTTCGCCTCATTTGTTTTATACTCTTTGCTGAGATATCCTTCCGGAGACGTCTCGACGCCGGATGAGATGTAGACATTTTGGAGTCCCCCATCATCCAGATAGTTCATGACCGTGCCGTTGAACGCGCGGAGTCCGGCTTCCCCGTAAGTATCATCAAGATATCCTTCCACGTAGGATTTCATCATGGCGTAGGCGATGAGGGCAGTGCCGGATGTTTCAAGTTCGTTGTTGCTCACAGAGCCGGAAAGCTCCTGTCCGTAATTAATTACGTTATACCACATCCCGGTCGCGCTGTCCTGATATTCCATCATGCCGTCAAAGAGGCGCTTTTCAATCTCGACAAGGCAGTTCTTCTCATCGTCGTAGTCATCGGGAAGCATGCTGATGACATCGGCGAGAGCAGCCGCGTACCAGCCGACTGCGCGGAGCCAGTACTGCCCGTTGAGGCCGGCCCCAGGACCCCAGCCATGGCTGTAGAGATGCGTATCCTCAACATATAGATTTTCGCCGATCCAGAGCATGCGTTCCGTTACCTCGCTGTAGATAGCATCGGATGACGGTTCGGCGTAGGTGTTCGACTGGAAATCGGCGGCGGACAGGGTGCCGTCGTCGAGGGCATTTGCAAC
This sequence comes from Lachnospiraceae bacterium, assembly GCA_030529705.1. Taxonomy (GTDB): domain Bacteria; phylum Bacillota; class Clostridia; order Lachnospirales; family Lachnospiraceae; genus Chordicoccus. The sequence continues at coordinate 3,841 of JAUMWM010000002.1, forward strand.
CTCCATGAAAAACGGCTGGGCCATATAGAGACCGTCAAGAGCGACCTGGTAGGTTGCCCAGTTTGCGTTGTTCATTTTGTGCTTGAAGTTGCCGCCTGCCCCATCGGCACGATCAAAGCCTTTCATGACGCTGTATATGTAGTCAATCATCCTGCGGTATTTATTGGCATATCTTTCCGGAGTTGTCGAATCGCGGAGCCGGTCGAAAAGGGCACGGGCGGGCGGGATCGAATCGAGCTCATTCTCCCTGTAATAGTTGTCGCTTGCGCCTGTGTTGTCAACCTTGCCCTGGTTCGTGATATTTGCATCGTAGAAGTTGTCAACATAGGAAGCGAAGTCTCCCCCATTAAGCATGAGGAAGGCATCCATCATGATTCCGTTGTAGTAGGTCCAGCTTCTCTTCTTCCTTTCCGTATCCCAGGTAAAGCCGCCGGTTCTCCGGCCGGAGTCGGAGTTCTCGTCGTAAAGGTGGTAGGCCAGGTCGGTTACACGGTCAACATTATCCTCCGTGTCAGAAACAGTTGTGCTGGTGAGATTATATTCCGGTTCCGGGTCGTCCGCCAGAACAGGCAGGGGGAGGAAGCCGGCCAGAAGGGTGATGGATAGAAACAGGGAAATAAGCTTGAGACAGGGATGTTTTGTGTTCATGCGGCACCTTCTTTCTTAAGGTTTTTGATTGTAGATCGTACCTGGGATTGGGTCGTCGTCAGGAGCAGTCACGAAATGGATTCGCCGGATAGCGGCGGTGCTTTGTGAGAGCTCCTTACTTTTTTCTTACTTTTATCATAATCTTTTTTCGGGGTAAAGTCCAGTAAAAGTGGCCATGGTATTATTCAGGGGCGGCGTTGTTACTGTTCACACTTCCGCACAAAATCGCCTGTTTTTGCGGCAATTGGGGTGTCATCCTGAGCGTAAGCGAAGGATCTTTTACATAAAGCCGCTGCAGATGGTAAAAGATCCTTCGCTTACGCTCAGGATGACAAGGGCAGTACATGAGGTGTGAACAGTAACGCGGCGTTTTTCGGCTCGCGGGGACGGTTCTTTTGGGTCAAAAAATCCAATCCAAAAGAACCGTCCCCACGGACCGAAACCGTCCCTGTAAAAATCACAACACGATCCTTATCCTCGTTCCCAGTCCCTCCCGGGACAGAACCTCGAAATGACCCCCGTGCTTGTCGACGATCCACTTGGCGATAGACAGGCCGAGACCGGTTCCCGCGCTCCGGCGAACCTCGTCCGACCGATAGAACCGTTCGAATATATGCGGAAGCTCCTCTCCGCTTATCCCCTGTCCCAGATCCTGCACCTGCAAATACGGTTTTCCGCGCTCATTCTTCCCATATGACAGGATAATTTCCTCTCCCCTGGGAGTGTACTTTGCCGAATTGTCAACGAGAATCCGAACAGCCTACTTCATAAGGCCGGCGTCAATCGATACCTCTGCAGACTCGCCGCCAAACAGCCGATAACGATGCTCCTCGTCAATCATCAGCGACTCCTCATAGATTTCCTGCATGAGGTCGCCGGTCTGAACATTCTGCCTGTTGAGTGAAGTCTTCCCGCTGTCGCCCCTCGCAAGGAACAGGAGCTGCTCCACCAGATAACTCATATGATCCGCCTCGTTCCGGATTGCGGAGATGCTCTCGTCCAGAATCTTTTCGTCGGTCTTTCCCCAGCGGTCGAGCATATTTGCATAACCCTGAATCACCGCGATGGGCGTCCTGAGCTCGTGGGACGCATCCGGTACCACTTTTGTCATCCTGAGCATAAGCGAAGGATCTTTTACTTTCTACAACCGCTTTATGTAAAAGATCCTTCGCTACGCTCAGGATGACAAGACACCAGATACCCACTAAAACAGCGCTTATCAGTTCTCATCATTTGAAAATTTGAATTTGAAACTTAGTTCTCTTCATTTGAAAATTCATCTATGATATTATCCGCAAATTCCCCGGCACTGTCGAGGACTCTGTTTGCCCGCTTCACACTTTCGGTTCCGTCAAATGCATACCGCACCCCGAAGAACAACGCTATGATCATGACCGGCACAATCGCCTCCCAGAAGAATGCCAGCAAGATTGCAAATACAATCGTCGGCAGCTGGAATAATGTATCTTCGTCCTTCTTGACGAGGAACACGGTGTGTTTCAGGAAATGGATGAACACCCTGACCGCCTTGCCGAGCGTGCGGCCGAAATTTGGCGCGGAATTTTCCTGCTCTTCCACTTTGTCCCTGACCCTGATATAGTCTTTCTGCTCCTCATACTCCGTCGAGTAGGCTGCCGGTCCGGGTTCGCCGACCTTGCCTTCCCTCTCCAGCAACACCATCGCGTCAAGCATGTCCCAATCTGCCTCTTCAAGGGCTGACCTGGCTTCCTCGTAGGTTACATTTGCCTTCTCTCTGAGAAGTTCCACTTTTTCGAGCTTTTCCATCTTGATACCTCCATCAAAAACTTACGTGTGCATTTGTTTATGTCAGAATCCTTAGGATGCATCGTTTTTAACTTACAGTTTAGGTACGGCCGCACCATGCTGACCATATTGTGTTGCCTGGCAACGAGTTCGACCGTTGCTTCTGTTTCCATTCGATGCGTTTCCTTTGTTGTTGATAAAAGGATACCGCTTCCAAATAAAAAAGTCCTGAGAGTTGCATTAAAAATACATTAAAAAATGACGAGTAAAAAAAACTTAAATGCTTAATGTTTTGTCCTTATTTAGAGCATATCCAATAACCGCACCCACAAGGCCGCCCACGATATGCGCCATATTTGAAATGTTATCGGAAACCGCAATCCCCTCGTAGACCTGCTGGCCGATGAAAATGATGGCGACAAGGATGAATGTCAGGGGAATTTCGCCTTCCCGAAAACCGGTGAACGATGACACCATGATGAATGCAAATACCACCCCGCTTGCGCCGCACAAGCCCACGTTCCAGAAGAGGACGTAGTTCACTATTGCGGTCACGACAGCCGTAACAAATATTATTTCGATAATCGTTTTTGACCCATACTTCTCCTCCAGCATGGGACCTAAAAGCAGAATGTAGGAAGCATTTCCGAGGAAGTGAGACCAGCCTGCATGGCCGAACACATGCGTAAAAAAGCGCAGATAAGTCAAAGGACTGAATAGTGACGAGTGATACGTCATGAATAAGAGATTCGTGCTTTTGCCGCCAGTCAGTACGCCTATAATCAGCACGATAAGGCATATAAAAGTAAACGTAAGTGTGACCGGGGCGTTATAGGAAATCGAAAGTTTTTTCTTCATATATTTACCTCCTCTAAGGATCTTTCCCCTAAACCGACATACTGTGACGCTTTTCAGGCGAACCGCAGCGGTCTCCTCTTAGGCGCACTATTTGCCTAAAGCGACATACCGTGCCGCTTTTCAGATGGACCGCAATTATCTCCTTCACAGTGCTGTGGACTTGAGAGAAATACCTAAGGGTATTTTATCAAAAAATGCGATATTTCGCTACAAAAGCATTGGTGCTTAAGAGCCTTGGAACTTAAGAGCCTTGGCTTCAGTTCGTGGGGGGCTTCAGCCCGCGGGGACGGTCCTTTTGGACCAAAAAATTTTGGCCCAAAAGGACCGTCCCCGCGGACCGAAAAAATTCGACCCAAAAGAACCGTCCCCGCGGGCTGAAGCGCAAAAAGCGGCCGCCGGACGTTATGTCCGGCGGCCGCCCTGTTTCGTTATGCTGTTGTTAGCTATCGCTATTCTAGCCCGAAAGGGTCAGTTTGTTCAGCCCTCCGAACTCCTGCGCTTCTTCGTCACCGCGATCACCATGCTGGCTGCGGCAATGAGGATCAGATACATCGCGATTGGCGACTCGTCTCCCGTGCCTGCCGATGTGGTCTTGGATGTCGTCGTGCCAGAGGTGGCGGACTTGGTGCTGCTAGCCGCAGCCGTCGTCGTTGTCCTGGTGGACGTTGTCGTGGTTGTCGTGGTCGACGTTCTCGGCGTAACCGTAGCGATTCTTCCGGGTGCCGGTGTAGATGTTACATTGCCACCCTGCGGCGTTATCTTCGGCGTGACGTTCGTATCCGAACCTTCGCCCGGCGTGTTTCCGCCGCCCGGACTTGCCTCGTCAGCGATCACGTAGACATCGTTTCCTTCCTCGTCCGTCTGCTTCTCCAGACTTACATTGATTTCTCCGTCTGCCGTAACCGTTACGATCACGCTTGCAATTCTCTTGTAATTCGTCGGAGCCTTGGACTCAACAAGCAGATACCTCTTGCCGGCCTCGAGATACGGACCAAAGTCATAAGACTTGCCCTTCTCCGATGTCCAGCTTGCGATTACCTTCGGCGTCACGCCGTCATCGCTCACGATCCTGTCGTTGTCCGTCAGCTCGTACAGCACGATCGTTGCTCCTGCAAGGCTCTCCTTCGTCAATGCCGAAATCTTCGTTACATGGAAGTGGATAGGCTTATCCTCAACCAGCATGATGACCTCTTCGTTTTCATCGGTGCCCGTCGTTCCTTTATACACAACCTGTCCGTCCGCATCAAGCTTGAAGCTCGACTCGGCAGCGATCACGTAACCGGTCGGCGCGGCAACCTCTTTCAGCTTATAGGTCTCGCCGATATGGAGTCCTAGTACAAGGTGCTCAGAGCCATCGGATAACCATTCATCCACTACGTTGCCCTTGGAATCAACAATCTGCATGCTCGCGCCTTCGATATCCCAGCCGGTCTCCATATCAACCTTGCTGATTCTGACGCTCGTCAGCTGATCTTCAACCAACAGAGTTCCGTCTTCAGAAGTCGTTCCGCTGTAAGTCACCTCGCCGTTCTCATTAATTGTGAACGTCGTCTCCGTCGTGGTCAGGTAACCAGCCGGCGCGACCGTCTCAACCAGAGTGTACTCCTCGCCAACCTTCAGGCCTTCAATGACATGGGCTTCCGTTCCGGACGTCCACTCTTCGACTACCTTGCCGTCCTTATCCTTGATCTGAATCGTGGCGCCTTCAACTTCCTGGCCGCCCGTGACGTCAACCTTGCTGACCTTCACCTTCGTCTTAGAATCCTCAACCAGCATGACAGTATTGCCGTCAGCATCTTGTATGGTCGTACCATCCGTAACAATCGTGCCTGCCGGCGTAATCGTAAACGCCGTATCAGAAGTCAACGTATAGCCTTCCGGCGCAACCGTTTCACGGAGTATGTACTCTACGCCTGTTAACAAGCCCTCTACTACATGAGCCTCGCTCGTAGACGTCCACTCTGTAACTGTCTCGTACTCTTCTTCTCCCTCCTCTTCACTTATGTTCCTGAGGATCTGGATCTGCGCTCCTTCAAGTTCCGTGCCGTCCGCCACGTCTACCTTCGAGATTCTGACTATAGTCTTTGCATCCTCAATCAGCATAGCTCCATCGGAAGACTTCGTTCCAGTAAAGGTGACATTGCCATGTTCATCTATGACAAATGTCGTATCCGTAGCGATGGTATATCCGTTCGGAGCCACTTCCTCGTGGAGCGTGTACTCAACGCCCGTCTTCAGTCCTTCGACCTTATGGGCTTCCTTCGTGGATGTCCAGCTCTCAACAATGTTGCCTTCTTCATCAAGAATCTGAATCTCGGCGCCTTCAATTTCCTCGCTGCCTGCGATTTCGACCTTGGATACCGTAATAGATGTCTTGGCATCCTCTATCAGGATCACTGTCTCGCCGAATTCATCCGTCGTGGTTGTTCCGCTCGCAGTTACCTTGCCGTCCTCGCTGATCGTGAAGGTAGTCTCGGATGCGATGGTGTAGCCTTCCGGAGCTACGACCTCTACCAGCCTATACTGCTCGTTGGTCAGAAGTCCCGTCACCTCATGGTCTTCCTTCGTGGAAATCCACTCTTCGACTATATTATCTTCCGAATCCAGAATCTGGATGCTTGCGCCTTCGAGTTCCTCTCCATTTGCGATATCAGTCTTCCTGATCTTGACGGATGTAATCTTGTCCTCGACCAGAAGAACCGCTTCGCCGTTTTCATTTGTTGTCATATTTCCGGACGTCGTCACCGAACCGTCCTCGCCGATCGTAAAGTAGGTTTCCGTAGTAACCGCATATCCGTCAGGCGCGACCGTCTCTTTCAGCGTGTACTCCCAGCCGGTCCTAAGGCCCTCAATCCTGTGGTCTTCCTTCGTGGAAACCCACGTATCAACTACCGTGTCATTGACATCGATAATCTCAATCGTTGCCCCTTCAAGCTCGGAGCCGTTTGCAATATCCGTCTTCCTGACATTGACGACCGTCCTTGCATCCTCAACCAGCAATACCGCCTCGCCATTTGCATCAGTCGTAACCGTGCCGGACGATGTGACCTTGCCATGCTCGTCAATCGTAAACGTCGTGTTTGCCGTAACCGTGTAGCCGTCCGGTGCAGTAACTTCTGTCAGCGTATACTCCTCGCCAGTCCGAAGTCCCTTGATCTCATGGTCCTCCTCTCCGGAAATCCATGTCTCAAAGACGTTGTCCTCACTGTCTGTAATCAGCAGCAGCGCGCCTTCAAGCTCGGAGCCGTCAGCGATATCCGTCTTCCTGATCTTGATAGCTGTCATGGCGTCTTCAACCAGAAGCACGTCCTTGCCGTTTTCATCGGTCGTCGTAGTGCCGGTGGAATAAGAAACCTCGCCATGCTCATTAAGTGCGAACTTCGTTTCGGAAGCCAAAGTGTAGCCTTCCGGAGCCACTGTTTCTTTCAGCGTGTACTCCTCGAATGCCTTAAGACCCTTCACTTCGTGCGCTTCCTTCGTAGAAGTCCAGCTGTCAAAAATATTGCCCTCGCTGTCAAAGATCTGAATTTCTGCACCCTCAAGTTCTTCACCCGTTGCGATATCGGTCTTCTTGACCTTGACAGATGTAAGCTCGTCCTCGACAAGCATCACCGTGTTGCCGGCCTCGTCCGTCGTAACATTTGCAGTCGTGATGACTGTGCCATTTGTTCCAATCGTGAATGTCGATTCGGTAGCCACTTTGTAGCCTGCCGGCGCCACGTCTTCCCTGAGGATGTACTCTACGCCCGTAAGCAAGCCTTCTACTACATGCACCTCCTTCGTGGATGTCCACGAGTCAACTACTTCGAAGCCTGCATTGCCGCCATCGTCAAACACCCTTTTCACAATCAGCATCTCTGCGCCTTCGAGTTCCGCGCCGTCAGCCACGTCGACCTTGGAGATCCTTACGGTCGTCTTGCTGTCTTCTACAAGCATCGTGCCATCTTCCGTCTTCGTACCCGTAAAGGTTACGTTGCCGTATTCATCGATGACAAATGTCGTATCCGTAGCCACCACGTATCCGTCCGGAGCCACCTCTTCGTGGAGCGTATATTCCACGCCCGTCTTAAGTCCTTCGACCGTATGGGCTTCCTTGGTGGAGGTCCACTTCTCTACTACCTTGCCTTCGTTGTCAATAATCTGGATCTTCGCGCCTTCGACCTCTTCGCCGCCTGCCACATCGACTTTCGTCACCGTGATGGATGTCTTCGCATCCTCGATCAGCAGCACGGTCTTGCCGCTCTCATCTTTCGTCTGCGATCCGGTCGATGTCACGTTGCCTTCTGCATCGATCGTGAACGTCGTCTCGGTTGCGATCGTATAGCCTTCCGGTGCCACGGTCTCTTTCAGCGTGTATTCCTCGTCGGTCTTAAGACCTTCCACCTCGTGAGCTTCCTTCGTGGATGTCCACTCTTCGACGACATTGCCTTCCGAATCCAGGATCTGGATGGTAGCGCCTTCGATTTCCTCGCCATTAGCGATATCCGTCTTGCTGACCTTGATGGCTGTCTTCGCGTCTTCAACCAGAATTACTGTATTACCGTTCTCATCGGTCGTTGTCGTTCCGGTCGTTGTCACGTTGTTGTTCTCGTCAATCGTAAACGTCGTCTCCGTTGCGACAGTGTAGCCTTCCGGTGCTACAGTCTCTTTCAGCGTATACTCTTCGCCGACCTTGAGACCTTCCACCTCATGAGCACTCGTCGTAGAAATCCATTCCTCTACAACATTGCCCTCGCTGTCAAGAATCTGGATCGTCGCGCCTGCGAGTTCGGAGCCGTCAGCGATGTCGGTCTTGCTGATCCTAACGGATGTCTTCGCATCCTCGACCAGCAGTACGGTCTCGCCGTTCTCATCCTTCGTCGTTGTTCCTGTCGATGTCACGTCTCCGTTTTCATCAATCGTGAACGTCGTCTCGCTTGCAATCGTGTAGCCTTCCGGTGCCACGATCTCTTTCAGCGTGTACTCCTCGCCGGTCACAAGACCTACTACCTCGTGAGCCTCTTCCTCAGAAGTCCACTCTTCTACTACATTGCCTTCCGAATCCAGGATCTGGATTGTCGCTCCTTCGATTTCCTCTCCGCTTGCGATGTCGGTCTTGCTGATCTTAACGGATGTCTTCTCATCCTCAACCAGCAGCACGGTCTCGCCCTTTTCGTCCTTCGTCATAGAGCCGCTCGACGTCACGTTGCCATTTGCATCAATCGTGAACTTCGTGTCTGTAGTTACCTTGTATCCCTCCGGAGCAACCGTCTCTCTCAGCGTGTACTCCTCGCCGGTCTTAAGGCCTGTGATCTCGTGGTCTTCCTTGGTGGATGTCCACGTTTCGACTTCATTGCCTTCCTTGTCGATGACCTGCAGCGTTGCGCCCTCGAGCTCTTCGCCGCTTGCGATGTCGGTCTTCCTGACCTTGATGGCCGTCTGGGAATCCTCTATGAGCATTACCACATTGCCTTCGCCATCAGTCGTCACGCTTCCGGTAGTGATAACCGTTCCATTTGTTCCTATTACAAATGTCGTATCCGATGCCAGCGTGTATCCCTGCGGAGCAACTGTCTCGTGCAGCACGTATTCAACGCCCGTCAGAAGCCCTTCTACTACATGCGCTTCCTTCGTGGATGTCCACTGCGCTGCCGTCTCGTACTTGTCCTCTTCGCCTTCGCCGCTTAGCTTGCGAAGGATCTTGATCATTGCCCCTTCGAGTTCCTCGCCGTCCGCCACGTCTACCTTGGAGATTCTGACCGAAGTCTTCGTATCCTCAACGAGCATGGAGCCGTCGGAGGATGTCGTTCCCGTAAAGGTGACGTTGCCTTTTTCATCGATGACAAATTTCGTATCCGTCGCAACCGTATATCCGTCCGGAGCCACCTCCTCGTGGAGCGTGTACTCAACGCCCGTCTTCAGTCCTTCGACCTTATGAGCTTCCTTCGTGGACGTCCACTTCTCTACAACGTCGCCCTTGTCATCAATAATCTGTATCTTGGCTCCTTCGACTTCCTCGCCGCCTGCCACGTCAACCTTCGTTACCGTGATGGATGTCTTCGCATCCTCGATTAGCAGCACGGTGTTGCCGTTTTCGTCCGTCGTCTTGGAACCTGTCGTCGTTACATTGTTGTTCTCGTCGACCGTGAACGTCGTCTCGGTTGCGATCGTGTAGCCTTCCGGAGCTACGAGCTCTTTCAGCGTGTACTCCTCGCCGACCTTGAGGCCTTCAATTACATGGGCTTCCTTCGTAGATGTCCACGTTTCAACTTCATTGCCTTCCGAATCCAGAATCTGGATGGTCGCGCCTTCGAGCTCTTCGCCATTTGCGACATCGGTCTTGCTGACCTTGACGGAAGTCTTCGCATCCTCAATGAGCAGGACGGTCTTGCCGCTCTCATCTGTCGTTGTCGTGCCCGTCGATGTCACGTTGCCGTTCTCATCGATCGTGAACTTCGTCTCGGACGTAACCTGGTAGCCTTCCGGAGCCACGGTCTCTTTCAGCGTGTATTCCTCGCCGGTCTTAAGACCTACGATTTCATGGGCTTCCTTCGTGGATGTCCAGGATTCGACTTCATCGCCATTCTTATCCAGGAGCTGGATTGTAGCGCCCTCGAGCTCTTCTCCGCTTGCGATATCGGTCTTGCTGACCTTGACGACCGTCATTGCGTCTTCGATGAGAAGCACTGTCTCGCCGTTCTCATCTATCGTCGTTGTTCCGCTCGATGTCACGTTGCCGTTCTCATCGACCGTGAACTTCGTCTCGGACGCAACCGTATAGCCTGCCGGAGCCACGGTCTCTTTCAGCGTGTACTCCTCGCCGGCCGTAAGGCCCTTCACTTCATGCGCTTCCTTCGTGGATGTCCACGATTCGACTTCATTGCCGTTCTTATCCAGAAGTTGGATGGTCGCGCCTTCAAGCTCGGAGCCGTCGGCGATGTCGGTCTTCTTGACCTTGACGGATGTCATTTCATCCTCAAGCAGAAGCACCTCTTTGCCGTTCTCGTCATACTCCGACTTTCCGCCCCACTGCGATACCTTGCCGTAATCATCAAGCATGAAAGTCGTTTCCGTCGCTACCTTATAGCCTTCCGGAGCCACTGTCTCTCTCAACGTGTACAACACGCCGGGTACAAGACCCGTCACTTCGTGCGCTTCCTTCGTAGAAGTCCATCCCTCAACAAAGTTGCCTTCGCTGTCAAGAATCTGGATTTCTGCTCCTTCGAGTTCTTCGCCCGTTGCGATGTCGGTCTTCTTAATCTTGACGGATATCAGCTCGTCTTCGACCAGCATCACCGTGTTGCCGGCCTCGTCCGTCGTAACATTTGCAGTCGTGATGACTGTGCCATTTGTTCCGATTGTAAATGTCGATTCGGTAGCCACCGCATATCCTGCCGGAGCCACGTCCTCCCTAAGGATGTACTCGACGCCCGTAAGCAGGCCTTCCACTACGTGCACTTCCTTCGTGGATGTCCAAGATGCGACTACCTCGTAACCAGCCTCTTCGCCATCTTCAAACACTTTCTTCACGATCAGCATCTGGGCGCCTTCGAGTTCCGCACCGTCAGCCACGTCGACCTTGGAGATCCTTACGGATGTCTTGCTGTCTTCTACAAGCATCGTGCCATCATCCGTCTTCGTACCCGTAAAGGTTACGCTGCCGTTCTCTTCGATGACAAATGTCGTATCCGATGCCACTGTATATCCGTTCGGGGCCACCTCTTCATGGAGCGTATATTCCACGCCCGTCTTAAGTCCTTCGACCGTATGGGCTTCCTTCGTGGATGTCCACTCCTCTACTATGTTTCCTTCGTTGTCAATGATCTGGATCGTCGCGCCTTCGACCTCTTCGCCGCCCGCCACGTCGACTTTCGTCACCGTGATGGATGTCTTCGCATCCTCAATGAGCAGCACGGTCACGCCGTTCTCATCCTTCGTCTGCGATCCGCTCGACTTCACGTTGCCTTCTGCATCGATCGTGAACTTCGTCTCGCTTGCAATCGTGTAGCCTTCCGGCGCCACGGTCTCTTTCAGCGTGTATTCCTCGCCGGTATGTAGTCCTACGATCTCGTGAGCTTCCTTCGTGGATGTCCACGATTCAACCTCATCGCCATTCTTATCCAGAAGCTGGATGGTTGCGCCTTCGAGTTCCTTGCCATTTGCGACATCTACCTTGCTGACTTTGACAGATGTCAGCTTATCCTCAATAAGGAGTACTGCATAGCCCTCCTCATCGAAAATGAGTTTCCCGGTCGATGTCACAGTCCCATGCTCGTCGATTGTAAAGGTCGTCTCGGAAGCAATCGTGTAGCCTTCCGGTGCCACGGTCTCTTTCAGCGTGTACGTCTCGCCGCTGCTCAGGCCTTCCACCAGATGTTCTTCATTAGTAGAAATCCATTCCTCTACCAGACCGCCATCCTTGTTCAGGATCTGGATGGTAGCGCCCGCAAGTTCCTCTTCACCGCCTACGGCAGTCTTGCTGACCTTGACGGCAGGCTTCGCATCCTTAACCAGAAGGACGGTCTTTCCGTTTTCATCCGTAGTCTTGCTTCCGGTCGTCTCCACGTTGCCGTTCTGATCGACCACGAAAGTTGTTTCCGCCGCAACCAGGTATCCATTCGGAGCCACGGTCTCTTTCAGCGTGTACGTCTCGCCGGCTATGAGGTCCTTCACCTCGTGCGCTTCTTTCGTGGATGTCCACTGATCTACAATGCCGCCATCCGCGTCAAGCACCTGAATCGTCGCGCCCTCAAGCTCTTCGCTGCCTGTGATATCAGTCTTCTTGACCTTGACGGATGCCAACGAATCCTTGACCAGAAGAACCGTGTTGCCGTTCTTATCCTTTGTGACAGACCCATTCGTCGTTACTTTTCCGTCTGCGCCGATCGTGAATGTCGTCTCGGAAGCTATGGTATAGCCATGCGGAGCAACGGTCTCCTTCAGCCGGTATTCTTCACCGACGGTGAGTCCTTCAATTACCTGGGCTTTCTTAGTGGAAGTCCACTCTCTTACTATGTCGCCCTTGGAATCCAGAATCTGGATTTCAGCGCCTTCCAGTTCGGAGCCGTCAGCCACGTCTACCTTGCTGACTCTGACGACCGTCTTCTCGTCTTCGACAAGAAGGACCAGGTTGTGGTTCTTATCCTGCGTGATAGATCCGACCGTCTGCACATCTCCGTTCTCATCAATTACAAATGTCGTCTCGGAAGTCGCAAAATAGCCATTCGGAGCAACCGTCTCCTTCAACGTGTAAACTTCGCCGACGATAAGGCCTTCGACCACATGGTCTTCCTTCGTGGAAACCCACTCTTTTTCTACTTCGCCCTTTGAGTTGATGATCTGGATCGTCGCGCCTTCCAGCTCTTTGCCGTTCGCCAAGTCTATCTTTCTGACCCTGACCACCGTCTTCGTATCTTTAACGAGCAGGACAGTCGAACCGTTCTCGTCAAATGACTTAGTTCCGCTGGACGTTACATTGCCTTCCGCATCGATGGAGAAGGTCGTCTCGGACGTTAGCGTATAGCCGTCCGGAGCCACTGTCTCCTTGAGGGTGTAGGTCTCGCCGATTTCAAGCGACGCTACCTCGTGAGCTTCCTCTCCTGACTTCCACTCTTCGACAATGTTCTTGTCAGAATCGAGAATCTGGATTGTTGCGCCCTCGACCTCTTCGTAGCTTGTGGCATCAATTTTGCTGACCTTGACGATCTTGCAAATGTTCGTGAAGTCAAGCCCCGTGCCATTTGCCTTCGCTCCGGTCACGTTCGCGGTAAGCTGGCCTGCCATGTCGTCAGTAACAACTACCTTAATGTCGTATGTCTTGTCACTGTATACATAGCCAGCCGCATTGCCCGGGATTTCGTATACCGTATAATTATGCTCGCCTGTCTTATCGTAAGTGATGGACTTGAACTCATAAGCGCCAGCGCCTTCGACGGCTGCCGTCTGAATGAGTTTTCCGTCCTCCTCGAGAGCGAACCTGAACGTCTCATCGCTGCTGCTAATGCCCTTCAAAGCCTTCTGGCCGCCGAACAGCACGGAGGTCGTTCCGGCCTTATAGGTGTTCGAGAACTCCATGGTCGCTGCAGTCGTTTCGTCCGGATTCTTATAGGAAACTTTAGCGCTCAGCTGGCCGCTTCCGTCATCCGTTACTTCCACCATGGCCGTGTAGACCTCGCTTGCGTAGGTCATGCCGCTCTCCGGTTTCTCCGGAACCACTTCCTTCACTTTGTAGGTGTACGTGCCGGCCGTTATGTATTCAATCTCGTCAAATGCCACGTTGCCATCTGCATCGTTCTTCTTGACCTGCAGGCTTTCGCCCGAATCCGTGGCCAGTTCGAATGCAAAATCATTTGCTTTCAGAGCCTTGCCGTTTAGCGTCTTATGGGCCGCAAATCCAGCCTTCACAGAACGTGCCTTGTACGTATTCTCGAAGTTAAGCGCCGTGGTTGCTATCTCGCCGGTGACCTTAGTCGTAGCTTTCAGTTGTCCCGTTCCATCGTCCTCAACCTTGACAGCGATCGTGTATTCGGTGTCGTCATAGGTGACTCCGACAGCATTTCCAATCTTTTCAGTTACTTTATAGGTATGGTTTCCTGCCTCCTCATATTTAATGTCTTTGAAGCTGTAGGTGCCGGGGCCTTCTGTCGTCGCCGTTGCAAGCTCTGCGTTCATGCCATTTGTCGTCTCTGTAAGCACGTATACAAATGTCGGAGCTGCAGCGCCGCTCGGATACCCTTTGAGAGTCTTCGTGCCGCCAAGCTTCACGGCCGTAGAACCAGCCTTGTAAGAGTTCGTCAGATATGTTGTGATTCCCTCTTCCTGCGTATTGGACAGGCTGTATCCGCCAGGCATCGTGCCTTCCTGCCAGCTATAATTAATTTCTGTTCCGTTCTCATACTTCGGAAGATTACTGAATGCTTTATACCAGTTATTCTCTTCGCTCAGTACGACTGTCTCGTATGTCTTGCCATCTTTCAGGAGATTTACTTGCAGGCTTACCGGACGCGTATTATCACGGTTGCCCTTGTCATCCCATATCTTCTGGATGGCCTTAGATACCGTCTCCGCCTTGTAGCTGTTCGTAATAGTTGTGACTGAACCCTCCGTTGCAATATTCGTCAGTGAATATCCTTCCGGAAGAGCTGCCTCGTCTTCACGCCAGCTATAGGCAATCGCCTGACCGTTCTCCTTTGCATCGAGATCTGCGATTTCATCGCTCCAGCCATTGGATTCGGTCAGTTCGACAGTCTCGCCCGTTGCCTCGCCGTTCTTAAGAAGCTCGACTGTGAGCGATGCCGGACGCTTGCCGTCCTGATTGTCCGCATCATCCCAGACTTTCTTGACGGATACGGCCGTCTTCTCTGTCACGTGCGTATTTGTAATCGTCGTGACACCGGCTTCATCGGTAGTATTTTCTGTCTGCTTGTAACCTTCGATCTTCTGCTCGCTCCAGCTATAGGCAATCGGCTGGCCGTCCTCCATCTCCGGAAGACCTGAAATTGTTACTGTCCAGTTAATATCCGCATTCAGAGTAACAGTCTGGTCAGTTGCCGTTCCGTTCTTCATGAGCGTTACAGTAATGCTTGCCGGACGCACGCCATCCTGGTTATTGTTGTCATCCCATACTTTTGTAACAGTTGCGGACGTCTCGCCGGGCGCATACCGGTTCGTAATTGTGGTGACAGTTCCTTCGGTCGTTTCTCCACTCAGCGTATACCCTTCCGGAAGCGCCTCCTCACTCCAGCTATACTTGATAGCCTTGCCGTCTTTGTAGACAGGGAGATTCTTGATGGAATCGCTCCAGTTGTTCGCCTCGCTGAGAGTTACCTTGCCCTTCTCTTCGCCGTCCGCTTTCAGTACAACGGTAAGAGTTGCCGGACGCTTTCCGTCCTGATTTCCAGCGTCATCCCATACTTTTGCGACAGAAAGCTCCGTTGTCTCTGTCTGGTATTTGTTTGTCAGGGTGGTTATTGAACCCTCTGTTACATTACCTGTCAGTGTGTAGCCAGCCGGGGTTTCTTTTTCAACCCAGGTATAGACGATTGCTGTGCCGGCTTTCTTGACCGGAAGATCCTCAATGGTCTTCGTCCAGCCATTTTCCGCGCTGAGAGTCACGTCTTCCTTGTCTACGCCATCCGCCTGAAGCGTGACGGTCAGAGTCTCCGGACGCTTGCCGTCCTGATTCTCCTTGTCATCCCATACTTTCTGAACAGTAACGGAAGTCTTTTCCGTCTCATGCGTATTCGTAAGCGTCGTGACACCGGCTTCATCAACAGATGCACCTGCAAACGTGTAACCCTCGATGCTCTGCTCGCTCCATGTATAGGTAATTGTCTGGCCTGCTTCCTTCTCCGGGAGATCGGTGATGGTCGCCGTCCAGTTATTAGCCGCATCCAAAATAACGGTCTTATCCGTTGCCACGCCATTCTTCAGGAGCGTTACAGTGATGCTTTCCGGACGAATGCCGTCCTGGTTATCGTTATCAGCCCATGCTTTCTTAACAGATGCGGATGTCATTCCGGGCGCATACTTGTTCGTAATCGTGGTAACTACGCCTTCCGTCTTGGTTGCTTCCAGCGTATAGCCTTCCGGCAGCCCTTCTTCACTCCAGCTGTAGGCAATTGCCTTGCCGCCGTTTTTGACCGGGAGACCTTCAACAGTAGCGCTCCATTTGTTCGACTCGCTCAGCGTCACAGTTGTCTTGACTTCGTCGTCAGCTTTCAGAATAACGCTAATGCTTCCCGGACGCTTGCCGTCCTGGTTGTCTGCATCATTCCATTCCTTAACAACCGTAAGGGCAGTCTCCTCCGTCTCATGCGTATTCGTAAAGGTCGTGGTTGTTCCGTCAATGGTCGGCTCTGTCGGCGTATAGCCATCGACTGACGGCTCGCTCCATGTGTAGGATATCGCGTTGCCGTCTTCCATCTCCTGTAAATCGCTAAGGGTTGCTGTCCAGCCATTAGCCTCATTCAGCGTAACGGTCTGATCCGTTGCCACGCCATTCTTCACGAGCGTTACAGTAATGCTTTCCGGACGGATGCCATCCTGATTGTTGTTATCCGTCCATACTTTCTTGACCGTAGCGGATGTTTTGCCGGGAGCATATGTGTTCGTGATGGTAGTGACTGTGCCTTCTGTCTTGCTACTTTCTAGCGCATAGCCTTCCGGCAGTCCTTCCTCGCTCCAGGTATACTCGATCTTCCGGCCGTCTTCGTAGACCGGGAGATCCGAAATAGAACCTGCCCAGCTATTATCCTTATTTAATGTTACCTCGCCTTTCTCTTCCGTACCAACTTTGAGCTTGACGGTGATGTTCTCCGGACGCTTGCCATCCTGATTGTTCGCATCATTCCACGCCTTGCGTACGGACAGCGTCGTCTTTTCCGGAACGTGACGGTTGGTCAGCATCGTGGCCGTGCCGCTCGTTTCTGACTTCGACTGTATGTAACCTGTTACTTCGCCTTCGTCCCAGGTATACTTGATCTCCGTGCCATTCGCATACTTCGGAAGACCCGTAATCTCGCCATACCATTTATTTTCCTCAGTCAAAACTACGCTCTTGCCCGTTGCAATGCCATCTGCAAGCAGGTTTACTTCAAGCGCATCCGGACGAATGCCATCCTGATTGTCGGCATCGTCCCAAACCTTCGTAACGCTAACCTCAGTCCCCGCCGTATCATGCTTATTTGTAAGCGTTGTTACGGTTCCGGTTGTCTGAGAACTCTTCTGCGAGTATTCTGCCGGCACGCCTTCCTCTTCCCATGTATAGAGTATAAGTTCGCCGTCAGCCTTCAGGTCGAGGTCTGTGATTGTGGCTTCCCACTTGTTCTCTGCGTTAAGGGTAGCCGTTATTCCTGTCGCTACGCCATTTGCAAGTAGTTCGACCGTAATATCATCCGGACGGAATCCATCCTGATCATTGGCATCATCCCAGACCTTCTTGACAGTTGCAGACGTCTTGCCCGGCGCATAGGTATTCGTCAGGACCGTCTCAGACTTGTCTGCAGATTCACTGTAGGACTTGCCTGAAAGCGAATAGCCCTCCGGCATGTCGCCTTCAACCCACTCATAATTAATCTTGACGCCATCCTTGTAAACCGGGAGATTATCAATAGAATCTTTCCAGTTGTTTTTCTCAGAAAGCGTTACATTTCCGACTTCCTCATCACCATTCATAAGTTTGACAACAAGGCTATCGGGGCGCTTGCCGTCCTGATTCTTCTTATCATCCCAGACCTTCTCAACGGAAGCTTCAGTCTTTACAACCTCATGCTTATTCGTGATGGTCGTGGACACTGACGTGCTGTTGCCGCTTGTAACGGAAGTCATCCCATAACCAGTCGGGACATTCAATTCTTTCCAGTTATAGACGATCAGCTCGCCATTTTCCTTGGCCGGAAGACCGGTCTTCGTATAGGTCCAATTGTTGCTTGCACTGAGCGTTGCGGTCGCAATGGGATTCGCCACATCATCGCCCTTTACGAGAACCACGTCAACGCTTGTCGGACGGAAACCATCTGCATTATCCTGGTCGTCCCAATACTTTGTGACGGTTACAGACGTCTCCTCGGTCTTGTGGGTATTGGTGATGGTTGTGAGCGTGCCTTCTGTCACTGTTCCTCCAAGAACATATCCTGACGGCACACTCTGCTCTTCCCAAGCGTACTTAATCTCTTCGCCCTTGTTATACTTAGGCAGATCTTTGGCGCTAGCCGTCCAGTTGTTCGCTGCATTCAGCGTCACGCTGGTGACCTTTCCGCTGCCATTCATGAGATTGACGACAAGGCTATCCGGACGCGCGCCGTCCTGATTTTCTTCGTCATCCCAGACCTTCTGGACGGAAGCTTCTGTTGTCTCAGCTACGTGCGTATTTGTAATAGTCGTGAGACCAGCCTCGTCAGTCGTGATTTCAGGCGTGTAACCGATGACGGCCGGTTCGCTCCAGGAATAGGCAATCGTCTTGCCGGCTGCCTTTTCCGGAAGGCCGGAAATCGTAGCGATCCACCCATTCGCTTCGCTCAACGTAACATCCATTGTCTCGTCATTTGCATCATTTGAGAGCGTCACAGTGATGCTTGACGGACGAAGGCCGTCCTGGTTGTCGCTATCCTCCCAAACCTTCTTAACGGTAACAGCTGTCGGACCGGGTGCATATTTGTTCGTGATGGTGGTAATGCCCGCATTTTCAACAGACATTCCTGCCAGTGAGTAGCCTTCCGGCAGTCCTTCCTCGCTCCAGGAATACGCAATCACCTTTCCGTTCTTATAGACCGGGAGATTGTCGATAGTGCCACTCCATTCATTACCCTCATTCAGAGTTACGGATTTAACTTCTTCTCCGTCTGCCAACAGATTTACTTTCAGAGCCTTCGGACGCTTGCCATCCTGATCTTCAGCGTCATCCCATACCTTCTGCACAGAAAGTTCCTTGGTTTCAACTTTGTAAGAGTTCGTCAGCGTGGTGATAGTGCCTTCTGTCTTCGTGTCTGTAAGCTCATAGCCTTCCGGAAGCGTTCCCTCGCTCCAGCTATAGGTAATCTCTTCGCCGTCTTTCAGTGCCGGGAGATTCTCAACCGTAGCTTCCCAGCTATTTATGGCATTGAGCGTCACCGTGGTGACATCTTTTTCACCGTCTGAGAGGACAACTGTGAGTTCAATCGGACGTTTGCCGTCCTGGTTGTCGCTATCATCCCAGACTTTCTTGACAGTAGCGCTTGTCTTCTTCGTCTCGTGCGTATTGGTTAACGTCGTGACGTCTCCCTCGGAGGTTGCTGTCGACGTATAACCTGTAACTTTAGGCTCGCTCCAGGTATAGACGATATCTACACCATCTGCTTTTTCAGGCAGATCGCTAACCGTAGCGCTCCAGCCATTCTCCGCATTCAACGTGACATCCCATGTTTTTTCATTTACATTATTTGAGAGCGTCACTGTGATGCTTTCCGGACGGATGCGATCACGGTTATTATCATCATCCCATACCTTCTGGATGGTCCTGGACGTTGTGCCGGGCGCATATTTGTTTATGATGGTAGTGATGGTTCCTTCCGAAGTATTACCTGTCATCGTATAACCTTCCGAAAGCGTGCCTTCACTCCATGTGTACTTGATTTCTTTGCCTTTCTCCCCTTCTTTGTAGACCGGCAGATTATCGACTGTAGCCTCCCAGCCATTCCCCTCGCTTAATGTCACGGATGTCTTGTAAACATCATCCGCAAGCAGATTAACGGTAAGGGTTTCCTGACGCTTTCGATCCTGGTCATTCGCATCATCCCAAACCTTCTTGACCGTAAGGGATGTGGTCTCCACTTCGTGCTTGTTCGTCAGAGTGGTGATTCCAGTTGTCTCGTCAAAGGACGGCTTGGCCATCTCATAACCTTCGGGAAGTCCTTCTTCGCTCCAGGTATACTCGATCTCTTCGCCATTTTTGTAGACCGGCAGATTCGAAACTGTACCTGCCCAACTATTCGATTCACTCAGAATCACTTCCCACTCTTTGCTTCCATCTGTCAGCTTGGCAGTGATGGTTGCCGGACGCTTGCCATCCTGATCGTTCGCATCCTCCCACACCTTCGCAACTTTCAGTTCTTTTGTTTCGGGCGTGTATTTATTGGTCAGGGTTGTCAAAGTCCCATTGCTTGCATTATTCTCAAGCTCATAGCCTTCTGGAATCGAAGCTTCTTCCCAACTATAACTTATCTCTACGCCTTTTTCGTATTTGGGCAGATTATCAACCGTTGCTTTCCATCCATCCTCAGCATAAAGCGTTACCGTCTTATAAACGTCATCACCCTTCATAAGGTTGACAACAAGACTACCGGGACGCTTACGATCCTGATTATCGTTGTCATTCCATTCTTTCTGGATGGAACGCTCTGTTACCTCCGGCACGTACTTATTTGTAAATGTTGTGGTGCCTTCAACAGTCTCCTCTGTCGAATCATAGCCGTCAACAGGCTCCTCAGACCATTTATAGACGATATCCTGACCCGCTGCCTTCTTCGGCAGATTGTCAACTGTTGCGGTCCAATTATTCTCCTCGCTCAGGGTAACCGTATCCACTGTCGTAGTCTGGCCATTGACGGTCCTCGAAAGCGTCATCTTGATACTATCCGGACGTTTGCCATCCTGATTGTTCGCATCGTCCCAGTTTTTGATGACGGAAACGGAAGTTGTGTCAGGCGCATACTTGTTTCCGATGGTGGTGACGCCATCGACTTCTTCTTGACTCACCTTGACATAATCGCAGTCCTCTGGCAAATTCTCAGTCCAGGTGTACGCAATCTCCTGGCCGCCACTATAAATTGGAAGACCATCGATTTTAGCGGACCACTGATTTTCATCTTTTAAGGTAACGGTGCGTACCGATCCATCGCTGCCGTACAGCGTGACATCAAGGCTATCCGGATGAGTGCCAACGGTGTTGCCCTCGTCGTTCCACTCCTTCTTGACAGACCTTTCGGTAGTCTTCACCTCATGCTTGTTTGTGATAGTCGTATCGAACGCCTTTGTTTCCTCACTCTGAGTAGTTGTCAAAGACATCGAATACTTGTCCGGAACGCTTGGCTCGCCCCAGCTATATGTGACGCGCTTGCCATCTTCCCAGAGAGGAAGGTGATCCTTCGTGCATGTCCATCCATTACTGTCATCGAGTGTTACAGACTCCATGACTGAAGGACTGCTCCCCTCTACGGTCTTCTCAAATGTCACCGTGATGCTGCCCGGACGCAAACCGTCTGCGTTATCTCCGTCATCCCATACCTTGGTGACAGTTGATGTAGTCTCCTCGTATACATGCGTATTCGAGATGGTTGTGAAAAATGCGCCTGCTTCATTCTGATTCGTAGAAGCTTCCATCGAATAGCCAGTTGGCAGGCCTACTTCTCTCCAACGATAGAAAATTTCGTCTCCGTTGTCTTCCTTAGCCTTAAGATCAGACTCCGTATAAGACCAGTCATTCTCTTCGTTAAGCGTTACCGTTTTAAGCGCAGTCGTAGGCTCCGTATCCTCTTTGCCCTTAACGAGCTCCACTTGAATACTATCCGGACGCAGGCCATCCTTATTCTCATCGTCAATCCAATTCTTCGTGACTGATGCGGAGGTCTTAGTGGACTTATAGTCATTCGAAACGTTTACAGTGTGCTGGTTAGCATTTGCAGCATCGTCTGTAGTAATCGTGACAGTAGCCTGGCCTTCTCCTGCCGTGCCGCCGTCAACATTGTACGATGTTACGAGATTATATCCCTCGATCTGCGGCGCTGTCTCTGTAACGACATAGTTGCCCGGATACAGTTTGTTTATGGTATATGTTCCACCCGTAAACTCGCTATAGGAGACCGTCTTGATAATCTCTTCCGGCTCTTCTTCCGGATTTTCTCCCGCCAGCTTCTTCACAGTAAAGACAATCTGCGCTTTCTGGTCATCCGTCAGTTTGTCCGCTGTCAGGTCGCCGCCAAATCCCTTGTTCAGGACGATGCCGGCAGTCTTGAGGTCATTGCTGATACGCATTGTGTAATCCTGCGGATATACATAATTATTTGTATCAACTTTTTTAGGGTCAGTTGTAATTGTGAATGTCCAGTCTATCGTGCTCAGCTCGTATCCTGGTCGTGTGCTTATCTCCTTAAGGTAATATCGATGATCAAAGTTAATTTTTAACTTTCCAGGACCTGGCTCCGACTTTACAGTGAACATGCCGTTCTCATCCGTCGTGAACGTAACCGGTTGCCCATCACTCGTCATCTGCTGGTTTGTCTTCCCGTCATAAAGGGCAAACACAACTCCTTCGAGACGCTTATCCATCTTGCCGGTTTCCTGCTTAAGCACTTTGATTTGCGCGACAGAAGCCGTGCCTCCGCCTTGCGTGCTATACTCTCTAGAGTCCGTGCTGGACGAAGACTGCCCGCACATCTCTGCTCTATTGCTAATGGTCTGTGTGCCCGTCCCTAAAATCGTTGCACTATAAGTAATGGTCACAGGCGTAGCATCTTTGATAATATATACCGCCTCGTGTCCCGATACATTATACGTTACAACAGCATCCGGATTATCAAATGCAATTGTATCGTAGAGTATATTCAGATTCTCTGAAAATGTGTCCTTAACCTCTATGTCATCCCCATGATTCAGAGTTACGCTGCCCGGATTTATCGTAATGCTATACTTCGCAATCCTGTTTTTTGCGCCCAACTCATTGCCATTCAAAAGAGCCTTTTCGAGAGGTTTGTACTGATACGTAACATTAGCTTCATTCGAGGATTCTCCTCCGTAAGTCGCCTTGTTGCCAAGGACAGCCGTAAAATTCGAAGCCGCCGCTCTTGACCGCAGTTTTTGCAGGGCTTCGCCATCTTTTACAACTAGATAATATACAAACTTATAATAGGAGTAGTAGTTGCCAAGATTATTCTTCGGAACGCTTACGGTAAATCTTGCACCCTTGTCCGTGCTTTCATAGATTCCCGGTTCAGGTCCTCTGTTAGACTGACTATACTGGTTGCCTCCAAATGCATACAGGTTTTCCCACTGCTCAGTGTTGTCATATACACTCAGGATTTCCGTATCGAATTCATCATCGATTGTCAGCGTACCTTCATTAACGCCGCCGATAAGCACTTCGTATTTATATACAGGGCAATCAACTCCATCGATTGTTTTGCTTCCAGAGGCACTGCCTTTCTTTTCCACAGACGCTTTTACAGGAACCGCTTCATCAGAGTCAGATTTCTCCACTCCGTCAACATTTATCTTTATATTGTTGGAATGACTTTTGTTTAAATTGGTATCATTAAACCATTCCTGATTGACAGAGGTCTTAAAAGTTATTGTAAGATTCCGATCCGCATCTGAGTAAGGAAGTCCTTCTACAGTGTGGTTCGCATCCTTATAGAAAGTGATGATGAACTTATCTTCTGCGTTCGTATCGATGGCATAGTATCCCTCTGTCAAGCCATCAATAATAACGCTTTCCGGGATAAGTGCATCGTATAAGTTTTTATCCGAAGCCCACACTGATGGAAGTGTATCTTCAATAAATACACTTGCATACTCACGTCCTTTTGGAATTTTGGCATTCACCTTCCATTCTATTTCCGAGGAATCAACAGAAGTTGCTTGCTTAGATATTGTTAATGGAAAATTAGATCCCGGTCCTCCCACAGACCCATAAGTTTCTCTACCCCCAAATACGCTGTGAGTCGCCGCATTTCCTACAGACACCGACTGAAGCGTATCTCCTACTTGAGAAGCTGTTGTGTACACAATCTCATATTTGACCGCACCATCAGAGGCCGGGAAAGTATATTCCCAATCATAATCACCGGTCCCCGTCATGCCAACCTCACTCCATGGAACAACGACGGAAGTCGTATTTCCTGAGCGGTCTGTTTTATTAATCGTAAGGCCTTCGCCTGAGTACTCCACTTTACCCTGAGAGTCTTCCTTGATTTTGTCCTTAATAGAAGTGCCACCTATAGAAGCTATCATTTCCTCGTTGAGATTGAGCGTCCATGTGACATAACTGCCATCCTCCGAACTTTTTGCTGTCTTTCCTTGAAAAGACGCATATGACGTATGTTCGAAATCTTTATATGCCTGAGATCCGTCTGGTTTTTCATCACTTTTTACGGAAATCGTGTTGCTTGTCTCCCCCGCCGTCAACTCGCCGCCATCCTGCTGAATGTTCAGCATGCTTGTATCCAGGACTGCGGTGTATGTAATCTTGGCGTTTTCACCATCAGCCATGAAAGGAATGGAGCACGTAAATCCATTGTCACTTGAATTTATGCTCGCCTCGGAAGAATAAAGCCCTTCAATCTTTGCATCGCGCTGGTACTTGAAGGCAGTTCCACTCATATTATCCTCTACAACAATATTGTGGTTTGTGCCTGTTGAATTGATAACAGACTCAAAGCATACGAGAGGCACCTCTCCATTATTATCAATGTATCCATTTTTGCTAATAGTCAGATCATGCGTGTCATCAAGCTCCACAGTTTTCACAATGCCATGACCAAAGTTAAGGGATGTCTGCGACCCGTCAAACTTCCCCTTAAAAGATATATGGAACTCGGCATTAGAGGCCTCCGTAAGCTTGCTGTAATTAGGATCTTCATTATTCCAGGTATAGGTAAGGGTATTCGTATCCGGATCAATCGAATACTTATTTCCATATACAGTGTGAACCGATCCGTCGTAGTATGAGACATCAATACTTAATTCACCATTCTGCGCATCTGCCGTCAGGCCCGCCGGAAGAGTATACGTCATCGTAAGGTTGTCTTCCGGGAACTGCATATCTTCCGTCTCGGCAAAATTCAGTTCTACTCCGTACTCCTGATTCGGTTTAACGACATTATTCCCGGTATCAGGATTAATTGGAGAGCCTGTGATTGATACGCCGGTAAGATAGTCTGCCAGGTTTTGACTGGACGCTCCAACCAGCTCCTCCTCTTCTATGCCGGCATCCTCCACAGTAATCTCCCCTTCCGGGATGATGCCCTCTTCTCCTACAAGAGTCTCCTCCGGAGCAGCATCCTCCCCTACAAGGACCTCCTCCTGGCCGGCATCCTCCTCTACAAGAGCGGTCTCTATGTCGACACTATTCTCATCGGATGGAACAGCCTCTTCCTGGACGAAGGCCTCGTCCTGCTGATCCGACATAGCCGCCGCCTCTCTGGCGAGACTCTCGTCAATCAATCCCGCTTCTTCAAGCGAGAGCGAACTTGCCCACAATGTTACAGACTGCGACGACAGCAGCATGCACACTGCGAGAACCAAAGCCAACAGTTTCCTAAAATTCCTCATCACTTTACCCCTTTCTAGCGGACTTGGTACATTTCCCCTACACCGCATTTAGTGATTCGTATTTTGTTTGTGCATTATCACGATGCAACAAACGGCAAAATGCCGCTACTATTCCCAATTTTAACAACTCATTTACGAAAAAACAACCCTCATATTTACGAAAAATTACTTAATTCTTCACAAAATGTACATAAATCCCAGAAATCTCCTCTCCATTGCGCTTTTCGTCTAAATTGACACACCATGCCATTTTTGTCGCATTACAAAAACAGGGTTGTGATTATTTCATGCATATGGACAGTTGCAGTGCCAGGTTTAGAACTACACAAAAACACTGCCGAATTAAAACGTAATACTTGACAGCATCCGCCGTCTTAGCATAAAATTAACTTGCGTATCCGGGTAACCATCACGTCGATTCCAACTGTAATTCCCCCATATGGCAGACAACTGAATAGCAAAAGAACGCTTGTTTGAAAAGAAGATGCGTGATATATTATATACAGATTTAAAGTTCCAACACAGGGAGATTCTATAATCAAATGCATGACAATCTTACAGCTATAGATTTGTTTTCCGGTGCAGGAGGGTTGCACCTGGGGTTCGAACAAGCAGGATACGATATCAAGTTGTGCATAGACAACGACGATCTTGTTGAAAAGACGCACAAAAGAAACTATCCTAACATTCCTTTGATAAAAGGCGACATTCGACACATTACATCGGGGGAAATCCGACAATATCTGAGAGGTGAGGCCCTGGACGTAATCATTGGCGGCCCGCCTTGCCAGGGCTTTTCCACCATAGGCCACAGGGTATCCTCGAATCCGGAGAAAAGGTATGCGCACGATGCAAGGAATGAGCTGGTTTTGGTCTATGCGGACCTGATTAAGGAGCTTCGTCCCAAGTTCATAGTCATGGAGAATGTAAAGGGCATACTGACGTTGGACAAAGGAGCATATCTGGATACCGTGATGCGCACTCTTCGGGAGGCTGGATATGAAGCAGGGTATAAGCTCATCAACATGGCTGATTTTGGCGTTCCGGAAATCAGGCACCGAGTCATTATTATAGGGAATCGCGTAGGCCTTCCGGTCAAGTTCCCGGAACCGGATCACTCTGATAATCCTGACGATGGCCTGGCGGGGTGGACTCCGTGCTGGGACGTGCTACGCGACCTGGCTGAAATGCCGGATAATCCGGACTTTAATCATGTAGCCCTCCGGCATACGCCAAAAAACATAGAACGTTACAAATTGATCCCGCAGGGCGGCAGACTGCCGGAAGACGCCCTGTCCCCGGAATTGTACAGAAAGAATTTCGGCAATACGTTCAAAAGGCTGGATCCGAACAGGCCCTCATTGACCATGGTTCCCGGAAATGATGCGTTTCCCATCCACCCCACCCTCAACAGGAGTTTGACTGTCAGGGAGGCCGCACGGATTCAGACGTTTCCCGACTGGGTGATATTCGAGGGGAACCGCAGACAGCAGGGACACCAGGTCGGAAATGCGGTTCCTCCGATGTTCTCGAAAAAGCTGGGGGATTTTATTGCCGCAGAGATACAGAAAGCGAAAGAACAGGGGATATATGATTGCGATTGATTTGTTTTCAGGCGCGGGCGGCCTGACGCTGGCAACTCGGGATGCAGGATTTAACATAATTGTTTCAAATGAGATTAACCCGACATTTGCAAAAACCCATGATTATAATTTCCCCGATATCCCCATGATATCGGATGATATCAACCATGTCACTCCCGACAAATTGAACAAATACATAAATGGGCGCGAAGTGGACCTGGTTGAGGGAGGACCGCCCTGCCAAGGGTTCTCGGTATTCGGAAAGAGGCGGTTCGTCAACACGCAAGGATACAATCCAAGGGATGACGCCAGAAATTACCTTGTCTACCAGTTTATCCGGATCGTGGAAGAGACAAACCCGAAGTTCTTTTTCATGGAAAACGTAAAGGGGTTCATGAGCCTTGACAAGGGGATGTTCGTTGAGGAAGTCAAGAAAGAGTTCCAGAGGATCGGATACAAGGATATCTGGTGTTCGGTCGTCTGCGCAGCGGATTACGGTGTGCCTCAGGAACGGTACAGGATGTTCATGATTGGGAACAGGCTGGGTTTGGATTTTATGCCCCCTGCCTGTACGCATTTTTCGGATGACTCAGACGGAAAGCCGAAGTATAGGACCGTCGGCGATGCGATTATGGATTTGGCCGGGAAGGAGAATGAGGTTCCCAACCACGTCCCCCTGAAGCATAAGCCCATAGTTGAGGCAAGGTACAGTTATATAAAAGAAGGAAGCCGGCTGAATGTTGATGACTTGCCGCCGGAACTGGCTATCTCAACCCGCAAGGATTCGAAAACAGGGAAAGTTGCGAACTACAGCCATGTTTTCAGAAGGCTTGACCGCGGAAAGCCATCTACAACCATGGTTCCCGGCCATAACGCTTTTCCAATCCATCCGACATTGAACAGGACGTTGACAGCCAGGGAGGCCGCCAGAATTCAGACGTTCCCTGACAGCCACGTTTTCTTCGGGACGAGGCAGGAGCAATGCATACAAGTGGGGAATGCTGTTCCGCCTAAAATGGCGGAACCATTTTTGAGGCGGATACATAGTTATATATTGGAGGGAAAGAATGAGCCATGATAGCGAAGCGGCATTTGCATCGGGGGAGGTTGCCGGCATTATCCAGCGGAACGCGAATCAATTTTTCGGCTCTCTGACGGCAGGGGGAATTTGGACATTGTGTTCCGGAAGAGAGGGAAGCGCGGCATGGCCTCTGGCAGATGGCGTGATAAAGGCTGAGAACTCGAAGAAAACGGTTGCAGCGGTGAACATAGCGTTTGAGTACAAACGGCAAAACGAGGGAGTCCACGGTATGCTGACCGCATTAGGGCAGTCGCTTGCTTACGTGGAGAAGGGGTATGATGCGTCAGTTGTATGCATACCGAAACGTTATTCCAGCCATAATGCTCCTGGAGAACACCTGAAACGCATAATAGAAGCGACTGCACCGAATGCCCCTATCGCCGTGTACGTATATGATGCGCCAAACATGGCAGACATCAGGCCGTTTCTGGGAAAAATCGAATGCGTTCGAGACATAGATTTGTCAAAGACCACGGTGCCAAGGAAAGCGGGCGGCAAAAAAATATCAGGCCAGATTAGTACGGTATGGGCGCATGTGCGCGAAGGCATGAGCCACCCGGACGCTTTCTTCCGATATTGTCAGGCGGTTAAAGTTGTTTCCTCCGTGGGGGAAAGAAGGACGGACTACAAACTTCCTAACGAACCCATTGAAGCGGTCAAGTGCATAGATTCTGATGCGGATCCGATATTGTATCTCTCGAACACTGTCGGAGACGCCTTGAAAGACAAGACCTGGCGATATGTGTGGTATCATTATTATTTCAGAGACGAGCAAATACCAATTTTTAAGAGCCGATCTCCTTACACCGTTAATGACTCGGAGACAATGATCCGCATTAACGAAAATCAAAACCAAAGACTCTTTTCTGGCAGAAAGGACTCTATTAAAAATAAGATAGTGGATAAGCTGAATGCAGATTCCAACTATACAGAAAATGAAGCCTGGGAGGATTATGTAAAAAAAGTGAGGAAAGATGCCCACAGTTACAGAGAGGTAATTGACTCCGGACTGTTTCAGCTGGGCTTGATTGATGCTGATGGGTTTCTGACAAACCATGGTTTTAAGTATGTGAGCGCTTGCGAGAAGGCAGGGAATAATCCTTATGCAGAAGAACCAATGAACATCTTGCGAGCTGTCAGTTTACAGATTGGCCAGTATGACGTATTTCTCTATACGGCGCATAAGTATTCGCGCAAAAGATTTGCGGCATATTTTGATGATTTCACCAGAAAAAGAGGAGGGAATGAACCTGAATTTCAAGCGACAGATTATTTAGAGTGGCTGAACGAGGTGCTCACGAATCAATTGCACATGTACCGTAAAAGCACAACGAGAGCGGGAGGGACGAGGAAACCATTCCAGGCAGAGATGTCATATCTGAAGAAACTCGGCTTTGTTTATCAAGACGAGTCTTTCAGGAGGGGGATTGGTCTGAACATTGATTGGCCTTTGGTCGAGAGCAGCCTAGTGTTCTTCAACAGTTTATGATTTGTCCGGATTTTTGAAGTACGAGGCCTTGAGATGGCATCTGTTTGCAATTGCAGCAGAATAGTCCATGGAATGGTGCTATGTAGAAAGCAGCACAGCGGATTAGGGAGGTGTATAACTATGAATGGGACTGAAATGAGACCTCTTCCGAGGTTTCTTAAGGGCGAACCACTTCCGGCTGGTTACTATGACCCACCGAATCCTTATGTCAGCGCACCATCATGCCATGTAAATCTTCCGGCCTTATCATATTATGCAAAAAAGACTGGCAAAAAGCTAACAGAGCTGACAAAGGAAGAAGTTAAACAGTTCGCCATCTGAGCAAACAAAATTATCAAATCGTTCAATAAAAAAGCTTGCATAGCTACGCTATGCAAGCTTTTTTACTGCTCTTACTAAATTTTGCCTATTGTCCTTTTCGCATCACTTGGATCTTCTTTTCAATCCGGCAAATACAAATATCAGGCCAATCGCCGCAAGCACTGGCACGGGCCACCAAAGCTGTCCCGTCTTCGGAAGAGGAGAGGATGGCGTTGTAGTCGCCCTCGGCGTCGTTGTGACGATGGTTTTTGTCGGGGTCACCGTCGTCCTTGTGTTCGGCGTAGGCGTGGTTGTCGAAAGCGGAATGCTCGGAGTCGGCGTTACGCTGCCAAGCGGAGGCGTGACTGTCTCTTTGCCGCCGCCCGGGGTGATAATGGTAGGCGTTATGGATGTATCAGGCGGCGTTTCCGAACCGCCTCCTCCGCCCGGCGTAAGCCGACCGTATGACAGCTTCGGATTTGCGTCAACATCATAAATCCATTCCTCTCCATCAGCCGAACTCACCGGAATAGACACGAGGAATGGCATTACCGGCTTATACCCCATCGTCGCCGCGGTCTGGATGACAAGGTACAACCCGACGCTCAAATCCTGGAATACGGCTACACCGTTTTCATCGGTAAGAACCGTATCAAGCGCATCGAGATCGCTCTCCTCCGCATATGCGGCAAGAGATGCTGGCAACTCTTCCAGTTCAAGGTCGGAGAGATCCGCTCCGCTATCCTCGAATTCCGGGGTCAGCACCCATCTGGAATCTGCGTCATCTACATATAACTCCCCTGCTTTGAAGAGTTCAAGAGACGCCCCCAGTTCCGGCATGAACGCATCTTCATCGTTCAGAGTGATCGTGATACTCCCCGGGATCTCGACATCCGGAGCATCTTTTGCCGACACACTAACGCCACTGAGCATAAATGTCAGCAAAGACGTGAGGATTATTATAAGTCCACCCCTTTTATGTTGAAAATTACTCATAGCCCTTCTCCTTTTCATTAGTTTTTTCCATATTTCAAACGTGAAATTTAAACACGTAAAGTCTTTCTCTTTACATGAGGCTTTTTTCTTGTCGTAACAAGCATCATAATTAGCAGTATTATTAGTATGGGTGCCGCTACAAACGGAGCCACATATATTTTATCGATAATCATCGCATCGGCAGTCACTCTTAGATTTGCCTGCACATTTGGAATCCTGTGGCCTCGGATAAGAATCCGATGGCTATTGATTCCATAGGGCGTGCATGTTACGAGTGTACAGTAATCTTTTCCTTTTTCAATCTGTATATATTTCATATTAGAGGGTTCTACCACTCGTATCTGATCAACCTCATATGTGAGAACCTGGTCTAATACATTAAGTGTCCAAGTGTCTCCCTCGACAAGTTTGACAATATCCGTAAACAGCTTTGCTGTCGGGAGACCTCTATGACCCGAAACAACGCAGTGGGACGATTCTCCTCCAACCGGCAAGCTCGTTCCAACTATGTGTCCTACAGCGATTCGCAGTATAGTATCTTCCGTATTATGATAGACAGGAAGAGTCTCATTAATTTTGGGAATATCAATGTACCCCATTACCCCGGATCCGCTCACATTAAGGACACGGTTATATTCCTCCATTTCTTCCTCTGTCATATCAAAGTTCAAACCGGTTTCGCTCAATTTCTTATTGTACTCTATCGCCTCGTTAAGGATTTTTTCATATTCACTTTTATCCATTGAGGCTACTTCTGACATATACGATGCTACATATCCGGTCTGGGTCAAAGAGTTCCACCAGTTTGCGGCACTGGGATATAACATAAGACCTGCGCCTACCAGCATAATAGCAAATAGAATTATTGTTATAATTTTACTTCTCAGCCATTTATTCATTCTCTATTATCTGCCATTGTCCGAATAACGTTATTCAATACAATACAAATTTCTACAGATATCTCAGCAGATTATATCTACACAAATTAGAATTGTATTTTTATATTTTGGTTTCTGTGGAAGGTCCGTATTGCGAACCTTCCACAGTTTTGCGTATTAATGAGACTTACACTTCACCCCAAGGATGTTTTTCGTCTAGGCAAACATACTTTGCTGCCTTCAGCGAATCACAGCCATCTCTTTAAAACAAGGTCTACTACTTACATTTCAAATCCTAAAACAATGATTTAATATAAGATACATTACGCAGCCATGCGACGGCGTGTAACAAGGACAATGCCTGCACCCGCAACAAGAATTGCGCCAACTGTATAGAAAATCGTGGTGCCAATACCACCGGTTTCCGGAAGTTCAGACCCCTTCTTATTCATTACGTTAGCACTAAGAGTTCCAGTAGCTACCACGGTTTCAAAGTTATCACTGCTTTCGAGAGCCGTCAGGACAAATGTCTCCGTTCCATCAATATAACCAGTTGTCGGATCAATTGCTATATTGTTTTTTGTATGCGTTGCAGTTATCGGGAATGCCAAAGCTTCAGCTCCGTTATAGCCGGACGGAACAGCTGTCTCGACTACAACATAGTTCCCATCGTCAAGTCCTGCGAACGTGAATACGGAGTTTTTTTCATCCGTTTCATTTTTCTTACTGGTGGTCTTCTTGTCTCCGCCAATTTCAATATAATACTTTTCATCTTCAAGTGCTGCGGCTTTCGCCTTGATATCATCGTTAAAGCCTTCTTTAATCTGAGCACCTGTTGTCGTTCCATCCTTAACCTCTTTGTAAAGCGTGAAGTCAGCATCTCCAAGAGGTGCCCCATTCTTATCTGTCTTATTGATAACAGTCTTATAGGTAAACGCAATGACAGTATCTTTCGGTGTCTCACCATTCTCGCCGCCCTGCTCGCTGTTCTGGTTGTTAGTGTAGGTAATCCAGGAAGTATTCGGGTTACCTGCCTGGCCGTAAACAACATTCTCCGCTGTCAGTTCTGATAAGTATTCGACGCGGATGACGCTGCCGTTCTTTACCCCAATATCTTGAAGATTTTTATTCGTGAAAGCAACATCGAAAGTATCACCATCGGTAGGATTCTGCGTCACTGTGTAATTATTAGAAGCGATTTCCTCAGTATTTTCGTCCAAGTAAACTTTTACAGAGCCGTCAACGAATTTAAGACCGCCGCCCTCCTGATCATGGAATGTTAGGGAATAGGTCTTATAATCTGTATAGTCGCTCGGGAGCGTTGCTGTAAGCTTAAAAGGAATCTGGTCTCCTACGTCGTGATCAGCACTGTCCTGCCAATTCGTAAAATTCTCATCCTCGGAGTCATTAATATCTTTAATTTTCTTTTCAGATGACGGAGCCTCAGCCTTAGGCGTGATGGTAATAACAGCATCTGTATCAGCGTTATAGTACAGGTAAGCACGGTTTACGACCGGAACGGCTGTCTCTACAGATTCATCTACGATAAGGAAATAACCAATACCCAGCTTGGTGTCGCCACTAGTTACTTCGATACCATCACCAAGATTCCCCTTATTTGCATATGCAATTTCTGCAAACTCAAGGGCTGCATCACTGTCATTATCGCTTCCAAGAGCCTCGATCATGGCATCAATGCTGTCTGCACCTTTCAGAAGGGCAGTTTTAGCTGCATCCTTTACTCCTTCTGCCCAAGTAGCGTCAACAAGCTTTCCTTCAACTACCGTATTAGACGTTAAAATCTTATACGCCTTATAAGTGTGACCATCAACGAGTGCATCCTTTGTTGCCGGACTTTGCTTTGTAAATACTTTTGTAGCCGCAGAAACGCTGACAGCCATAGACATAACCATAGCAAGTGTAAGCATAACCGCAAAGAGTTTCTTCATGTGCTTCATTGTTTTTCCTCCTTATTATTTTTCCAAGCAGCACCATGTGTCGTCATATAGTTTCTACAATCCGCTTTTCCCCTTTTAGAGAGAGGAGACTCTGCGCCTCCTTTCCCTGTATTTGATTGATTGAAACCTTTGTGGCAGGCCGCCCAAAGCCGGGCGGTCTGCAATGACCCTTGTACATTCAATACATCGTTCTTTTCTGAAAGAACCAATGTCAGTGTTCGGACTTCGAATCCTCACGCCCGCATGAGGCGTATTGCGGTAATCAGCCATTGCGCCTCCTTTCCATCCATGTCAGGATTGAGACTCCTATCAGGGCAATAGCGGATATAAGCGAGCCGCCCATCATGAAAGGCATGATTCCGATACTGCCGGTGTGCGGGAACTCATACGTCTTAAGGTCGTTCTGGATCGTTCCACCCGTCTTGACGGATTCCTCCGTGTGGTTCTCAGCCTGGGCGCCGGCTTCATAATAGTACACGTTATAGTTGTCGCCGTCCCTCTGCTCAGAGATGAAGTATTCCCATCTGCCGGACTTGGCTGCGCCCTCGATTTCCATCGTTCCAAATGTCGGAAGGGAGCTGATTACGAATTTATAATCCGTGCCGTTCGGTACTCCGGTAATTGGATATCTGGAATCTGCGCTCGCTATAGCGTTAGCCGTCAGCTCATACACTGCGGCAAATGCCGCATCCGCCACGCCTTCCGTTTCTCCTTCCGGAATCAGCTTGCGTCCCAGGACTACTTTGATTGTCTGCCCATCATGCCAAGTATCCTTGTTTTCACTTCCGCCGGTAGTCCATACTTTCGTGAAGTCGAAATTCGTCTGCTCTTCATTTGTAAAGTTATTTCCGTTCTGGACAGTCGTATAAGCAGAGGCCGATGAAGAATCCGTAGTCACGGTATACGTTCCATCCGCTTTCTTGACTGCCGTGTAGGTCACGCCTCCCACTGTAAAGCTTGCCTCGGCTACCTCGTAAGTATACGCATACCCGGCATCGTCATACTTGGGAAGGTTGCTGTACTTATAGTTGTTTCCGTCCCAAGCCGGCTGAAGGTTGCTTTGCCCGTCGGACGCCTTGACTGTCTCCTGCACCGAGCCTTCCTTTGCGCTCTTCCTTGTGAGCGTAAGGGTCGGAGGTTCATGGGTTTCTTTCGTATCAACCCAGGTCTTCGTGCCCTCCAGCGAGGTTGGCGGCAACTGATTGGTGAACGAGACATTTGCCAGATCGTTCTTATCGGTTACCGGCTCAAATGTCGCCATCGCTGTCGTTTCGCCCTGTGCCGTTGCATCCGCAGGCGTTATGAGGGTTTCCACGACCTGGTACTTCACGAGCTGCCCGTTTACATATTTCGGGAGATTCGTCCAGTCGACCGTCCAGGCCGACTTGTCTGTTGAAGCCGTGCCTTCCAGCTTGATCGTTACATTTGCTGTATGTGTATTCGCCACCTCCGTAAGGTTCTCCACTTCCGTCCATGTCGAGCCGTCATCTAGGCTCTGTTTCAGCGTGAACGAAATGGATGCATTTGCTATCTTGTCCGTAATGTCCGCGCCATCGGAGTTCTTCCATGTCTTCGTGGCGCTGATGTCAACAAGTTCCTTGTTGTTCGTGATGGTTGCCTTTTCGCTCAACGTTTCAGCTGTGAGCGCAACGGTCGATTTGCCGTTAACAACCGTGTAATCCCCAATCCGGCTGCCTGCCGGCACATTAGAGGTCTCGCCCTGCATCTCGAATACGTAGTATGTTCCAATCGGGAGATTGGTCCAACCTGTCTTCGCCGCTTCATTGGATGTGACAGCTACATTCGACGTATTCGCCACCCTTGTGAAGGTCTCGCCGTTCGAGGACAAGCCGAAGTAGAACACCGTCTTGTCAGCCGTATCTTGCACTCCGGCCTTCTGCGCAATCTTCTCGACCTCAATCTTGCCCAGCTGCTCGTTCGTGAACTCGGCATCGGCGGCCGCCTCCGCGGCAGTACTCTTCGTGACGACCAAGTCTTTTCCGTTCTTTGTAACGGCGACGCTTACCCATTTCTGGCGGACGGTCGCATACTGGATGTTGTTCGCCTGGTCGATGCCATTTGCGTCAAGCGTTACGCTATCGGCTACAAGTTCTTCAATAAGGAACCAATACGTTTTCCCTATATCGTCCTGGTTGAACTTAAAGTTATCAGGAAGCGGGAACGCGAGCGTCTGTTGCGTGCCGCCGGTTGTTGCGTTCGTGCTTACCGTAACCGGCGAGGCTAACTTGATGTTATCCTGGACCTGGGTCGTACTGTTCTCCCCGGTGACCTGCGTCAGCTTGAACGTAAAAACATGGTTTGCAAGGTTGCCATTTGTGAAGGTCTTCCTGACCTTGAAATCAGTCTCGCCCTCCGCCTGGAATTTGTTCTCAACCTGCGCCTGAACCGTCTGAACCTGGCCCTCCGACCTGGCAGGAATTGTCACTTCTTGGTCTGCAGAGCCGATGTTCGACGTCGAACCTTGTACAAAGCCTGATGATGTATAGTCTTCCTCAGTGATGTAATACTTCGTTCCGGCCGGAAGATTATTTACCTTCAGCGTCTGCCCATGTTTCAGGGATTGCGTAATGACCCCGTTCACAACTGACACGGTCGTCACGGAATCATCCCCGGTCAAGGTTGCGGGATAGGTGGCGGCCAGGACCACGCCTTGCGGCGGCTCCAGGTGAATTTTGAATTCAAATGCCGTATCCGCGTCCGTCGTCCCGCTTACAGTTTTGGTCAGCTCCAGGTTGCCCGTGTCGATGTTGTTCGTAAATGTGGCATTGGCCTGCGCCGCTGCTGTGTCGCCGGGCTTAACCTCTACTTGCGTCGTGTCTCCCGAAATCGATGTGCCCGTTCCGCTAATGCCGACAAGGCTCGTTCCGTTAACAGGCGCGTTTTCGGTTATGTTGTATTTGCCCGGAACCAGATTCGGAATGACTACGAATCCATCTGCCAGCGTAACCGCACTGCCGTCAAGCGTTGCCGAAGCCTGCCCATTCTCATCGAACGTTACAACAACCGTTTTCGTGACAGCATTTTCTGATGCCGGATCTGTCGATACTGTGAAAGTATAGGAACCCTTTGCCAAATACTTAATCGAAGAATTTGCGACCACCTCGCCATTTACAGTAGCTTCCTTCTTGAGCTTCAGAGCCCCGTTCTGCCTGTTCGTGATGGTTACTTCGTCAGTCACGTTTTTCGTTATGGCCTTAGCTGTATTCGTATTGCTGTAGACCGTTCCGATGTTGACCCAGCCATCCTTCGCATCCTCGGTGACCGCGTAGGTCGTTCCCTCCGGAAGATTGCTGATCGTAAGCTCTTCATTGGCCTTCAAGGTGATGCCGGTGGAGGCCAGGTTCGCTACGGAGACTTCCGTCAGGCTGCTGTTTCCTGTATGGACTGCCGGGTAGGTCGCCGCAAGCGCCGAGCCTTCGGGGGCGGTGAGCGTTACCTTGAAGGTGAACTCGTCCGTGGTGGAGCTGCCTTCGGTTACGGCTTTTTTGAGCTTCAGCTTTCCAACGTTTATGTTGTTGGTAAATTCAGCTTTTCCGGCATCCGCAACCTCATCCCCACTCTTTCCGGTCTCGACCGTCACAATAATATAGCCATCCTCTGCGCTTCTTTCTTTACCGCCTGCTACGTTAAACAGACCGGCTCCATTCGTCGGCGCATCCTCAACAATCTTATAATCACCGATCGGAAGATTTGAAATCTCGACAAAGCCATCTGTACCTATTGAGATACTGGAGTCATTCTCTGGTTCAACTTTATTAATTACACCGTCTTTTATTGTGATGCTGATTGTTTTTGCAGGAGTTGTATTCCACTGAGTAGTATTGTCTCCTGTTGCCGAACCCTGTCCATCACCTGAATCACCGCTCGTTCCGCCAGCATTTGACGGCGCATAAATATTAAATGTATACGTTCCATCTACGGCTTTTTTAAACGTATCATCGGTTATGGATGCAACTTCCGTCCCATTTACGGCTACCTTCTTCTTCAATTTCAGGCTGCCGCTTGTAGAATTCTTAAATACGATCAGTTCTTCCGGCTGCGTCAGCACTCCCGTATGCGAATCCGCTATGTCTGTCTTTACTTCCTGAGCTTCACCCTCTGAATTATAGACGGTATACGTTATGGCCTTTGCGTATCCATCTGCGCCAATCTCTTCTACGAGATACCTGGTTCCTACGGCAAAATCCCAGAACATCAGCTGCTCTTTGTTTTTAAGCTGGAACTCACATACGCCGTTTACAAACTCATAATCGCTGTTTTGCGTGTTATAATCCGTATTGACGGTGCCGTCTTCATTCAAAACCGTGACTCTGAAATCGAAATACTTGTTCAGATCCTGCTCGTCACTGCTTTCGACCTGTTTCTCAACGACCAGGCCCTCAAGAGGCCAGTTCTTAATCTGATGATTATCATTGAAGAAGAATACATAATTATTATAATCAACTAAGGCCATGTCGTTTACTATTGTGTACTGGTATGGGAAACTTATAGTCCCATATCCCGGCTTCGCCTCAATCTCCTCAAGGAAGTATTTTTCTCCGAAATAAATCAGGTATTCATTCCCATCAATGATAATCTCTCCATTCTCATCCGTCTCAAGAATCAGTTCTGTAACATTGCCATCGTGATCGAATGGTAAACGACGTTGAGAATAGAACTTAAACCTAACCCCTTCCAGCTTCTTGCTTGCATCATAGCCATCAACTTTCACGATCTTAAGGTTTGCAACAGCGCCTTCGCCCTCGCTCTCACTTCCATATTCCTTAGATGATGTCGTATCTACAATTCTATTGCTTGTCGATGCCCTGTTTTTAATCGTAACTGGTCCGTTTCCGACTACAAGCGCCTCATAAGTAATGGTTACCTTTGTCGCATTCGGTATCTGATAGGTCGCAATCGTCTCGTGCGTTTCCCTATCTCCTTTTAAAGAATATGGAACGGGCACGTTTGCCGGATCAGTCTCAATCTTGATGGAACCATAGTCAATACTCAAAGTATTAGATAGGGTATCCGTCATCGTTATAGTATCACTCGTCTCATCATCCGGTTGAAGCATCAGCTTCTCTGGATTGAATACAATCTGATACTTTGCAATTCTGTTCGTTCCTCCTAATTCCGATTCGTTTAACAACTGTTTATCAATATAATTCGTCTTGACCTTAAAGGAGAATTCACTCTCGTAATCTCCCCATTTAGCAGTGTTCTCGACCGAATAGTCACCGCCGTTTGCCTTCGCCAGTGCTTCCAGGTCAACACCATCTCTCACCTGTAGAAAATAAATAATCCTGTAATGACGATAATAGCTTCCGTCCTCATGTTTAGGTATGCTCGCCACATTAAGCGTAACCCCTTCCGGCGTTTCTGTATAGCTAATGGGAGTTTTTGTTTCGTTTTCAAAAACCTGACCAGGTCTATCACCGCCACAAATGTACATATGTCTATACAGATTAGCTGCTCCGCCTTTTACAAGCTCCGGGTCAGCTACTTTCAGAATTGATGTATCAAACTTATCCTCTATCGTAAAGGAATCCATTCCTGGCTTGGTAATCCAAAGCACATACTTTAAAAACGTATAATTACCCCATACATAAACTGGATAATCAGTTGGAGTGTTCTCTGTGTTGTAAACTGAACCTATTTTTTCAAAACCAGTTTTTGCAAACTGAGCAGAAGCTGTAGACGGTTTTCCATTAATGTCCGCCGTATTTTTATGTTCTCTTGTTGAATCATTTGCGGGATAAGCATAGTTTTCCGCAAGCCATTCCGGATCAACTACCGTCGAGTACCTAATTATAACATCATGTCCCTCTGCTGAACTTCGTAATCCGGGCTGCTGCTTTCCCGGATCCTTATAAAAAGTAATCTTAAAATATGCATTACCACTAGTATTATCTAGGTCAGAAATATCGGGGTCACCAGCTGTTTCTCCATCAATCAATCCTTCATATGATATGCTTCCTCTAATTAATTCTTCAAAAATATATTTGCTCTCAGCATGACTGCTTTTAAAGGTGTTCGTATGAACATGCGGCAACGTATCTGTTAATACTGCTGCTGACAATCCGGCAGGTGGAACGTGGATTACAACCTTCCAGTTTATCTGCGTCTCTGACTGACTTTCTACCGACTTATTGATTGTTACTGCATTGTCAGGTTCAATGCTTACGCTACCCTGATCTCCGTTAGCATCATTTTTCAGAGTGACCTGTACGCCTTTTTCATTTACTTTTTCGATATCTACAATGGTTTCATAAGTTATGACATACTTATATTTATGGCCCGCATCGCTTTGCGGAATTTTGTAGGTCCACGTATAATCCGTTTTATTCTCTAACTGAACATTTCTGTCAGTTCTGACAAGATTATTATTTTCGTCATACACCTTAACATCCGGATTCGCCCCATGATACTTCATGTACTCCCTGGAGTCTGCTGATATCGTATCCGTAATTAAGTCTCCGGCTGCTGACACCACCCTCTCTTTATTGTACTCGATTGTCCACTTTACAATCTTGTCGCCATTGGCTTCCGTTCTAATTACCGTACCATCGTTTTTATCAGCGGACTTATATTTAATCTCATGACCATACTCCGAGTAACGCGGTTCTCCCCCTTTTGGCTTTGCTACAACCGTATTTTTTGTCTGATCACGCGTGATAATGCCATCCTTATCAGCATCTTTCGTAAAATTAACTCTAGCAGTATAGGTTATCGTAATTTCCTGTCCCTCTGACATAGATGGGAATGTATAGTCAAACCCATTTGACGAGCCGTTATTAGTGTACTGTACGCTCGGGGACACTCTGACATCGTTATTGAAAATGAGCGCATCCCCGACAATCTGATCCTTTACATTAACATCCGTCACATCTCCATTTGCATGAACCTTGATTGTATATGTAAACGTGCCGGTGTCCCCATCATATGACCCCTGTTTTGAGACATACACGTCACCCGGTTTCGGCTCTTCGAAAACAATCGTCCTCTCTACGCCTGAACCGAAATCAAGATGCATCTTGCTGCCATCGAACTGTGCATAATACGAAAATCTGAAACTAACATTTGTAGCCTGCTCCAGTTTCACATAATCCGGGTCATTCTGATCAAAATTAATTGACAGTTTTCCATCTGTTGTAAGCGCATATGTCGCATCGACCTGATATGTTCTTCCTTTATATACAACGTTTATCGTGAGGCTTCCGCTTTGCGCACCCACAATCGAGACACCCTGCGGCATCTGATATGTCAGCGTGGCATCATTTTTGAACTGATAGTCCATGTCCTCCGAGAATACTGCAATCAGGTTATAATTCGTATCTTTTTGAACCTGGTAGGAGCCATCTCCTTGCTGCACCGCCCCGACAATGGTAATGTTGTCAAGGAAGTTAGTCAAATCAGTGCTTTCCTGCACGTCTTTTACTGTAATAGCGTATATTCTCCCATCCAGTTCGATGGAAAGGGTGTATATGTTGCCGAACGGCACATCGCTCTTCAACAGCCAGTCATTATCAGTTTTCTCCACATAAAACTCATTATCGCTAACCGCCTCATCTTTCTGGGCTATGAGTTCCGTAGAAACATTCTTAATTTCGGAAACAGACTCCTCGATTCCGAGTATCGGGAGTAATTCGGAGAGCAGAATCTGATGATCTCCGTCCAAGTAATAGGTATATCCGTTGTAAATAAAGTCAACGGTATAGACAACGCCGTAGACAGAGAAGCTCTCCGCCTCGAATTTCACTCCGCTTAGTTCGTCTCCATTACCCTTGACTACAGAATCTATCTGTTCAGAGCCCTCGTCGCTTATATGAACCATGTTCACATTATCAATCTGAACATCAGCTTCCGCTTCATCATACTGAATGTCAACCTTTACCTTGGCATTGGGTTCGAACTCTCCTTCTTTTGTCATAATCTTAATGTCAAAGAACCGACCGGACAGGGAAATTTCTGCATCAGAACTGATGCCGAGCGCCCTCTTGGCCTCCGCAATATAATTCTCGTATTCTTCCGTCCCGCTGACGATTTCCCTGACCATCAACTTGGCAACGTCCGGAATCCCCGCGTCCTCGCCGTAGGTCATCGTCACGGTGTAGTCGGGTCCGCTGGCCGTGAGAGTCTTTTCGGGTACAACGTCAAGGCCCGCATCCTGCAGGACTCTGTCCTGGTCTGCCGGCATCGCCACGCCGTTCTCGTATGTGTAGGTGGCGGAACCCGTGCTGCCGTTCACGCTGACCTTGGTAACATAGTAATTCTGTCCGGCATTTGCGTCGGAGGCTTTCGCCGTTGTTGCAAATGCCAGCGCGATCGTTCCGTCTGCCGCCTCAACGTCCGTCAGGGTCTTTACATGGATGCCGACAAATGTCACGGTCGATGCGTCGCTGATCGCCTGCACATCGTCCCATGTATAGAGAAGGCCGTTGTCGCCGATGAAAGTCACTTCGTAGGCTTCATTTCCGACAAATGCAATCTCCTCGCCGCCGATTGTCGCAGCGCCGCCCCATGCCTGGACTGCCTCCGCAGTCATGCCGTGGCTCTTGCCTGTGGCCGTATCCACGCGGATTATAGCACCCGCCGGAAGGGTCGCTTCCGGCAGCTGGGCTACTGCGTTCCATGCCATGTTGATCGTCGTTCCGTCTTCGGAAATGCCGGCATCGGCTACCGTGACAACGACGTCGCTATCCGCTGCCTCCTCTGTGCTGTCAAGGTCTTCCTCTCCCATGCCGATGATGTGGCTGTCAGCGGAGAGGCCGGCGATCTCTTCAAGCAGGGCGCCGCCTGTGATTTCTTCCGTGTCTGCCTGCGGCGCATCTGCAGGATCCGCATTGTCGGCTGCGCCAATCTCCGGGTTCTGCTCGTCTTCCACTGCCGGGACTACCGGATTTCCGTCTTCATCCACATATGTCCCGTCTTCCAGCTGGGTCCATTCTGCCGGGATTTCCGCCTCGGCTATGGCGCCATCCTGCGGTGCTGCGGTGGCTGCTTCGTCCTGGGTTGCGTCTGCGTTTTCAATTGTTAACGCATCGGCGCCCGCTACATCTTCGCTCGCTTTTGCAACTGCGTCTTCATTCGCATTTGCCGGCGCATCTGCGCCCTCAAGAGCCTGGTCCTTAGAATCGTTCGGTTCAGCTACCGCGTCCATGGGAATCGAAGTCGGCTCCAAAACGATCGGGAGGGAGCTGTCCGCATTTGCAGTATCCTCTGCATTTGCGGAAGCATTTTCAGCCGCCTGGATGTCAAGGTCGTTTTCAGCCTGGTTCGCCGTGCCGTCATCGGCGGGAACGACTTCCGGGGCGGCATTTGCAGATGAATTATCTTTCACCGGCTCCGCTGCGGAAACGTCCTGCGCCTCTGCCTTCTTCGGATTTAAAATGCCATAGCCATGGATTGTTTCAAATGCCACGTCGCCTTCCTTGCGATTCTTCACCGAGACGCGGATTTCTTCTACGGCGTTATTCGAATTTCCGAGGATTACGGAGAGGGACTTGAGGTCGTCGCCGAAAATGCCAAGGCCGAGGAAGCCCTTGTTCACGTCCGTCACGATGCCGACATGGATGTAATCACCTGCCTTTGGCGTGAAGAAAACAAGGTCGCCGGGTTCCGGGCTATAGTCCGCGGCATCCGCATATTTTCCGGCCGCGGCGAGCGCGCCGGCCCAGTTGCCCGCATCTTTATCGAATCCGAGGTCGTCGATGCCGGCATGGTACAGCACGAAGGAGGCGAACATGGCGTCCCAGTCTTCGTATGCGTAGGAGGAGATGCCATTTTCAAGCCTTGCGCCGCTGCCGTCGACCATCTCGCTGTACCAGTCGCCGTAACGCGAATAGCCCTGCGTCTGATTCCCATCAGATACAAGGTAGTTTTTATCGCTCTCTCTGTAGCCAATCTGGCTATTCGCCACATTGCAGACATCATATGCCCTATCGCCGGTTACGGCGGGAATGTCGGCCGTCCATGCGGCCGGAGCCTCGATGTCCGCCGCCAGGTCTGCGTAGCAGGCTAACGTGTGCTCATGTTCCGCCAGGGGGCAGATAAGATTCCCCTCCGCATCGAAGCATTCGCCCTCGTGGACGTGTTCTTCGTACCCGCACTTCGCGTCCTGCGAGGTCATGGTGATGGCCGGCAGGATGAGCGCATAGGTCGTGCAGAACACGATGATGACCGCCAGCAGCTTGGCAACCCTCTTCCATCTGCTGTGCAGGATATTCGCTGTGACTCTCTCTCTGGGATTATCGGTATTTTTTGACGCCATGAATTCTCCCCCCTATGATTCTCGCTATATAACCGTGAAACAGGACTTGTGCAGAAGTTCGCAGTGTGAGGTTGACTGCAGAACGCACTCTCCCCTATGATAAGCATACTCTAATACAAATATAATGCATTTGTTCAAGAATGGCAATCTATTATTTGTTGCAAAATGTTATTTATTTGTTGCATTTTTATAAAAAGGAGAACGCTTCAGGAGAAGGGCAAAACGCACTGGGGATAGATGTTAAAGGACGTTCCCACCTGGCAGTTTAAGTGCCGGATGGGAACGTCCCTTTATGTCATCTTACAAATGTTGCCCTGTTATTTATCCCAATATGGTTGGATGCGTGTTTTTCGGCCCAAAAGGACCGTCCCCGCGGGCTGAAGGTTTACTGTTTCTTACGCTTCTTAAGTACCACGAAGACCACTGCTGCGGCGGCAATTAGCAGGACCACGTACAACGCGATCGGCGAGTCATCGCCGGTCTTGGCTGCCGCGCTCTTGGATGTCGTCGTTGCCTTCGGCGTCGTCGTCGCGCTTGACGAGGTACTCTTGCTGGACACGGCAGTCGATGCGGCCGGTCTCGCTGTGAGAACTCTCCTGACAAGTGTGGACTCGGTTGACCTCTTGTCATTCTTAATCAGGTAGATTGTAAACCCGTCCTGCTTCATAGTGGAGAGGTCCGTCTCAATCGCTCCGTCATCGCTGACCTTT
Organism: Lachnospiraceae bacterium; assembly: GCA_030529705.1. GTDB lineage: Bacteria > Bacillota > Clostridia > Lachnospirales > Lachnospiraceae > Chordicoccus. The sequence continues at coordinate 48,159 of JAUMWM010000002.1, forward strand.
ATAATCATGTTGGCCGCTCTGTTGTAGCCCGTCGGCGCAGCGCGTTCAACCAGCAGATAGCTCTTGCCGCTCTCCATGTACGGTCCGAAGTCATGCGCCTCGTCCTTCTTCGAGGTCCAATCGTGAATCACGAGAGCCTTGCCGTCCGAGTCGGCGACGATCTTGTTGTCGCCCGTAATCTCGTACATTGCAAATGTACCCCCGTCGAGGCCCTCGCCCGTATCCCCCGCAACCTTCATAATCAGGAAGGAAATCGGGCTGTCCGGAATCAGGTAGACTCCATTTGAGTCAGCTTCCAGCGAAGTCTCGATCGTTCCATCCGCCGAAGCCGTGACCGAAATGTCTTTCGTAATGCGGCCGAATCCTCTTGGAGCTTCCACTTCCTGAATGACGTAAGGAGTGCCGACTACCATCTTCGAGCCGACTGCATGAGCCTTCCCTGCTTCGGAGACCCATTTGTCGACCTCGGACAGGCTGCCGTCCGCCCCGACTTCGCACAGCGCGATCGTAGCGTTCGCAAGACCTTCGCCGGTGGCGGCATTTGTCTTCTTATAAGAAAAAGTAACTTCCGGCTTCGGATCAATTACCGGATCGGGTTTAGGCGTTATTACCGCCGGATCAGGAAGCGAAATTTCATCCTCGATGATGAGCTCGACAAGGCCGTCTTTCTCTTCCGTCTTGCAGGTCGCCGTCACCTCTCCCGCTTCATCGACTGTAAACTCGCTGTTTTCCGCAAGCTCGTAGCCGTCCGGAGCTACGGACTCATGCAGGGTATACGTGCCCACTGCAAGACCTTCGATTTTCGTCGCTTCCGTACTCGAAGTCCACTCTTTTACAAGCTCGCCTTGGCCGTCGAATATGTGGAGGCTTGCGCCCGGCAGCAAACTGCCGCTACCCGCATCCCGCTTGGAGACATAGATGTCGGCCGTCACGACCTTCGGCTCATTCTTGACAACGATGACCTTGTTGCCATCTTCATCTTCCTGCGTCTCAGCTTCCGTGACCAGAACGCCCTTGGTATCTAAGGAAAACGTCACGTCCTCCGCCGGCTCGAATCCTTCGGGAGCTTTCGCCTCCTTCAGGGTGTATTCCTCGCCCGTTGCAAGGCCGGTTGCCTCGTAGGGTTCGCCGGAAGTCGTCCATTCCTGCACTACGGTTCCGTCTTTGTCAAGAATCTGCATGGATGCGTCCGCCAGAGGATCGCCGGTGGCGCCGTAGATTTTGAGGATTTTTACGGATGTCTTCTTGCCCACGGACAGAGCCAGTTTTCCGCCCTCCGCCAGGTCCACGGTCTCGCCGGATGATGTCAGCTCGCCCTCTGCGCTGAGCGTGAGCGTGATGTCATCTGCCAGCGTATAGCCCTTCGGGGCGCTGATTTCTCTCAGCGTGTAAGTTCCCTCGGCAAGATCCTGGATTTCGTGCGGATTCTCATCGGACGTCCAGCGGTCCACCTGATTGCCTTCCGCGTCTTCAAGCTGGAGGTAAGCGCCCGCAAGACCCTTTAGTTGTTTCTTCTGGGTCTCGCTTTCGCCATCCTGCCCTTCGCCGTCTTGGCCCTCGCCTACCTGACCTTCCTCTTCTTGGTCCTCGCCTTCTTGGCCTTCGCTTTCCTGGTCTTCCTTGGGTTTTTGGTACTCAGCGTATTCTTCCGCATCCACCTTCATGATCTGGATGGCGAACTTCGGGGGTTCGCTCGGCGTTCCCTCTCCTTCCCCTTCGCCGCCTACTACGAGTTCGCCTTCTGCGGCAGCCATGACTTCCAGCGGATTCTGGCCTGCGAATGCGTCCTCGTTGTTCTCTTCCGGATATTCTTCGGTATGCTCTTCGGAATACCCTTCGGATTGCTCTTCAGTGTACGGTACGTCCTCTGTATACGTATCCTCAGTATACTCTCCGTTATCATAGGTATACTGTTCGACATACTCAATGTCGAGGCCGTCCGTATACTCCCCAGATGCCGCCTCCCCTTCGATAGCGTACCCGTCCACGTACCCATCGCCGTCATAGGCTACGCCTTCATCGGCAGCATACTCGTCAAATGCCTCCGGTCCTTCCTCCATGCCCGCTTCTGCCAGCGGCAAGACGGCCAGCGATACAATCATAAGGCAGACCGTGAGGAGGAGAGCCAGTATCTTTCTCATTCTATCCATCCTATTCCCCTTTCCTTCGGGAGCGGATTATGATCCTCTCCGCATTTTTAACTCTCAAGGAGTATTTGCGGCATGTGCAACCTTGGCCTTTCATTGAGCATAAATTCGGGCCATGTCATGCTTCAAAAAACACTTCCGCTACTATAGGCTATTCTACCAACAGACGACGAAAAAGACAATCCTTCTTTTAAAAAAATTGCAGCACTGAAGAATAAATTTCAAGAGATGTAGGTATGCACCTAGCCATATCT
>JAUMWM010000172.1 GCA_030529705.1 Lachnospiraceae bacterium
TCCTTTTGGACCAAAAAATTTTGGTCCAAAAGGACCGTCCCCACGGGCCGAAATTCGACCCAAAAGGACCGTCCCCGCGGGCCGAAGCGGGTCGAGGAGACCCTCAGCCTTTATATTCGATACAAAGCATCGTCAGGTCGTCGAACTGCTCCGCAGGCCCGACGAAGACGCTGACCGCCTCGCGCACGGTTGTGAGAATCTCTGCAGGATGGGCGTCGGGCTTCTTGTTGAGAGCCTCGATCATCCGCTCGGTGCCGAACAGCTCGTTGTCGGCGTTGGTAGCCTCGGGCACGCCGTCCGTGTAGACGAATATCTTGTCGCCGGGCATAAGCTGTAGCTCGTACTGCCTGTACATCATGCCCTCCATGCCGCCTAGCACGAAGCCGTGCTTGTCTTTGACTATCTGGAAAACCCCGTCTGAAACATGGTAAGCGGTCGGATACTCGTGGCCGGCATTTGCAGCCGTGAGCTTGCCGGTACTGAGCTCTAAGATGCCGCACCAGGCCGTGACGAACATATCCATCTTGTTGTTTGCGCAGAGGGACTCATTTGTCTTCGTGAGGATCTCCCCGGCGGAGACGCCGAGCATGGCGTAGCTCTGCATGATCGACTTGGTTATCATCATGACCAGGGATGCGGGAACGCCCTTGCCGCTGACGTCGGCGATCACGAGCCCTAAGTGGTCGTCATCGATCATATAGAAATCGTAGAAGTCGCCGCCCACCTCCTTCGCGGGTTCCATCGAGGCGTAAATGTCGAATTCGTTCCGATCCGGGAAGGCCGGGAAGATATTCGGGAGCATGCTCTCCTGGATTTTATTTGCCATGGTCAGCTCGTGGGTGATGCGCTCCTTCTCGGCCTCTTCCTTATGCTTTAGTTCAAGCACCTGCATCCGCCTGTCGACATAGGCCTGCACGCCGAACAAGATGGCCAGGAAGACGAAAAGGCTTAGCAGGGCGTAGAAGGAAATTTGCTCGTAAAAAGCCTTTTCCTTCACGATCCTGACGGAGATGGTCTTGTTCCCGCGCCCCATGGAATCCATCAGCTTCATCGTGAACTCGTATTCCCCGCCCGGCAGGTTCGTGTAGTCGATGGGGGTCATTTCGCTGCGGGCAAATGTAACCTCCTTCCGGTCAAATCCGTCCAGATAGTAGGACACCATAGGGTTGTTCAGGGAGTAGTTGAATACGTAGCCGTGGATGGTAATTTTACGAATGCGGGAGGAGAGGGCGAACTCTCCGTTTTCATTTGGAAACAGCCTTGTATCATCGGCGTCGATATAAGGAATCGCCGCTTTCAAATTGCTGATTTTTCCGTATGCGGTATTCACGTTGATCCTGGCGACGCCCGTGGTGCCGGAGATATACAGGTTGCCGAACCGGGTCATGTCGCTGTAGGAATTTGCCGTGGGGATGCAGGTCAGGCCGCTGTAAATGCCGTAGTAGACCGATTCGATTTCGCCGTTGGCCAGCAGCTCTTCTGCCGGTGTGACATAGATGCCGTTGCTGCTGAAGACCCAGATGTCGTCGTCTTTGTTCTCGTACAGATCGAAGTTGTTGGAGTAGGGGAAATTCTGAATTGTCGTGATCTCGTAATCTGAGGACATATAGGCGATGGAATTGCTGGTGACGATCCAGTACAGGTCACGGTTATTATCCCGCTTGATGCGCATGACGATCTCCGACTCCAGGCCGCTGCTGATGTCAAGATTCAGGGTGCCGTCTTCCTTGATGACGTAAATCCCTCCGCCGTCGGTTCCGAGAATGATTTCTCCCTTAAAGCCTTCGACGACCGTGAGTCCCTCTGTATTGACGATGCCGTCCTCCGAACTGTAACTGCGGGCCACACGGCCGTCTTTTATGACGCTCACGCCGCCGCTGTTGACCACGAGAATGGAACCGTCCTCGCACTCGTAAACGGTTCGGACCCGGCCGGAAAACAGGCCTTCCTCTTCCGTGTAGGCGGTCAGGTCGCCGTTGTCAAAACAGAGCAGACCGTATTTGCGCCATGTGGAAATCCAGAGGCGGTTTTTTGAGTCTCGGATAATGGAGCGGATGCGGCATCCATCAAGGAATGTGATGAGGTCATCGGCATCCATTTTTACGCCGGATGCAGTTTCTGCCTTGTGGATGGGGACGCTGCCGATGGGACCATTTGCCGTATCCAGAACCGTGAGGCCGGTATCCGTGCCGATAAAGAGGTCGTCGCCGTAGAGGCAGGTGGAATTCACCACGGCATCGGGCAGATTATACCGCTCGTAAAGGTCCGAGAACTGGTTCGGCGTGATCTTCATCACGCCCTGCCGGGTGGATGTGAACCAGAGGTCGCCTTCGTAGTCCGTCATGAAGTGTCCGATAGAATTGTCCATCGGAACATTCAGCACCTGGTGGAAACCGTCCTCACTCAGGCTGCCCATGCCGTTGCCGGCGCAGATCCAGAGCTGGTCCCTGACTTTTTCAAGGCTTTCTATGTAAGTTAACGGAGTGATGTCCAGCCTTTCTTCGATTCGGATCCGGCCTCTCAGCGTGCTGACATGGTAAATTACGGAATCTTCCACACCTATGTAAAGATGGTTAGGATTTTCCGGATCGGGGAGGATGCACATGATGTTGCTGACAGGATTGTTCTCGTGGTCGAGGTAAGTGACCATATGGCCTTCCTTAATGGTGAAGATATCACCTTCCGTGGTGAGGCCATACACATACCCGTCGTTACCGGTTCGGAGGTCTTTCATAGGGATCCGGTCGAAATCATCGTTTTCCAGCGGCTTCAGGGTCATGGTTTCATCCATCATCATGAGGCCTTCGGTCGTGGCGATGTAGATATTTCCCGAGCTGTCTTCGGCGAAAGCGTTTATATAAGAAGAACCCAGGCCGTCCGCCTTGCCCCATTTGCGGAATTCGCCGGTCTTTTCTTCCATCAGGGCGAAACCGCTGTCATTTGTCCCGATCCACAGACGGTCCTTCGTGTCCGTGTAGAGGCAGACCACGCTGGAGATGCCCGTGGTGGAGTCCATGCGGACAAAGGTATTCCCGTCGTACTGGATGAGGCCGCTGTAGCTGCCGATCCAGATGAAGCCGTCGGATGTCTGGGCGATGGCATTTGCCTCAGATGTCGGGAGGCCGCTCGTGTTGTCATAGAGAACCGGGGAATAGCCTTCCGGGGATGCGCTGGGATCCACAGCCAGCGTCCGGTTCCGGCCGCCGGAAGCATTGATGCCGGTGCCTGCGTTGGATGCGCCGCAGGGGCGCGGCGCGAGCTGTATCAGAAGAATCAGACAAAGGAGGAATTCTATAATTCTTATCGATTTTTTCATCACGGCAAATACTCCCTCCGGAAGTTTTTCTAAATCCATTATACAATATATTGGGGGCGGTGTACACATATGCAATCACGTTCTTGCGCATCGTGCGAAAAGGGAGTATTATGAGGGATACGATTAAGGTTAGAGGCACATATGAGGAGACAGTTGCGGCCCGTTTGAAAGCGGCGCAGTATGTCGGCTCAGGCGAAAAGAGCCTTAGAGGAGGGAAGGGTGAATGAAAGACAGAGGAAAGTATTACATCACAACGGCCATCGCCTACACGTCGGGCAAGCCCCACATTGGGAACACGTATGAGATTATCCTGGCGGACGCGATCGCGCGCTTCAAGCGGCAGGAAGGCTACGACGTGTTCTTCCAGACCGGCACGGACGAGCATGGCCAGAAGATCGAGGATAAGGCAAATGCCGCCGGCGTCTCCCCGAAAGAATATGTCGACAAGACCGCCGGGGAAGTCCGGAGGATCTGGGACCTCATGAACACGTCCTACGACAAATTCATCCGCACGACGGACGCGGACCACGAGCGGCAGGTTCAGAAGATTTTCAGGAAAATGTATGAGAAGGGCGACATCTACAAGGGCGAGTATAAGGGGATGTATTGCAAGGCCTGCGAGTCGTTCTACACGGAGTCCCAGCTTGTCGATGGCAAATGTCCCGACTGCGGCGGCGATGTCACCCCGGCCTCCGAAGAAGCGTATTTCTTTAAGATGAGCAAATACGCGGACCGTCTGATCGAGCACATCAACACGCACCCGGAATTCATCCAGCCGGAGTCCCGCAAGAACGAGATGATGAACAATTTCCTTCTGCCGGGCCTGACGGATCTCTGCGTCTCGAGAACTTCTTTCACCTGGGGCATTCCGGTGGATTTCGACCCGAAACACGTGACTTACGTGTGGCTGGACGCGCTCACAAACTATATCACGGGGATCGGCTACGACGCGGATGGCAACAGCACGGACACCTTCAACAAGCTCTGGCCGGCTGACCTGCACCTGATTGGCAAGGATATCATCCGCTTCCACACGATTTACTGGCCTATATTCCTGATGTCCCTCGACGTGCCGCTTCCCAAGCAGGTATTCGGCCATCCTTGGCTCCTGCAGAGCGGCGGCAAGATGAGCAAGTCCAAAGGCAATGTAATCTATGCGGATGATCTGGCAGGCATCTTCGGCGTCGACGCGGTCCGGTATTTCGTGCTTCACGAGATGCCGTTCGAGAATGACGGCGTCATCTCCTGGGAGCTGATGGTCGAGCGCATGAATTCGGAGCTGGCCAACACGATGGGCAACCTGGTGAACCGCACGATTGCCATGAGCAACAAGTATTTCGGCGGCGTTATCTGGAACCGGGATGTTAAGGATGAAAACGGCATCGACGACGACCTCCATGCCAATATGACGGCGCTTGTGGGCAAGGTGGAAGGCCACATGGACCATCTTCATGTTGCGGATGCCCTGACGGATATTTTCAATCTCTTCAAGAGATGCAACAAATACATCGACGAGACGGAGCCGTGGAAGCTGGCCAAGGACGAGGCCGCGAAGGACCGCCTGTCGACCGTCCTTTACAACCTGCTGGACGGCATCACGACGGGGGCGTCCCTGCTTCAGGCCTTCATGCCGGAGACGGTGGAGAAGATATTTGCCCAGATCGGCGCGGATATCGTCGACATTGACGAGCTCTCCCATGTCGGGAATTATCCGTCCGGGAACAAGGTGACGGAGACGCCGGAGATTTTATTTGCAAGAATGAAGGTCGAGGACGTCTTGAAGCAGGTCGAGGTCATTGAGGCGGCACAGATGGCAGCGTTGCAGGCGGCAGCGTCCGGAAACGTAGCGGGACAGAACGCAGCGGTCGGAAACGCAACGACGCAGGCGGCAAAGGCCGGAAACGCAACGGCAGCGGCTGGAAACGCAGCAGCGGGCTCCTGCTGTGCGGAGGCAGGGGCGAAAGATGCGGCAAATGCCCCCGCCGGCGGGGACGTTGCGGCAAATGCCGGAGGCAGCGTTGCTGCGGCAGGTGGATCCGCTGGCGGAGACGATGCGGCAAAAGCTGGAGGCAGTGTCCCTGCGGCAAATGCCGAAACTGGGGCTGCGCCCATTGAACATAAGGAAATCTGCACATACGACGACTTCGCCAAATGCGAGTTCCGCATCGGGGAAATCATCTCCTGCGAGGCCGTGAAGAAGTCGAAGAAGTTGCTCTGCTCCCAGGTGAAGATCGGGCCGAACGAGGTCGTGCAGATTTGCTCCGGCCTGCGCCCGAAGTACGCGCCGGAAGACATGGTCGGAAAGAAGGTCATGGTCATCGTGAACCTCGCGCCGAGGAAGATGGTGGGACTTGAGAGCCAGGGCATGATTCTGTGCGCCGAGGATCCGGACGGCGGGCTTTCCTTGATGGTTCCGGAGAAGACGGAGTTCCCGGCGGGATCGGAGATTTGCTGAAACAACAGATTTCGGCTCGCGGGGACGGTCCTTTTGGGTCAAAATTTTTTGACCCAAAAGGACCGTCCCCGC
>JAUMWM010000028.1 GCA_030529705.1 Lachnospiraceae bacterium
GTCCCAAAAGAACCGTCCCCGCGGACCGAATTTTTTCGTCCCAAAAGGATCGTCCCCGCGGGCCGAAACCTCACATCCCGAATATCTGCGAATTTTCTCTCGCGTCCACCAACGCCCTGAACATATAGAAATCGCTCGGCGTCGTTATCTTTATATTCTCAGGCGCCCCCTCCACGCTATACAGCGGGTAACCGTAATGCTTCATCAGGCTTGCCGAATCAATAAATTCCAGCCCGTCCTCCCCGGCCCTCCGGTGGGCTTCAAGAATGTCCCCAAGATAGAAACTCTGCGGAGCCCTCGCCATCTCCACCTTCGACCGCTCGATAATCTGGCCAATCTCCCCCGACTCATCCTTGATCGTTATCGTCTCAATGGCCGGCGTAACCGTAATCCCGGATCCATGCTCCTTCACCGACTTGATATTCCTGCTGATCGTCTCCTCATCGACCAGCGGACGCACCCCATCATGAATAAGAACAATCGAATCGGGACCATACAGTGCCTTGGCTTTCACAAGCCCTTTCCTCTGGGATTCCAGTGCGCTCTTCCCGCCTGGGACTATGGCTTTCACCTTCTTAAGCCTGAACTTCTCAACAAAGTCGTAACAGTTAACAATCCACTTCGAAAGGACGACCAGGACGATGCCGTCAATCTCCGCATGCCGTTCAAACTGCTCCAAAGTATACACGAGAATCGGCTTCCCGTGCAGTTCCAAAAACTGCTTCGGCTTCGACCTCGTATTCATCCTCTTACCGGTTCCTCCGGCAAATATTACCGCTATATTCGACATTCTCCCCCTCCATAGTGACTACGGTTCTCGGAATCATCCATAATTATTGCTTTCATCTGACATTCTGGTGCCTCATTTATGTCCGAAAGCTTGTTTTCGAAAAACAGCAACCAGCCGGCGGTACGCCTCCTCCATGCCAACTTCCGCCTCCCAGCCAAGCCCCCGAAGCTTGTCCGAGCACAGCCTCATCGTATTGTCCGGCGCAAATCCCATATTCTCCCGCGGAATCTCAATCCTTACCCCGATTGCCCCACCCGCGACTTGTTCCGCGACCAACCGGGCAATCTCATAAACGCTCCTCGTCTCAGAGTCATTACATATATTGTACGCCTCCCCTTTCTTTCCACCGCTCAAAAGCAGCAAAATCCCGGCAATCGCATCCGTCAAATACACAAAGTTCGAGACGCTGCGCCCCTTTGTACGAAGGACGATGTCCTTCCCTTCCGCGGCCGCTCTGGCAAATTGCGCCGGCATCCGATTGTCCCCCGGCATCATCACGGCTCCAAATGTCTGAGCCAGCCGGGCAATGGAAACATTCACGCCATACTCTGCGGCATAAGAGGCGCACAGGCACTCGCAAAGGCGCTTGCTCTCCGAATAGCAGCTCCGTATATTGAGGTGGTCAATGATGCCGACCTTGTCCTCCGTCATAACCTCCCCCGGCTTGTCCGGAACGCCATATTCCTCCATTGACGAGACGTAAACCATCGAAGAGCCGCATTTGTTCGCTGTCTCCAGCACGGACATCGCGCTTCCAACCGAAACCTTGATCGTCTCAACCGGATGCTCTATGAAAAACTTCGACGAGGTCGGAGAAACCGTGTGGACAATAAAGTCACAATCAACATCATAGCCCTCAACAAGGGTAACAAAATCTTTCTCCCTTTTGCCGCCGAAAATCCTCTCTGCCTTCTCCGGGTTCCGAACCTGTCCAATCACCTGCATCCCAAGATCATATCTCTCATCCGCCGCCAGCAACACCTTGACGAGCGCAGACCCGATGAGTCCCGTCGCTCCCGTGACAAAAACGCGCTTCCCCCGAAACGCCTCAAACAGTTCCTTTCTGCGGGCAACCGCCTGTATATCTTCCTGCGCAAAATCCATAAACAAATCCTCCCCCATAAAATTTCGTCCCCATGTTCGCCTGCCCCATTCTTAGGATAGAGTCGATAATTAATGTCCCGAATTCTTCAGTATATAGGGATGGAAAGCGGGACATTAATATAAGACTCAACCCTAACCTTCGTGTCCGGAAAAATGTATCCGCTCCGTACAGATCGAAAGGGCCGCCGGGCGGTGCGTAATAATAATAACCGTCCGGTCAGTCATGCTTTTCAGATTATCCAGCAATCTCCTTTCCGTCTGTTCATCCAGAGCGCTCGTAGACTCATCAAGCATAAGAATGGGGCGGCGGCTGAAAACGGCGCGCGCAATAGCAATGCGCTGCATCTGCCCCTCGGACAGGCCCGCTCCGTGCTCTCCGAGTCTTGTATCAAGCCCGTCCGGAAGCCTGCCAACGAATTCATCGGCACAGGCGACCTCCAGTGCATGCCAGATCAGCCGATCCTGGCCTGCTGCATTTGCATCAGAAAACGTGACAACCTCCCGTATTTTTCCGCTCATCAGCAGATTCTCCTGGGGGACATACGCAAACAGGGTCCTCCACCCGGCATCCAAAACCTGTTCATGCCCTTTTTTATCTCTCAGATAAATCATCCCGCGGTCAGGACGGTAAAGGCCCATGAGCAGGTTCATAGTAGTGCTCTTTCCGCACCCTGATTCCCCCGTAAAGGCCACATAGTCGCCTTTCTTCACCTCCATATTCATCCCGGAGAGAACCTCGCTGACATTTGTCCCCTCCTTCTGATAGGAAAACGAAACGTCCCGGAATCCGACTGCGAAAAGCTCCTCTTCGTAGAACCTCCTTGCCTCATCCGCCGAAACCGCATCCCCGCTTAAATCAGGCTCCAGCCTCTCAATTTCCATCAGCCTCTCCGCACTGGCAATCATATTGAAAAATCTCGGCACGGCTGTCGTCACCTCCGCAAGCGGCAAATCGGCCTGCCGGATAAGCTGCAGCACGGCAGCCATCATGCCATATGTTATCACATGACGCAAAAGCCGAAAACCACAGACTGCCACGCCCAGAAAATAACTCACCCTTATAAGGGCATAGACGGCAGAAGAACAAAAGGAAATAAAACGGGCCCTTCTAAGTTTTGCGCTGACTATGCCGTCAAGTTTCTGATATGCCTCCTCATACGTCCGGTCCTGCCTTGCGTACGTGCGGATAATCGGCATGCTGCCAAGAGACTCCTGCAGATAGGCCCAGGAAATTCCTTCATTTTTCTGGACCTCAAGATGGAAAGCCTTTAATTTCACGCGCATAAAAAGGGAGATGACGACCATGCCGGCCCCGAGGGGGATAAGCGCCCACGCCATGCGGGGAAGGACAAGAAACATAGCTCCGAAAGCGCAGACAAGCTGCACAAGCAGCCCCGCCGTCCCCGGAACTAAAGATGTGATTGCTCCCCCCACAATCACGGCATCCGAATTGATCCTTGTCATCCACTCGCCGGTATGCACTTTGGAAACGTCCGGATAGGATCTCGTGAGCAGTTCCCTGAAAGTAGACGCTCTCAGGTTTCTCGCCAAAACTGCAGTGGGTTTTTCCTTGTAATAGATGGCAAGCCAGTAAAGAACGACCTCAGCCACAATAATCCCGGATCCAAGACTGAGGTACAGATAAAATTCACGGCCATCTCCGTTCACGGCAGAATCTATGACCGCGCGGAGAAAAAAGGCAAATATAATGCCGACCAGCCCCTGCAGGATTTTCACCAAAAACAAAAAGGCGAGACTTCCTTTCGCCGTGGATGCGGCACGGATTATCCAATGGATTGTAGATGTATTAATCTTTAATTTATTCAACTGTCTCCCCTATAAAAGCGGGTTTCCGACCGCCTTCTATTTCTGACTTACAGATGTCACTCTTTTATCAGCATCCGAGGTAACCATACTTTTGAAGAATCATTTCCATGTCGCAATGCCCGTCCGGACCTTTCCGCCGCAGATCCCTGAACAAAAATCTTCTGAGCAGGCTTTCCTTTGCGGGCTTAGTCAGAGCCGGCTGCTGAACCGTATCGCAATCCGCTATGCGTATATCAGCCTTTTCCCCCAGTTCACCTATCAGCTTCTCCGCAAAGGCGCCGCACGTAATCACAAGGGAAACGCCTCTGCCGTCCGCAAGATCGGGAAACGCCTTTTCCACGCCCCAATAATCTCCAACCGTGAAATCAAATCCATTCTCGGCGCAAGTGTACGGACAGTGATAACAGCTAGGCCGCAAAGACATCTCGCAGGCATAAATACGGCAGAGAGGATTATCCGTAAACCCCGACACGTGTTCCCTGCCGCCCACCTTGTAACTCACCGTATGGGCATCATTTCGCTCCCTTTTGTCCCTGAAACAGAAATCGGACAGCTTTCCCTTCCTTTCGAGAAAATAGCAATATTCCTCCCAAAGTTCCGGCGACATCACGCCCCGGCATGCCACTGACAGCAAATGCAAGGATTCCGCTTCCGGGAAAAGGTTCTTTACGGCATGACACTGACAGGGGGTGCCCGAAAACAAAACGGGCGTGCCTATAAGCAACGCATCCCTGATGCTTTCAAAGCACCCCTCTGTTTTGCTTTGAACATATTTCGCCTTTCGCATCTTCCCGATCTCTCCGGAGAGGACATGGACGACGTGAAAGGAATCGTCAAATACCGCCCCGCAGACCAGCCCCCCTTTTTGAAGGATTTTTGAGGCGATAAGGGAAAACGCCCCTCCTGAGGTGCTTTTCCACAACAGTTCCTCATCCCTGCAGCGCAGGGCATAAAAAGACTGTCCCTGCAATCGGACGGGAGGCCGCAGCGCCGGACATACAGAAATACATTTTCCGCAGTCCGCGCATAGTTCGCCGTCAATGGCCGGATACGAAAACCCTTCCCCATCCCTCTTCATGGCAATTGCCCCGAAAGGGCACGAAAAGGCGCATGCCCCGCACCCAAAGCATTCAGCATCCGTGCTGCAAATTCTCTGCATATTCTCTGACCTCCATCAGGTATCGGAGGGATGCTTCCTTATAAGGAGCCATTTTTTCTTCAAATGCCCCTTCCGGCAGGGAGCAGACTGCATAATCCGATGCAAATCGAACCCCGAAAACAGCAAGCAGTTCCTCCATGCGCCCATTCCTCCCGCTAAGCGCCCCTTTCAGGCCGGTGATTTCCACGGGAAGTTCATAAAGCAGCGAAAAAGCAAGACCATGAAAAGAATTCGTAAAAACACGGGATGCTCCGGCTATAAGTCCCAGCCATTCCTTAACGCTTACGCCGCTCCACGCTTCAAATCCAAACTGCGGCATGAACGTTCCGCATACCGTCCTCAGCGAAACGCCGTCTTTGCAGGCGGCCTGTTTCGCGCGCATCGCCAGTTCCCCATCATACGTTATCATATAAAGGAGATAATAAGGAGGAGGGTCTTTTCGTTCATACAAACCGTCCCACTCTCCCCGTGTCAGCAATAAAACCGGATCCAGAACCACGTCCGCCCGCCTTCCGGTCAGCCGTTGTATCAAATCCCGGGCAGATTTTTCCCTGACTGACAGATATGCAAAGCTTTTAAGCTGATCCCGACACCATGCCCGTGATTTTTCGGGAATCTCTTCCGACCCGAAACTTGCGGCATAAGAGACACGTTTTTCAGGGTCTGCAAACGGAAGAAAATATCTGCCCGACGTCCCCGGAATCCTCAGGTTCCAGACCTGGTCGCTCCCCGCTATAAAAAAGTCATAGAGAGGATTCGCCTTTTCCAGTTCCCGGTCTTCGTATTTTGGAGAGCATCTCAGATATCCCTCGCGAAATCCCTCAAAAAGGCGGTGCCTCTTTTCATTTTCCGACAAAACGCGCTTTTTCAGGACAGCCGCAGCACCGGAAAAACAATTTCGTTCTTCATAAGAACCGTTGGAAAAATCCGTTGTGAGAATTTCACTGGCAACCCCGAATTTCAGGAGAACCTGCTGGAGGGCATAAGCCTGCAGGACCGCCCCATAATTATCCGCCAGATGAAACGTGAGGATGCCGGCTTTCATCGTTTTCCCATTTCCTTCCTTGCAAATGTCGCGGCAGCGTGATTCAGCCGATCAATCTGCTCCTTCTCCATTCTCCGGATCTCTTCCCTGTAGAATGACTCATCGCAGGTACAAAAAGGCAGAATCTCTCCCAGCAGAATCGAAAACCCCCGGATTCGGTTTCGTCTTTGCGTATAGCTTTTCTGAGATACAGAGTGCCCGGAAGCCCTCCTGTAATAATAATGGAGCACGTCCGGGATAAACCCGCATACCGAACGGCTTGCGGGCGGCAGGAGCAACTGCAGGTTCTGGCCTTCCGGCGAGAGGGGGATTTCCCGGCCTGGGTAGCATTTGTCAAAAAGACTCATCCTCACCATATAGCACCCGGCATAACAATAGGTAGCCTGGAGAAATAAATCACGGAAAATATCCTTCGTGCGGCGGCCGCTCTCCCTTGAATCCCTCGAAACGGCATTTCCATTCACTACATCGATTGTAAGGCCGTCATTCCGGACCATTCCGATCTCCGGATTCGATACTAAATAGGCGGCTTTCTTTTCCACGCACTCCGGCAGCATCACGTCATCAGCATCGCACCATGTAAGAAGCTCCCCGGAGACAACTTTGAGGGCGGCATTGACCGCTGCCGCCTGGGAAACATGAGGCAGTTCCAAAAGCTTAACGGAAATCCCGGCTCTTTCCAGTTTAACGCATTCGCTCGCAAGGAACGTCCCGGATCCATCCGTTGAGCCGTCGTCCGCAAGGATCAGTTCCATCGGACGCCAGGTTTGATTCCTCACCGATTCCAGATAATCGGCCAGATACGGCATGGCATTATAAACAGGCGTTATCAGGGACACAAGCGGTTTCATGTCTGTCTCATCCTTCTTCTCAAAATCGCAGCGTAATTTGCCATCTCGCCTCCCGGATCCGTACGTCCCATATTGGTCAGGTGCAGGCGGCGCAACAATACCGTCTCCGGAATATTCCCGACACGAAGGCAGGAAGCGCGAAGTCTCATCATGAAGTCAACCGTCTCCCCGCTCTTTAGCGAGGCATCGAATACTCCTATCTCCTCAAAAACTTCCCTCCTTAGAATTGCGCATCCTGTGAGCCTTCCGCCGTAGCTCCCCTCCCGGCATCTGATTTTCTTCGCTTCCCCTTCCGGTATATCCGGTGAAATAAAATCCCTTGCTTTTCCAAACACGGCCATCATTCCCGGATCCCCTATCATGGGGGCAGAAAGCGATGCAAATGCTCCCCCGGCAAGCACGTCGTCTGCATCCAGAAAGAAAATCAGGCGGCCGGACGAAGCGGCGAGCCCTTCGTTGCGGGCGGCCGCAGGGCCCTGGTTCGGGGTGGAAATCACTCTGCAGCCAAGCGTCATGGCATCTGCGGCAGTGCTGTCTTTCGATCCGTCGTCCACAACGATAATTTCAAGGCCGCCTTCCCAGTTCTGCGACCTCACAGACCTCACTGCTTCTTTAAGATACCCGGAAGCATTATATGCCGGAATGATGACGGACATCCCGGAGTTACTATTTGCCTGCATCTTTACCTCTTTCTCAATCCCGCTCACACATGCGCAGAGGCCGTTCTTGTCAGCTTTATAACGAAATTTCAAGTTACCCTTGTCTGGCCCTGCGCACATGCGCAGTTGCCGTTCACGTCAGCTTTATAGCGAAGTTTCAATCCTCTCGCGTCGCCACTTCTCCCGTATTGCCCTGGCCATAATC
This sequence comes from Lachnospiraceae bacterium, assembly GCA_030529705.1. Lineage (GTDB taxonomy): Bacteria > Bacillota > Clostridia > Lachnospirales > Lachnospiraceae > Chordicoccus. The sequence goes on from JAUMWM010000028.1 coordinate 7,641, forward strand.
GAATATTTTCCGGATTCATCCATATCGGGATGGGTAAGCGTAACATTCCCTCCATGGACTCGCCTCAGATACAGTTCTTCTTCCAGACAATGCCCAAGATCGATTCTGGCAAGCCTGAGGCGGGCCACCCACTCGGTATCTTCCCCGAATATACAATCCTCATGGAACAGCCCGAACCGGTCGAAAAGGCTTTTTCTGATACAGGCGCTCGGAAGATACGTTGTAAACTCTGCAGCGAAAAGCTCCTTCTGTCTCTGCGTCATCTGATTCAGAGGAATATCCGAAAAATTGCGAAAACGGCTGAACACGATCCCGCATTCCGAATGGGTTTCCAGATAGTCCACCTGAAGGGCAAGCTTTTCCGGAACCCACAGATCATCCGAATCCAGAAATGCTATCAGTTCGCCGCCGGCCATGGACAGTGCGAAATTGCGCGCCCTTGAAATTCCGCCATGTTCCTGCCGAAACAGGCGCACTTTTGGATATGCTTCGACCATCCTGGCTCCCTCGTCGGTTGAGCCGTCGTCAACCACAATGATCTCGAAATTCCTGTAAGTCTGGTCGAGAACGCTCTCGAGGGCCGCGCCGATATATTGCCGGCTGTTGTACAGAGGCATCAGAACAGAAACGAAAGGAGTCATCTGACACGCCCTCCCCTGCGAAGTTTTTTTCGGATGCTGTCCGCAAGGCTGGTATAAAAGGCATTGTTGTCGCTGTCGTTATGCGACAGCGTGATATTGTCCCCGTGAATCCTGCGCAGGTAAAGGAACTCCTCCAGGCGTTTTGAGATATCCACGCCGGCAAGCACGAGACGCGCAGACCATTCGGTATCTTCGCCGTAGGGGCAGGTAAGGCTGAAATATCCGACCCTGGCAAAAAGAGTCCTGCGCATGCAGGCCGCCGTGAGGCACTTATCTATTTCTCTCCCGAGCAGTTTTTCCTGTCTTTCGGTCATCTCATTCTCCGAAATGTCGGTAAAATTCTTATAGCGGCAGAAGATAATGTCACATTCCGGGTGCAGATCGAGATACCGAACCTGGTGTTCCAGTTTTTCAGGAGTCCACATGTCGTCCGCATCCAGAAAAGCAATCAGTTCCCCTTCCGCTTTCGACAGCGCAAAATTGCGGGTCTTCGGTATGCCCCCATGAGGGCGCTCGAAATAGCGGACGCTAGGATAGGAGGACGCAATTTCCCCGCTCCTGTCTGTCGAACCGTCATTTACGACGATCAGTTCGAAATCCTGAAAGGACTGATTCAGCACGCTTTCAATGGCAGAGCCGATATAGGACTCGCAGTTGAAAACCGGCATCAGGACAGATACCCGCGGCATTATACGTCATCCCTCAGGATCGGCCAGCCCTGTTCCACATCAACCTCATGAATCGGGTCTGCCATAAGAAGATCCTGTACTTCCGCAAACTCGTCAACCGTAAAATCAAATCCTTCCGAAAACGCCTCCGCCGTAAACTGCGCAGGACTCCCGGAGCCTTCTTTATAGACAAGGATTTCTTTTTCAACGAGGTCTGCAATAAAACCTTTCAGTTTCGTATCCATATTTTCCGGACAGCCGTCTGCCGCTTTTAGCGCATCAACGATGCTTCCCTCAGAAGCTCCCTTCACCAGATTCTCAAGAATCGCCGATCCCAGAGTGCTGGTGCCGTAGTACATGCCGGTGGTAAAATTTATGACGACTGCCTGCCCGTCAGCGATGTCAAAAAACATTTTCTCTTCGTTCAGCTTATACATTTCGATATTCTCCTTTCGTTAAAATTGTTCCCGGCCGCCTTTTATTCCTGACTTACCATGTCATTCCGTGCGGCTTCTTCTTTTTTTCAGGAAATTTCCAAAAACATCCCTGTTCCTTATCAGGTCGCGGCTAAGGCGGAATTCATAAACCGGCAGCCCCATCAGGCGTTCCGCCATCATACGGTATATCTGCGGACCTCGGAATGTCTGAATATTTTTCGCCGATGAGTCAATCAGTTTCGCAAGAACGGGTCCCGGGTTCGTCTCTACAAGCATCGGCTCCTCGATGCCGCAAGGGTTCGGATAGATGATGGCATCTATGCTCATCTCTTTATGAAAAGCGTATTCCGAAGCATCCAGATAAAGCTTGTTCTCCCTTTTCGGCTCTATGCGCATCACCGGCAGATCCGGTTTCAAAATGGCGGCCATGTCCTGATTGATCCCGATGACCTTATATAAGGGCATCGCTTTTAAAGGTCCGCTCCCGGTAAGCAGAATATAATCATCGGACACAAAATCAAATCCGCCCAAAAGGCAGGAGATGGCCAAAGTGGACTTCCCTCCGCCCGCCCTTGCCGCAATCATCACGCCTTTCCCTTCCAGGCCGACACAGGCGCTGTGCAGAAGCATGAGGTCATTTCGCAGAGCCCAGCGTCCGAAAACAGGAGCCATCGAATGTCCGTGAATGATATAGTCCGTCTCTTCGACCGGCTGCCTGCAGTGATAGTAGCAATTCCGGACATAGTCGGTCCCCAGCATTTCCCGGCCGGCAGTGACGCGCAGATAACCTGACCCGTCATTGCTGATAAAAACCCCCTGGGCCTCTTTCGTATCCGAAGGATTGTAGGCGCAGCAATCATCCGTCCAATAATAAAACACCGCATCCGGTTTTCGGAATTCTTTCAAGACAGGCGTGATCAGATAGGAGGCCACGCAGTCGGCATTGGCTTTTGTGAGGAAACGCTGTTCGATAACCTTTCCCCCCACGACCGTCTGAAAAGCAGCGCCCTTTTCCGGACCAAGCTTTTCAAACCGCCTGTCCACTGCCTGAAAGAAATCGGTTACGCTCATTTTGCCCATAATCCGGCTCTCCTCGTTTCTATGTATTTTCGCAGAGACCTTTTGGAGAGACGGACTAAAATGTCCCGGCGTTCCCTCCTGCGGCTGATCCTGCCGAGTCGATCCAATTTGCCAACGAACCGGCGATAGGACCCGGTTTCCGGGAAGCAGTGCATCCATTCATCCCGATGGATGATATTCGGGAAAAGTCCGTCCAGCGCAACAAGGTAGTATCGCACGACATCGCCAAGTCCTGCCGATTTTGCGGTTTCTGCCAGTTTTTCAAATGAAACCCCGCCCTTTATCACCTCCGCGCTTTCTGCCAGACGGCGGACCCTGTCTGTCGGATCTTCCTCGAAGAGCCACGTCACATAAGGGATGCATAACAAATGCATGAGCATATCCGAAGAAGACGGGACAAAAACCTCCTGTTCAAGATACAGAGCCGGCTTTGCACCCGCCCAGAAGTCTCCCTCTGAAAAAAGCCTGGCATCCGGCACTCCCTTGTGAAGCCTGACGATTGTACGCCCGCTCATAGTACGCGCGAACGGATTATCCGTATCCTGACTATATACCGAATCCCGGAGAAGGGCAACTGCCCTCTCATAATCCCCGGATGGAACCGTAACGTCATACCCGTTCATCATCCGGGGCGTATCCGGCAGATAATATGCCCGCATGGCCGTCCCGCCTGTGAGCAGAGCCGGAATCCCGGCCTGCTTCAAAACCCTGAGCCGCTCTCTAAACCAGGGCGCGGCCGCGCTGTTCGTGACCTGATAGTATCGATGGATTCCCCGCAGTCTCGGGATCACTTCCTGCGGAAAATACCGCCATCCCTGCTGATATCCCACGATAGCCAGCGACAGAAGATACAGGGAGTTCTCTTTGTCCGCATCCATGTTCTCCGTGAGAATCCCGGCCGATCCGGCAAATGAGGCGTCACCGGCAAGGGCCGCCGCAAGCGTCCGCTGCCTCGGGTCCGGAAGGAGAGGCTCAGATGCATGCTTCCGGCTATTCCTCTTTGTCGATGCAGATGCCCGACGCTCCGCATCAGAAAAAATATGCCCTGCCGCTTGCTTCCAGTTCTTCTTTGCCGATGCAGGCACCCGCTGCCCCGAGGCAGCCAGAGCAGCCTTGTCGGTTTGGCCGAATGCCATCTTCCCCAGCCCCAGCTTTTGCACCTCATCTACATAATCCTCAACAAAAGCCCCTCTGAGCCGGGCATCCATATACTGTTTCAACCGTTTTCGATGGAAAAGCACAGTTTCCGCTCCCCGCCATGCCCAGAACGCAGGCAGGAGAAAAGGCGCCTTTTGAAGTATCGGAAACCGCTTTCTCATAAGGCGGTATGGGGCAAAAAATTGCCGCAGAACATCCTTCATTTTCAAAATGCGCGAATGCGTCCTGTCCGTTTCTCCCTCCCTGGCCGACTCATTTGTCATTCTCGATATGCGCTCAGAGGAATGGGTTTCGGATAAAACATTCTGAATGATCAGTTCCCCCGCCTCATCAAGCGGAACGCCATTAAACCAGTTCAAAACCGTTCTTTTCAGTATACAATAAAAGGAATCCAGCTTCAAACGGCCAAGAGCGCTTTGAAGCTGCTCCTCATCCTCTCCCCCTCGCTGCCAGAGATAATACAAATCCATCAGGCTCCTTAGCCGGGCGCTCCCAATCAGATAATGCTTGGCGAAATGGAAGACGGCATAAACCAGCTCCTCCGTCTCCTCAAAGCGATATGCATGGCTTCCTTCTTCGCACACTGCCTTTCCGAAGAAATCGCCGAAATAATCAGCCGCTTCCTGATATTTGGACCCCGCTGCGGACTTATGAAGTTCAATAAGAAAACCGGATTTTTTCCACTTTATCTCATGCTCTTTTTCACTGATGAAAGAGTACCCTTCCCTCTGCATGATTTCGGAGATGCGTTCATATTGAGAATCCCTGACATAAATGTCGGCATCCGACATCCAGCGGTAAACCGGATCGGGATAAAGGGGTTTCATGACCGCCCCTTTGACCGGAAAGTAATCAATACCGCTTTCTTCGAAAACCTGAAAAAGATGCGTCAGTTCGGACCGCTGAAACCGATCTTTGCGTACATCCTGAAAGAAACCGTGCTTCAGACGCGTGAGGTATTCACCCGGATCATCAACATGGGATACTCTGACGGCACGAAAAAACACACTGAGCAGGCCCTGCCACTCAGCTATCTCTATAATACTCTCCCAATCGGAAGGACTTATGGAAATATAAAGGGGCGTGTCTGTAAGTCCTGATCTTGTCAGAGCCAAAACAGAATTATAAACCGAATTCATATAAAACTTCATCTCCATCAGGCGGCACAAGCGTCTCCGCGCTTGCTATCCCGGTTGTTTCTCCAAAAGGTCCTCCATCGTGCAACCTAAAATCCTGGCGATGCGATAAAGCGTCTCCGCTCTTGCCTTGTTGATGTCCTTGTTCCGCTGTTCGTACATCTGAATCGAGCGAAGGGATACGCCGGACCGTTTTGCCAGTTCCGCTTGCGTGCAGCCGTAAACGCTGCGAATACGCTTCAGATTGGTTTCCTTGAAATAATCACGCATTCTCGCATCGGCGATGTCCACAAATTTCGTGATATCCGCTTCGTGAAGCGCGTAATACATGTTTTGCAAATCTTCAAATGGTATCGCATCAAATATCTCGCCATAACTTCTCGAAGAATGCCACTGATAATAGCAGGCCGCCCATCCGATCCAGTATTCCCGCGAACGGCCAAAACGCTCCCGAGGTTCAATGCCAAGCTGTTTCCCGGTCGTTTCGAGCACGACATCGGCGGCAATCTCAATCCCGCTTTTTCCTGCCAGATAGGAAGGCTCGCCATTCTCAAGCCGCTTGCTGACGGAACTGGCGGTAAAGAGCTTGACGAAATCTGCGCCGGAAATCCTACAATCGTTAATGGCGTAGTCGAAGGCATCGCCAAGCGCCGCCTGAGCCTTACTCAGATATGTTTCTTGGTATGCGCGGGTCATCATTTGTAACGCCCCCTCTCATGATGTCCTGGATATAAAGCCCGTCCGCTTCTTCCTCCTGGATGTCCAGATATAACTGGCCAGCCTCGTCATCTCTCGCCTTGCGGAGGACATAGTAGACGCTTTTCTCAGCAACCTCGAAGCCCTCATACTTGATTCTTGAAAATGCGAACTTGGACTTGAGGACAATCTGCTCCCCCAGCTTGCCAAGCCGCATAGCGCGGGATAACTGTTCAACCGTGATAGCATTATTCAAAAACGCCTCCGCATAGTCAAAATAGGAATCATCGGCACGGTATCCAATAATCAAATCATAAGCGTTGACGTTGATGCCAAAATTGTCAATCAGATACCTTTTCGCCCTCCTTGCCACGGGAGTCTTGATGCTGAACAGACGATGCTCCACAAGAATGGCAATCCAATTGAGGATGGTGTAATCGGGACAGTTCAGCCGAAGAATGTTCAGATACTCCGTATCCAAGGAGTAGCGATTGGCGAAGCCATCTCGCAAGGAAGAAACAGCCCATTCTTTCGCAAGATCGTTGCTTTCGGTACAGTAGAAGCCAAGGCCAAAATCGTTGTTCTTTCTGCCGAGTCCGAAAGTCGGAACCTCTACGATTTGATTCGATCCGTGGTACACGGTGATTCGTTTCTCCATTGAGCATCCCTCCATTTGCAAGCAATTATATCGCCAAGGTGATATGATATCAAGTAAAAGAGTGAAGACCTCAAAAACAAATATATCACCGAAGTGATACGAATGCACTACATCCCCATTGACCATCTGCCCTCTGATGTGTTATCATTCCGTCTGCAAGAATTGGGTCAAAAATTATTGTCCCGAATTTTTCAGCATATGGATGATTCCAGTGCAAAATGGACATTTTTCCCTGTGCAGTCTTTTTGCCCCATCTTGCACCACAACATCTGGGAACGATGCACCAAGAAATAGGGACATTAATATATGTCTCAACCCTAAGAAGTTACTCACCAGTATATTTTTTAGAGAGGGCTGTTATGAATATCGTTTTAGCTGTAATGCTTTTGCTGTCACTTTGGGGATGCCGCGTCCGAAAAAGCGGCGTTGACGGATACATGAGCCTCGAACAAACGACGGCCATTAATGGGATATTTGTCATGTTTGTCTTTGCAGGCCACTTCCGGCAATATATCACTTACGGCAAATACGACATGCTGTTCGCATTTGTCAATGCCAAGATGGGACCGATAAAGGTCACGACATTTCTGTTTTTTTCAGGATTCGGAATCATGTATTCCATCATGAACAAACATGGTTACCTGTCAAGGTTACCAAAGCGCATATTTAGGGTATTGCTGCACTTTGACATGGCAATCCTTTTATACCTAATCATCAATACCATAATCGGCAGGCGCTACCCGGTCTCCGATGTCTTGTTATCCCTGACGGGCTGGGAATCCATCGGCAACAGCAACTGGTATATATTTGCGATACTGTATCTGTACCTGTTCACATATTTAGCCGGCAGGATATGCGGTGAAAATTATCATAAGATTGCCGCAATGGTGGCAATCGGCTGTGCGTTGTACATTTTCCTGACGTACATAGGCGGTAGGCCCCAACACTTTTACAACACCATTTTCTGCTATTCGGCCGGCGTTATCTATACAGTATACTACGAGCAAATCAAGGTGGCCCTCGGCAGTGACCGGCGCAACCCAATCATAGCCACCATAATCGCATTTGCGGCTTTTGCACTATGTTATCTGCTTTCCCTGATCATCGGCAATCCTATGATCAAATTGGCATTGTTCGAGCTGAGGTATGCATTATTTTCCGTATTCGCAGCGACAGCCTCTTCTTTTATCATCGTGGGAAATCCGGTCTTGCTGTGGCTTGGACGACATATTTTCGAGATATACATTTTGCAGCGGATTCCGATGATGCTCCTTAGAGGCGTTTTCTCCAACGTATATGTCTATTTCGTGGCTTGCGTTCTTGCCACGCTCGTGATGACAGTTATTTTCCGAAAGATAGAGGACGCAGTGGACGCAAGAATGGGAATTGCGCGGTAGGACGGTAAAGGATTTATACAGTTCAATGTCTGCTAACAATTGAATACTATTTATTAACGTTGTCCTCCTGCCAGCTTCCGAAATACCTTTTAGAATAGAATTCCCAGCACGGCTCCAAGGGTATTGGAGAACAGGTCGTCAAGTTCTGCCAAACCCTTTACCAGCGCAAATTGCAGAGATTCGATAGTTAATGAAAAAGCGAGAGCCAGCATGATAATCAGAAGGCAACACCCTTTTTCAGCAGAAAGCCTGCTTGCCGCCGATTTCAATGGAAACGGTTTCAAAGCGCAAAAAGGCTTATTCTTGAAAGGGGAGGGGTTGCATTTGCAGAAAAAATCAAAACCAGCAAGGTCATAATCCATGTGCGGTTTGTCCGAAATTTGCTCTCCTGTTTCAATCGCGGCACCCCTTTTCCTTGGTCAGTTTTCGCACGTTCAACCCTCCAATCCAAAGATATCGTTATAGGTGGAGCACTGTCCTTTTCCATGAGCTACTTCCCTGGCTTCCTCCAAAAGAGCTTCAACCGCCGGTCTCACCTTTGCCTGTCTTGATTTGAATTCATCAAGCAATTCTGAACCTGTATATCCTTCTGCAATAAGATCAGCGAGAATCTGTTCCGCAAATTCACCACCGGACACAGGCGCTGCCGGACGTAGAATCAGGAAATCTTCTCCCTTAATGCAAATCGCATCTTTGTCAAATCCAAGTTCAACATAGTACTTCTGCGGAATTGTAACCTGCCTCTTTGATGAGATTGTCACTCTTTTCTGTTCAGGAATTCTTTCTGCTACTGCTGGCATAAACCGCCTCCAATATTTGCATTGTTTCCTTGTTTCTTTACACTTGGTATTGTAACAGGAAACAAGTAACAATGTAAGAAGAAATCATATCCTGTTTCGAATACCCGGTCTCCTATGCTCGTTTAGGTAATTATGCGATTGCCTATGAATTTCAAATTCAACATTGTCTGTTTATTTTTTTTCTGATATGATGACGGAACTACGACCATGGTTTTTAATACAGTCGGCGAAGCTTTGGATGCTCCTGTTGAACTGGTGCAGTTGCTTCAATACATGGGTTGCACTACTCCTGAAATGGCCGTCAATGAAAATCTTGCCAGAATTCAATCCTTTGTTATCGAGGTTAAAAAGAAACCCGAAGTGAAGGAGGCTTATATGAATTATACTATGCTCATTCATAGGGAGATTGCTGAGGCAACGGCTAAGATTACGGAAGAAGCTGAGGAAGCTAATAAAAAAAACAAAGAGGCTAATGAGAAAGCGGAAAAAGCAAAGGTAAAAAACAAGATTTATCGTAAATGTCTGTTAGAGAAGGGCATGACTGAAAAGGAAATAGATGAAATCCTGTCCCAGAGAATGCAGATTTCATAATATGGATGCCATGTTTTGGGTGCATTTTGGGAAATGATCGGATTTGTCCCATGATGCCAAAAACCGACATTCTAAGAATAGGATCAATGCGAGGGGGATTGAGATGAAAATAAAGATTCAGACATCACAGGACAGCTTCCGCGATCTTAGAGAAAGCGGATCGTATTACATTGACAAGACGGAAGTAATTCGGGAATATCTGGAAGAATCTTTTGAAAAAGCCGTCATGTTTACGAGACCGCGGCGATTTGGCAAGTCACTCACCATGACCATGTTCCGTGACTTTCTGGATATCCGGCAGGATAGCAAAGACATCTTTGATGGTCTGAAAATCATGAACTATCCGAATTTGGTGAAACAATACATGAATCAGTATCCGGTCGTGTTTCTTTCACTCAAAGAAGTGTTCGGACAGGATTTTGAGACGATATCCGAGAATTTTAGCTTGACGATTTCAAACATGTTAAAACCATTCGAGGATATTTTAGAAGCCAGCGAAATCAATGAGCCTGACAAGGTAATTTTTCGAAAATTGGAGTATCAGGAAGCAAATAGGGAAGATACGATTGCTGCGCTGGCACTGATTACGAGTATGCTTCATGACTATTATAAAAAGCCGGTCTTCGTCATCATCGATGAGTATGACGCACCCATGTCCAAGGCATATGGCACTCCTTTTTATGATAAAGTCCGAGAAATGATAGGGCATATGCTGAGCTTCATCTGTAAGACAAACAGTAACGTAAAAAGCGTGATGCTCTCCGGCTGTCTTTATACAATCAAAAACAGTGCTTATACCGGCGTGAACAATATCGTGACCTACACTGTCCTGTCGCCTTTGTATGCCTCAGCCATCGGATTCACGGATGAAAATGTGAGGATGCTCCTCGCAGATGCGGGACTCGCCAATCTGTATGATACCGTGGTGGAATGGTACGGTGGGTATATCTTTGGCAGAGAGAGGATGTACTGCCCTTGGGATGTTCTGTCCTTCGTGAAATCAAAACAGACTGGCTCATACAGCGAGGCGATGGGACCAAAGGGCTATTGGCTGAACGCCTCGGAGACGTCCCTAAACCTGATACATGGCTTCCTTGGAAAAACGACCGCTGCAAATGAACGGTTTGAGCAACTCCTCGCAGGAAACACTATCGTATGCAGCGTGAATGAATACGTCCCCTACCACAGAATTCATGAGAGCGGCGAAAACTTATGGTCCGCCCTAGTTGAAACTGGATATCTGACAAAAACGGTCACAGAAAAGATGCCGCTCATGCCGCTGAAGATCCCGAACGAAAGTATCAAAATGGTATTCCGGCAGGAGGTATGGAACTATTTCAACGACAAAGTGGACAATGTCTATGTCCGGGATTTTGTGAACGCGCTTTGGACCGGAGAGATTCAGACAGCGGAGGCCGCCCTGAATCAGATTCTGGAGGCAACGCTCTCATTCTATCATGAATACCATGAATACAGTTATCACTTGATTCTGGATGGGTTCTTCACCGGATTAGGTTACCGGGTCCAGTCCGAAAGAGAGACGGGAAATGGGAGGAGCGACCTGATTATACCGGATCCAGCAAGACAGCGGTGCCTGCTCATAGAACTCAAACACGTGAAGAAGGAATCCGAGATAGGAGTTGCCCTCAAGGAGGCAGAAAGCCTAATAATAATAAAGAAGAAATATGAGAGCGAGCTCCTATATGAAGGCTATACCACGCGGATTCAATACGCCATGGCTTTCTGTGACAAATGCGTACTCATTGCCAGAGCATATTGAAACGAGGCTGAGACAGTATATGATTCCCTTGTTAACGAGGTTAAAATGATACCCGAAGGAGGCTCTTTACATGAAAAACGATGCTCTTCGAACCAAAGAATCTTCTACCGCGCACAAAACCGCGGTGAAAGAGAGCGAAAGAAAAACCATCAAAGACTTCTACGCCATGCTGGAAGACTGGAAAGGAGAGCTGATTGACGGAGTCCTCTATACAATGGACTCCCCCCGAGTCCTGCACCAGGCGCTGTCCTTCGAAATCGGACTCCAGCTCAAAGACTATGTTTCCAAGCAGAACTGCGACTGCTTCGTCATGCCCCTGCCTCTCGACACGCAGCTCGACTGCGATGAATACACCATGCTCGAACCGGATATCTCCGTCACCTGTGACAAGAGCAAAATACAAAAAGGCATTCTCTATGGGGCTCCCGACCTTGTCATGGAAGTCCTATCTCCTTCCACCGCCCACAAAGACTGCTATTTGAAACTGTACAAATACATGAATGCAGGAGTACGGGAATACTGGATTGTGAACCCGAAAAACAAGACTGTCATGGTCTACGATTCAAATGCAGAAAATGTACCGGAACTTTACACTTTTTCTGACAAGATACCAGTCAGCATCTGGAATGGCGATTGCAAAATCGACTTCCCATTCATCATGGAAAAAATAGGATTCCTGTACGATTCGGAACATATGTTTTTGTCATTCTATATAGAAAAATCCCCTAACGCCTAAGGAACTGCCACAAAATAACTTTGCCCTCTGGCAGAGTTACTTTGTGGCAGTTTTCAATCTGAAAATAGTGTCTATACGAGCGATTGCAACAAATCACTTCTCCTGCGCCACCGTCACAAGAATACCTCCATCCGCGTCCTGCTGCCTGACCACCT
>JAUMWM010000173.1 GCA_030529705.1 Lachnospiraceae bacterium
AGCGAAGGATCTTTAAAATACTGTCATCCTGAGCGTAAGCGAAGGATCTTAAACGTAAATCATACGCAAAAAACAAAGATTCTTCGCTTACGCTCAGAATGACATGAGGTGCCGAGCAGTTGCTTTCCATCAACCAATCAGCTTCTTATAGATCACCTCCACGCTGGGCCACGGATTCTTTGTTCGCGTTCCGAAAGTCAAAGCGCCCCCCACAAGGAACTCCAGCAACCTTGCGTAGTTGTACCGCTCCTGATCTATAGCTCCCTTCTTTTTCACATCATAGAAATCACTTATTTTCGCCATCCTATTGCCCTTATAAAAGACGGTGTTGTAGAGCAACTGGGCATACTGATACATGATTTCCGCATAGAATTTCTTCATAGAAGGGAAGCCCAACGCGCCAATCACATCCATGCGAATTTTATCGCGAATCTTTTCCGCCCCGCCCTGCAGGTTTACATAGGCATCCCGAGAGCGCACATGCGCTTTCTGCCAATTCTTACTGACATAATTATTGTAAAGCCCATCCATCCCGATATAGTTGTCAATCACATCTTTGATTTCAACACCCTTGCCCTTCTTTTTTATGATCGCGCTTAGCACGCTGAGGCTGAGCGACGCCCCGGACAGGGCGAGGGCGGCGATCCCGGTCAGGCCGAGCGATGGGGCGGCCATCATCGTGAGCGTGCCTGATGCAGCTGTAAGGCCGCCCTGCACGATTTGAAGGCCGGCAGTCTTCTGCTTGTTCTTCAAGGAGCTGCGGTTAGCGGCGATGATGTTCATCACCATCTGATTTTTTCCCTCATTTCTCTCTTTCTTTTCCTGTAACTTCGCCTTCTCCTCTCCGGCTGCATTTCCTATTGCATCATTAAGCCTCGCACCCTCCCTTTGGAAATCACCTTCTATTTCCGTCAGTTTAGACCGCTTACTCCCGATATTACCGACCTGATAGATGCCCATGAAAGCAGTAAGTCCACCCGATGCTATTCCAAGATATCCGGCCGTGGTCTTCAGCGTGGTCGCCATCGCCGACTGCCCCGCGCTCCCCCAACTGGCGTTGCCAATCACGGATCCGGCGGTCGTTGTAGCTGAAATTCCCGACTTCCCGGTACTGGCGGTGGATGAGAGTAGTTCAATTAATTTGGCGCCTCTGTCCCACTTTTTGATATGTTTCCAGTCGCTAAATAAAGCGCCTACCTTGATACAAAGGTCCAGGACCGAAATTAACGTCATGGGGGCATCTATAGCAAGGCCGGCATACGTGCTGTACTGCGTCATGCTATCGGATCCCTTGAATGCTCCTGTCGGTTTTGGCGCGCCTTCCGGCCTTCCTCCCGGATATAAGGCTTTTTCCTGATCCATCGCCCTCTGTCCCAGTACGGATTTCAGCGCGCTCTGCCCCAGTCCAAGTCCGCTGCGCATAAGCCCGACATACTTTGTCCTGTACGCCAACTCCGTATTCAGAGCTTTCATGCCGCTGCCCCCTCCGGGCGCGCCGCTTTTCAGTTCCTGGCGCAGAGCGGCATCCATATCGGGCAAGTCAAAATCCACTGTTATTTCATTCATGAATTCAAACAGCATCTGCGCATCATTTTCAATCTGTTTAGAATCCGCGCCGTTCTCGACAGAGTCCCTTATATTCGCGGCCATGCCGCTTAGGCGGGACATCTTTTCCTGGGCATTCACAAGGATCGCGCTGTCATTGAAAAGATCCTTATCGAAATCTTCCGGTTCCCCGCCGCCCTCGACTATGATTTCATCCTTATCGAAAGACAGCCCGTTTCCGAAATCATCCGCCTCCTCCTTCTCCTGATCCTTCACATTTGGAAGAATGTCGTTTTTCGTCTGAATGTGAATCGACTCTTCTTCCTGCTGCTTTTCATTTTCCTTGTCGGAAGAGAAATAAAGGCCGCGGAATGCTGTATTTGCAGCATCCGACAGCATATTCCAGTTGATATCTTTTGCTCCTAACTTGTACCAGTGCTTGCTGTACCATACCCTTTCCTTGAATCGCTCTAGAGACGGGACGTAGGCGTCAGACTGCGAACGCTCGACGTCCTCTTTCTTTAGATTGTGGATCTTGTTATTCTCCACAATGTAAAACATAAGGAGTTTTTCCCAGGTCGGCCTTGCCGCTATTCCGTCAACGAATTTCTGATGCGTTTTTGTATGACGGTACATATAGGCGCAGATATCCCTGATCCCATTGAGCTGGTCGTTGGAGAACTGCTTTTGATATTCCTCCTGCCCATCGTTCAACGGCCGGGCATTCTCGAGGCGCTCGGTGTCGGTTACGGCCTTGTACTGCATTCTGTTCTGATAATTCTCGAAAGCCTTTCCCTGTATGTCGATTTCAGCCTGTTGATTTTCATTAAGAATATTTCTTTCCTGTAGTCCGCCTCTTTCTCTGATCGCTACGTTTTGGTTCACCTTCCTCCCGATTTGGCTGTCCGGGAACGCCCAGGCGATGTCCCTGGCAAGAGTTACGCCTTCCGCAGTCAGCCCCCTGCGCCAGTTGTCATTTTGAACGCCGGCGGCATATGCGTCAAAAATACTGACATGCGATTCAAGAAAGCTCCGTTTTCTCTGCGTCTGCTGATTGCCAGTAAAAAAGGAGGCGCTCTTTGCTTCGCGTTTCAGGAACTCTTTGTAGGCTTTTCCGGCCTTGTTTGCTTTATTTGCGGCTTCTGTCGCCATTTGTCTATCCCTCCTCTATCATGCGCAGCCATGCGGCTTTGACTCGTCAGGTTTCGCCTTCTAAGCATCTCTTCGGCATCGTGCGCGGCCATGCGGCCTCTCTACGTCGTGTCTCTCCCTTTTCAGCATCTCTTCGGCATCGTACGCGGCCATGCGGCCACTATGCTATTCCGTGGCAAGAAGGGCCATGAACTCCTCAAGCATAAGCGAGCCTTCCGCCAGGGCAAGGACGACCGTGCTGTATTTTGCGGCCGTCTCATAGGCCTGCTCCATCTCCGTTATGCACTCTGCGCGGAGCGCCTCCTCGGAAACGTCGCCGGAAAAAGTCCGGGTATTCCGGTAAACCAGCAGGTCTGCCGGCTTATTCAACGCAAAACAGCCGGTCTCGATATAAAAATTAATGACGGAGAGCGCCAAGGAAAGGTCCGGTATATTTTCGATTGGCATGTCGCTTGCCAGAGTCAAAACGGAGCAGAAATATCTTCCGCCAGGCCCGCCGTCCGGGTTATCCCGGAACAGAAATTCCCCCATAACCGCATCCTTATGCTCCCCGAAACGGTCGAACCAGGCTGTCAGGATCTCGATTCCGCCATCCGCCGTCTCTTCTGCCCGTATCTCCGAATCATCCCCGAAGGCCGATATTCTTTCCTGCAAAGCCTCCAAAATCTGATGCTCCAATTCTCTTCCGCCCGTCCCAAGTGTCCGGTTCATAGTCCTCCTCCTCCCTACAGCCACTTTTGCTGCAGATACTCGACTTGCTGACGATCTGCGGACCGTCATGCTTTGTCTCCTTTCTTAAGCACCGCTCTTCCAGTTAATCACTTCCGGGTACAGCTTTTCATATTTTCCCATGCCGTCCCGGCTTAACATGCGCTGTTCCTTCTGCATTTCTCGGCGCACCGCCACCATGATTTCCAACACACCGATCCCCTCCCCGCGCTGCGCGGCAAGATAGGCCGCCTGCATGGCTACATTTTTAATGACCGCGCCGGTAAACGGAAACAGAATTGCCAGTTCCCGAAAATCCACCTCCGGCTTCACCGGCGCTTCCGGCGGAAATACGGATTTCCAGATTTGATACCGGATCTCCTCGTCCGGCTCCTTGAACAGCAGATAAAAGCGGAAGCGTCGCCGGAATGCCACATCCATATTTCCCATGTTATTCGTTGCCAGCAGCGTCACGCCGCTGAACTCCTCGATGCACTGCAGCAGCAGGGATGACTCGATATTCGCAAATCGGTCATTTGAATTATCGGCCTCCAGCCGTTTATTGAAGATGGCATCCGCCTCGTCGAAAAACAGGACGCTGTTGCTCCTTCCTGCCAGTTCAAACACACGCTTGATATTTTTTTCTGTCTCCCCAACATACTTGTCCATCAGCTGGGAGAGATCGACTTTATAGAGCTCCATCCTGAGCTCGTTAGCAATCACCTGAGCCGCCATGGTCTTTCCGGTTCCCGGAGGTCCGGCAAAAAGAGCCGTGATTCCGGAGCCGTAGGGCACCCGTTTCTCAAAATTCCACTCCTGCATAACCTTGTGCCGGCACCTCACACATTCGCACAGGTCCCTGAGAACTGCCTTGTCGGATTCTTCCATCTTCAGGTCGTCCCATACAAAGGGAGAGAGGACCCGCTGAGTGTGCCCTTTGAGCGGATGCCCGAGTTTTGCGTAACAGACCTGATAGAGAAGAGCTTCACTGACTTTTTGCTCCGGCCCCGCCAGAAGCACAGCCTGAGAGGCGGCATCACGAATCTGTCCCGGCGTGAGAGTAAAGGTATTGGAGAGTGCCTCTATTCCTTCCGGACTGATATCCGAGTCTGCCGGAAGGGCTGACTTCCACAGCCTCATTCTCTCCGCACCGGTGTGTTCGGGCATGGAAAGGAAAAAACAGTTTGTGAGATAATCCGGCTCTTCCTCCGCTTCGAGAAGAATATAAACGTTCCCCGTCATCGGCAGAAAGCTGCTGCGGAGAAAACCATGAAGTTCAAGCAGAATATCCTTCGGAAGCCGACCGGCTCCGGTCAGGACCGGGATACATCCGTACAGAAAACACTCTCTTCGGAGCAACAGGAGTTCCCGGTAAAGCCTTTCAATGGAACCCTCATCGAAAGAAGGTACTTCATTTCTCTCTTCAGAAGGTTTTCCGCCTCCGGGAAGTTCGTAAAACAGCAGCTCACTGTTCGATTGAGTGGCATATACCCTCATGACCGTGTGTTTTCCGGATCCTTCCCTGCCCCACAGCACCACAATCTCCGTCTGCATATTTTCGGCACGCTTCAGCAGCAGCTCAGAGGACCGCAAAACATCTTTCATCTCATCCGGCCATTCTGCAGACTCTTTATGTGAGTATAACTCCATACCGCACGGAAGGTCTCCCTCCCGTTTTTCCCCCATAAGAACGGACAAAAGCCTCCCATCCATCACCGGCATCATCGATGCGATGCTAAGACCGCTTGATTGCTCTCTCCTTGAAAGCTGAGGGAAGAGAATGTCAAGGCATGGTCTGCAATCCTGCAGATTCCTGTATACGGCCACCGGGTCTTCCCGTTCGTCCTCAAAGGAAAAGAACCTGGCAAGTTCAAACAGCGTAAGGGAATCCTTTCCCGATTCCGCTGCTGCCGCCGCTTCATAGGATGGTTCCAGGGCACAGCGCAGGAAAAAACCCAGAAAAAGGCGCATCCTTTGGGGCGCTTCCATCTTTGTGAGGATCTCCTCCATGGCGAGGCGGCCTCCGCTTAAGAAAGTCATTTCAACCCTGTCACCCACAATATTCAGCCATTCCAAAGGATCCTGTTCGGGGGAGAGTCCCCATGCCCTCATTCTGCTGTCGGAATTCCGGAAAATCCAGAGATCTATCAACACAAAAACCGATGCGAGGTACTCTCCGTCGGATTCATATCTGAGTTCGTTCAGGTAAAATAGTTTAGGATCTTTCATCATTTACACCATCCGGATTCTGTATTTTTCCGCATTTTATTTCAGTTCTGCCACATCTGCCCAGCTTGCGGAAAAATTATCACTTGAATTATACTATCATATTTTGTCATCATTTAATATATTGCAGGCAAAAAAATATTAGACAGCGTGAATAATGATGATTTTTTTAAGTGAAGAGGTTCAAAAATTCT
>JAUMWM010000029.1 GCA_030529705.1 Lachnospiraceae bacterium
ATACTCCCACGCTCCCCTAATGTCAACACCGAATTGCAAAAAAATTTTCGTCCCTTGGGGACGGACCTTTTGGGTCGAAATTTTTCGACCCAAAAGGTCCGTCCCCAAGGGACGAAAACAGACCTCCAAAAAAACTCCCTACTTCTCGTCCCTGTGCAGCTTAATGTCCTCCAGCTCGTCGAAGATATAATCATTCAGGACCTTTATATACGTCCCCTTCATGCCGGACGACCTGGATTCGATGATTCCCGCGCTCTCGAACTTGCGAAGCGCGTTCACGATGACGGATCTCGTAATTCCCACCCTGTCCGCAATCTTGCTTGCGACAAGGATGCCCTCCTTGCCCTCCAGCTCGTCGAATATATGGATGATGGCCTCCAATTCAGAGAACGACAAGGTTGAAAATGCGGACTTCACCACCTGTTTCTTGCGGGCCTCCGCGGCATTCTCCTCATCCACGGACCTCATCATCTCAAGCCCGACGACCGTAGTCCCGTACTCGCTCACGATAATGTCTTCTATGTCAAACTGGTCTCCGGACCGGTAGCAGAACACCGTTCCCAGCCTCTCGCCCGCAATGTCGATCGGATTGATGATCGCTACATATTTGGAAATGTCTTCCCCTTCAAATCCAAGCGTGATCAGGTTTACATTCTCCTTCGTCGAGAGGACTCCTAAAAACCTCTCATTGAGGAGCTTGTCGATAAATTCCCCGACCGTGTTGGAGAGGAGCTCCGTAATCTCCTCGACCCCGTCGCAATTCCCGACGCCGAGAACCTTCCCCTTCCTGCTTAGCACAAGGATATTGGACTGCAGTGTCTCGACCATCACCTTGCAGATATCATTAAAAACCACCTTGGAACTGCTTGTATTGTGCAGCAGCTTATTGATTTTCCTGGTTTTATCCAGCAGCTGTACGCTCATCCTTGCCCACATCCTTTCTATTTATGCCTTTTGGCATGCGAAGCCATCCGTTCAATTTTATTCATAAACAAATGATTCAAGTCCCTGACAATGATACTAGCACAAAAATACCGTCAAAACAACTGTTTTGACGGTATTTTTCTGATTATTCGTACTATTGTTTATTATTACTACTGTTACGAATCTGCTTCCGCATGCCCGCAGCTTTCATTTGCGCAGACGACCTTATTGCCCTTCAGCGTCATATACCCGCCGCACTCCGGGCATTTTCTGGCCACCGGCCGCGTCCAAGACATAAAATCACATGTAGGGCTATTTACGCAGCCGAAATATCTCCTGCCCTTCCGAGTCCGCTTCAAAACGATCTCGCTGCCGCAGTCCGGGCACTTCACGCCAATCTTCTCAAAATACGGCTTCGTGTTGCGGCAGTCCGGGAACCCCGGGCATGCCAGGAATTTGCCGTGAGGGCCATACTTGATAACCATCATCCTGCCGCAATTCTCGCATGGGACGTCGCTGACCTCGTCCTCTATCTTCACCTTGTCCAGCTCGCCCTCGGCCTTCCTGACCGCCTCTTCCAGATCCGGGTAGAAGTTTTCCACGATCGTCTTCCACTGGACTTTTCCATCTGCGACGCCGTCCAGAAGTGTCTCCATGTTCGCAGTGAAATGCACGTCGACAATCTGCGGGAACTCCCTGCACATGATGTCATTGACCACTTCGCCCAGTTCCGTGATATAAAGGTTCTTCTGCTCTTTCGTAATGTACCGGCGCGCTATGATCGTCGATATCGTTGGAGCGTAGGTGCTGGGCCGTCCGATTCCAAGCTCCTCCAGAGTCCTCACCAGGGAGGCCTCCGTATAGTGGGCGGGCGGCTGCGTGAAATGCTGTTCCGGCTTCATCTCGAGCAGTTCCAAAGGCGTTTCCTCTGTGAGGTTGCCGATTTCCCTGTCGCCGGTGGCTTTTTCATCCTCGTCCGTCGTGTAAACATCCATAAAGCCCGCTTTGCGAAGCCTGGAAGACGACGCTGTAAAGATATACTCGCCTCCGCGAATTTTTACGGAGACCGTCTCATAGACGGCATTTGCCATACGGCTTGCGGTAAAGCGTTTCCAGATCAGCTGGTACAGCCTGAACTGGTCCCTTGTCAGCGAATCCTTAACCCTGGCGGGAGTCCTTTCGATGTCCGTAGGCCGGATCGCCTCATGGGCGTCCTGGGCGTTGCGGTTGACATTCTCGCCCGCATTATTCCCCACGGCATCCACTCCATAAACGTCGCCAATATACTTCCTGGCCGCCGTATCCGCCTCGGCCGCTATACGGGTCGAGTCCGTTCTCAGATAGGTTATCACGCCGACCGTCCCTTCGCCCTCGATATCCACGCCCTCATAGAGCTGCTGGGCGATCCGCATGGTCTTGGACGTTGAGAAATTCAGCGCTTTTGCCGCCTCCTGCTGAAGCGTGCTCGTTGTAAACGGAAGCGGAGCCTTTCTGGACCGCTCTCCCTTTTTCACTTCCGCGACTTCCCAGTCCGCGCCGGACAAGCCGCTAAGGACGGCATCTGCATCCTCCTTTGCCGCAAGCTCCATCTTTTTATCGGTGCCGTAAAAATGGGCGGTCAGGGGCTTCTTCGCGCCCGGGATCTTAAAGTCGGCATCAATGGTCCAGTATTCGGACGGAATGAACGCCGCAATTTCCTTCTCCCTGTCCGCAATGATGCGAAGGGCGACAGACTGCACGCGCCCGGCCGAAAGCCCTCTCTTGACCTTCGCCCACAGAAGAGGGGAGATTTCATACCCCACCATCCGGTCCAGTACGCGCCTGGCCTGCTGGGCATCGACGAGGTTCATGTCAATCTCCCTGGGATTTTTCAGGGATGCCTTGACGGCGTTCTTTGTTATCTCGTTGAACGTGATCCTCCGCATTTTCTCCTCGTCCAGCTTTAGGGCCGTGACGAGATGCCAGGAAATGGCTTCCCCCTCCCGATCAGGGTCGGTGGCAAGATACACATGGTCGGCTGCCTTTGCCGATTTCCGTAGCTTGGCGAGCAGATCGCCTTTTCCGCGGATCGTTATGTATTTCGGTTCATAGCCATGCTCTACGTCAATGCCCATCTGGCTCTTCGGCAAATCCCGGACATGGCCCATGGAAGCGGCCACTTCATACCCCGTGCCGAGGAACTTCTTGATGGTCTTGACTTTGGCAGGCGACTCTACAATTACCAGATTTTTTGCCAAATCGTACCTCCTCTCAGAATCGGCTTATGGTTTATGGCCGTCTGAGTCATCATCAGACAATCCGGGGAACGGCTTTTTAATTTCGAAGCCTTAGGATTGAGTCATATGATTTCTATCCCTATATGCTGAAAATTCGGGACATTTATTTTTGACCCAATTCTTAGAGAAACATTCTGCCACGTCTTGGAACCATAAAAATCCCGCCCCCATATTCTGACAGTTCCAAACTATACAACAAAAAAAATGGTCTGACAAGTAATAAATCATCGTTCCTTCAATTCCTGTTCCTCGAGTACCTGTTCCTTCCCGCCTCCTCAATCTCTCCGTAAAGCATCATCTCCCCTAACGCCGCGTTCATCTCCGTCACGGGAACGCCCAGTTCCCGCATCATCTCCTCCATTGTCTTCTCATCATTGCCAAGGCAAATGAGAATCTTCTCCCGCAGCGTTTTCCCCTCGCAGCCTTTCCCATTCTCTGATGGATGGTTTGCCTCCCCGGCGCCATTCTGCCCGCCATCTTCACTCCGAAACAAATGCGGCATTCCCTCCGGCTCCTCCCGCCTTTCCTTTGCCGCTCCCATCCTGGTCCCGCTCATCATGCGCAACTTTTCGAGGGCTGCCTCCCGGGCGGCCCGGGCGGCATGCGAAAGAGATGACTGCATGCGGATTTCCTCCAGGATCGCCTCCGCCGACCATGCTATGCCGGCTCCCTGCGCAATGAGATAATTGCATCCGTCAGAGAGGGCGTCCCCCACGCGTCCGGGAACCGCATAAACGCTTTTCCCCTGCTCCAGGGCATAGTCCACCGTAATCAGCGAGCCCGACTTCTCCCTGGCCTCCACTACGACCACGACATCCGAGAGGGCGGAAATCAGCCTGTTCCGAAGCGGAAAATTATAGGGAAACGGCTTCGTCCCCGGCTCAAACTCCGAAATAATGCCTCCGTGCTGCGGAAGCTGGCTGTAAAGATTTATGTTAGACCTCGGGTAGCACACATCCGCCCCACATCCCAGCACGGCAAATGTTTTCCCGCCCCCCGCAAGAGCCCCCTCCTGGGCAGCCCCATCGATTCCAATCGCCATCCCGCTTATGACCGAAATGCCGCATTCGGCCATTTTTTTCCCGAATGCAAATGCTGTGTTCCGCCCATACCCGCTGCACATCCTGGCTCCTACTATGGCCACCGACGGGGCATTGTCATCCGGAAGGTTTCCCTTCACGTAGAGTCCGTCCGGCATATGCGGCAAATCCCTAAGCCTTGCCGGATACTGGTCCGAATTCCTGTTTATATAGCGCATTTCTTCCTGCATACGTCCACACCCTCTATGATTCTAAAGATGAAGCATTTATGCTTCCAGTGCAAAATGGGCATTTTTCCCTGTGCTTTTCTTTTACCCCATCACACGCCACAACATCTGGGAACGATGCACCGCCCCTAAATCCTCCAGTATTTCCTGTCGATGGTCCTGTAACAGATGGCTTCCGACACATGGGAAGCCCCTAAGACATCCGCCCCATCCAGGTCGGCAATCGTCCTGGCCACCCGGATAATCCGATGATAGCCCCTTGCCGACAGTTTCATTTGCTCAAATGCCCTTCGCATCAGCCGGGCGGCATCCTGGTCCATGGGGCAGAACGTCTCCAGAAGATCCGCCGGTATCTCCGAATTGAAGCGGACTCCGCATCCTTCAAACCTCTTTTTCTGCCGCAAATGCGCCCTGCACACATCCTCCCGGATACTGGCGGACGTCCTGCCTTTTTCACGATTTCCCGTAAGCTCCTCATAAGTCACGGCGGGGCATTCCACGCAGAGATCTATTCTGTCAAGCAATGGGCGGGACACCTTGTGCATATAGGCAGAAATCTCGCCCGGCTTGCACATACAGCGGTTCATGTCGGGATAATGGCCGCAGGGGCAGGGGTTCATGGCGGCAAGAAGCAGAAATGCCGCCGGAAAGCGGTACGTCCCCGCTGCCCTCGCTATAATGATCTCCCGATCCTCGAGAGGCTGTCTGAGTATCTCCAAGGCGTTCCTCTGGAATTCCGGCATTTCATCGAGGAAAAGGATACCCCTGTGGGCGAGAGTCAGTTCGCCGGGACGAGGTATCCTCCCCCCGCCTGCGAGAGCCTGGGCGGTCATCGTGTGGTGTGGCGAACGAAATGGACGGGTTCCTAGATAAGGCCGTTCCGGACTCAAAAGTCCGGCGACAGAATAGATTTGCGATATTTCAAGGCTCTCCTCCTGCGTCAGGGGAGGCATGATCGTCGGCATGCGTCTGGCAATCATGGTTTTGCCCGAACCGGGCGGGCCGATCATGAGCAGATTGTGGAAACCGGCCGCCGCCACGATGGCGGCCCTCTTCACGCTCTCCTGGCCCCGGATGTCAGAAAAATCTAAATCATACTGGTTCAAATCCGTAGTTACTTCCGATATCTGCCGGCTTTCCGGCAGGATGCCATGGCGGAGAAACTCCAGGACATCCTGGATATTATGAAAGCCTATGATGTCAAGCCCGGTCACGACCCTGGCTTCCCGCTCGTTCTTCTCCGGAACGACCATCGTATGCACCCCGAGCTTTCTCGCCTGCAGGGTTGCGGGAAGGATTCCGCTCACCGGATTGATATCGCCGTCAAGGCTCAGTTCTCCCAATGCCATCAGGCCTTCCAGCGCCTTCGGGGGAACCTTCTCCTCCCCCGCTAAAATGCCAAGCGCGATTGGCAGATCAAACCCGGACCCGTTCTTCAAAATATCGGCAGGAGCAAGGTTGACCGTTATCTTCTTTGGCGGCAGCGCGATGCCTATGTTTCGGAGCGACGTGCGAACGCGGTCCTCCGCCTCTTTCACCTGCCCCGTCAGGCTTCCGACCATCGTGAACTGGGGCAGGCCGTCGCTGACATCCACTTCGACCTGCACCGGAACGACATCGATCCCGACGATGGCGGCAGAAAGTACTCTATTAAACAAAATAGTGCCCTCCTCATATAGAAAATATACAATCAAAAAGGGAAAATATGGGCGAAACGCCCTTCGATGTTGTTCATTATACGCCTGTCCGGCGGATTTGAAAAGAACTTTTATAAAAAGAATTATTTTCTGTTTGAAACGGACTGCCTTTTACGCCTAAAAAACCGTGAATAGTAACTGAGGACAGTTATCGGTCACGCTTCCGCATCGAAGTCGTCTATACTTGCGAATAATAAAGCGTCATCCTGAGCGTAGCGAAGGATCTTTTACATCTACAGCGGTTTTATGTAAAAGATCCTTCGCTACGCTCAGGATGACGCTTACTTTTCACAAATACAAGTGATCTATAATCAGAAGCGCGAACCGAAACCCCTCATCCGGTCTTCTATTTCTATGCTTTTTTCCTCAGAATGTCCCACGGCTGCGCCGCCGCATCCAACGCGATATGCAGCTCCTGCTTCGGATGGGGAGCCGATTCCATCTCATTCCCCTCGCCGTCACGAATCGCAAGCACCTTGGCCGGAACGTTCCTCCCGTCCGGCTTCATAATCTCGATTAAATCTCCCACGCAGAATTTGTTTTTCTGCTCTGTCACGGCATTCCCGTCTTCATCGATTCCCTGCACGATTCCGAGGAAAATCTGGCCGCTCACATATGTTTTTCCGTCATAAATATGGTCGTCCCTGTCCGGCTTTCCATAGAAAAAGCCCGTCGTAAACTCCCTGTACGTACATCCCGCTATCTGCTCTAAGAACCAGGGAAGCTTCTCCTCGTATTCCAAAGGGTCCCGCTCAAAGGCATCCATGGCAAGCCGGTAGGTCCTGGCTGCGGTCGCCACATAGAGAGCCGTCTTCATGCGCCCCTCAATCTTAAAGCTGTCAATCCCCACGTCATAAAGATCCGGCAGATGCCCGATCATGCAGAGATCCTTTGAATTGAAGATGAAAGTCCCTCTCTCATTTTCCTCGACAGGCATATATTCGCCGGGCCGCGTCTCCTCCACGACCGCATACTTCCACCTGCAGGGATGCGTGCAAAGCCCCCTGTTTGCATCCCTGCCTGCCAGATAATTCGACAGCAGGCAGCGTCCCGAATAGGAGATGCACATGGCTCCGTGGACGAATGCCTCAATTTCAAGCTCGTCCGGAATATGGCCTCGAATATCCCTGATCTCATCCAGGGAAAGTTCTCTGGCCGTCACGATCCGCTTCGCACCCAGCCCGTGCCAGAAGAGGCAGGTCTCATAATTGGTGCTGTTCGCCTGGGTGCTGATATGAATTTCCAGCCCCGGCGCATTCCTCTTTGCCAGCATGAACATGCCCGGATCCGACACGAGGACCGCGTCAGGCCCTATCTGGGCCAGCTCCCGAAAATAGGCGGCCGCCCCCTCAAGGTCTGCATCATGGGCAAATATATTCGCCGTCACATACACCTTCGCCCCATGTTCGTGGGCAAATGCGATACCCTCCTCCATCTCGCTTCGCGTAAAGTTTTTCGCTTTCGCCCGAAGGCCAAATGCCTCCCCGCCGATATAAACTGCGTCCGCTCCATACAAGACGGCTACTTTCAGCACGTTAAGGCTGCCTGCCGGCAGCAAAAGCTCCGGTCTCTTCTTCATTTCTACCTCTTTCACCAAATCCGCATACAGACACGGTTCCCATTAGGATCCATACATGATTCCAGTGCAAAATGGGCATTTTTCCCTGTGCAGTCTTTTTGCCCCATCTTGCACCACAGCATCTGGGAACGATGCTAAATTGACAATTCAAACTTTCTCCCCTATCTTCACGGATAATGCCAAGCCATCCCCGACCGGCAGAATCGTCGTCACCAAATCCGCCCGATGCGTAAGCTCGTAGAGATACTCCCTCATCCGCTTGTAAATCGTCCGGTTCCTGCGTTCCACCGCATAATGGGATTCCAGGATATCCCCCTCCTGCAGCACGTTATCGGACACGAGCGTCCCTCCCGGTGATAGCAGCCTCATAATATCCGGAAGAAACCGGATGTACTGCCCCTTCGCCGCATCCATGAATATAAAGTCATAGGGGCCTGGAAGCTGCGGCAGGATATCCATAGCGTCACCAAAAAGGAGCGTCACCCGCTCCTTAACCCCGGCCCGCCTGAAATTTTCCATTGCGGGACCTACCCTTTTCTCATAATTCTCGATGGTCGTAATATTCGCCTCGGAATTCTCGCACATAAGAATCGCGGAAAATCCGACGGCAGTACCTACCTCCAGAATTTCCGCGGGCCTTGTCTGTGCCAGAAGAAACCTGAGCGCGCTCTGCGTCTCATGACGGATAACCGGTATCCTCTGCAGATGAGCCTCGTTTTCCAATTCATTCAAAAAATCCGAGTTGCCGGTATCAAGCGACGCAAGAAAAACCCGCATTCTCTCAGCTTCTGTCATCCTGTCGCACGTCCCCCCTCTTGGATTCATGAGGATCCAGTGCCTCCATCCTCCTGCTTCGGCTGATTCTCCGTATCGGCCCTGGCAATGATTTTCAGCATCTGCGAAGGCGTCTGCCCCGTACTCAGGATATAATTCCCCGGCTCAAGCTGACCGTGATAAGATGAAAACCTCTCCTGGACCATAAAAATGTACCTGTTCTCGATAAGCCCGTTCTTTTCCAGAATCCCCCCGATTTCCCATGTCGATGCCCCTTCCGGAATTTCAACCAGGATATCCCGCGGAGACTCCGCATTCACGGCGGTCTCATTAAATATGGAATAACCGAAAATATAGGATGTCCGCGCAAGGAAGATCAGGAAAATGATGACCAGCACTGTG
This sequence comes from Lachnospiraceae bacterium, assembly GCA_030529705.1. Lineage (GTDB taxonomy): Bacteria > Bacillota > Clostridia > Lachnospirales > Lachnospiraceae > Chordicoccus. The sequence continues at coordinate 8,920 of JAUMWM010000029.1, forward strand.
AGCAGGATCTTGATGATGCCTTTTGCCCCCATGACCGTCACTATATAGCCAATACTTCCCGCACTGTTTTTCTTCTTAGACGCCATACTTCCCTCTTTATGCTTAGTACAGCATTTCATAAGTTCTATTGCATTACTTATGAACCGTTGCACTAGAATCCTTCCATAAAAAAATGATTCAGCATGCTGATTCTACTCCACTGTTCACGCATTCAGCATCGCCCTTGTCATCCTGAGCGTAAGCGAAGGATCTTAAACGTAACGCTTGCGCAAAAAGAAAAGATTCTTCGCTAACGCTCAGAATGACATGATTACATGTTCTCAGACAGCAGGGGGATCGATTCCAATCTCCCCCACTATATGCCTATAGATGTCCCTGACCTGCATGCACAGTTCCGTCTCCGCATCAAGGTAGGCATTTACCTCCGGAATCTTATGCATCTCCCGATACATCTTCTGTAGTTCTTCCGTCCTCGCCAGAAGCTCCTCGTTCTCGGAACTGTCATACATCTTATAGATATCGGCTCTGAGCTGGTCCAGCTTTTCGGAAAGCCCGGGATATTTCACCAGCGCCTCCTCGCATTTCCTGAACCGTTTATAGGCAGAGCCGTTTTTTACGCTCTCAACTAACGCTTTCGTACTGTACTCAATGCTGCTCAAACTAAACCTCCCAATGTTTAGGCCAGTCTATTATGTTAGGATCCTCATTGACTCGATATAGATTATTAAACGAAACTATCCTGCGAATCGCCCAAGGTCTTGTCATCCTAAGCGCAAGCGAAGGATCTTATTTACAGTTCCCTGTGTTCAGTATAAAGACTCTTCCCCATGCTCCAAGTGTCACAAAATGGCGCAGGAAACTGGATTTCCTGGCTGCATCCATCACGGATACGCCTCCATAATGATGGGCAGGATCATAGGCCGCCTCTGCGTCCGCTTCCAAACAAATTCGCTGAGATCGTCCTTGATTTCCGTCTTAATCTTCGACCAGTCGCTGATCTTCCGGTCAATGCATCTCCACACGGCATCCTCGACCGTCCTCGTCGCCTCTTCGAGCAAATCCTCGGACTCCCGGACATAGACAAATCCGCGCGACACCAGGTCAGGTCCCGCCAGCAGCCTGTTCGTATAATGCTCCAGGGTCAAAACCACGACGATAATGCCGTCCTCCGACAATCTCTGCCTGTCCCGGATTACGATGTTCCCCACATCGCCGACACCGAGTCCGTCCACGAGGATCGTCCCCGTCTGCACCTTCCCGATTATGTTGGCCCTATCTTCGCCCACTTCCAGAACGTCCCCCGAATGAAGGATAAAGATGCTTTCCTTCGGGATCCCGAGAGACTCAGCCACCGCTGCCTGGGCGCGGAGGTGGCGCATTTCCCCGTGAACCGGAATTGCGTACTTCGGCTGTACCAAAGAATAAATGAGCTTGATGTCTTCCTGGCAGGCATGTCCCGAAACATGCGTGTCCTCGAAGATTACCGTCGCCCCGATTTCCGACAATTCATTTATGACGTTGGAAACCGCCTTCTCGTTGCCGGGAATGGGCTGCGAGGAGAAGACGATTACATCGCCGGGCATAATCTTGACCTTCTTGTGCAGATTCGCCGCCATCCTTGACAGCGCGGCCATGGACTCGCCCTGGCTGCCGGTCGTCACCAGCACGATCTGCTCCGGAGCATAATTCCGTATTTCATCTAACGTAATAAGCGCCCCGTCCGGCACGTCCACGTATCCGATCCGGATGGCCGTCCCGATTACGTTCAACATCGATCGCCCTTCCAGGCAGACCTTTCGTCCGTATTTGGACGCAGAATTAATGATTTGCTGCACCCGGTCAATATTTGAGGCAAATGTCGCAATAATCAGCCTCGAAGTACGGTACTCCGCAAATATCCTGTCAAAGGAAGCTCCGACCGTCTTCTCGGACATCGTGTGGCCGGGCCGTTCTGCATTTGTCGAATCACACATCAGGGCAAGGACTCCCTTGCGGCCTATCTCTGCAAATCTCAGCAAATCGATCGCGTCCCCGAACACCGGGGTATAATCCACCTTGAAATCGCCCGTGTGGATGACCGTCCCGGCAGGCGTATAGATAGCCAGGGCAGACGCGTCCTGAATCGAGTGGTTCGTCTTGATAAATTCTACTTTTATGTCCCCGAAATCCGCAATGTCCCCGAAATTCACGACTTTTCGGGCTACGGCCTCGACCATATTGTGCTCTTCCAGTTTGTTTTCGATAAGGGCCATCGTCAGGCGGGTTGCAAGAATGGGCACGTTCGTCATCTTCCGAAAGACATACGGTATCGCCCCGATATGGTCCTCGTGGCCATGGGTGATTACAAACCCCTTGACCTTGCTGTAATTCTCCTCTAGATAAGTAATATCCGGAAGCACGAAATCAATGCCCAGCATATCATCTTCCGGAAATGCCATTCCGCAATCAATAACGACGATGCTGTTGCCGTATTCAACAGCCGTGATATTCAGGCCGATTCTCTCCAGCCCTCCAAGCGGAATAATCTTCAGCTTCTCCTTTCCGCTGCGCGGGGCGTTGTCTCGAAATAATGTGCCCGTATTGCCCGCGATGTCTTGCTTGTTGTCCTGTTTACTCAAACATGTCCTCCGTTCATTCTCATGACATACGGATTTCCACGTCCTCCTCCATCAATTCCGAAAAGACCTTCATCAGGGCTTCAAGGAGCGCATCGTCCTCCACAAGGACATATTCCGCCTCCTCGCTGCCCGCATCGGAAATATCTTGAAGAATAAGAGCTTCCGCATCTCCCTCCGGGGCGTCTGCCACCAGAAGATAATTTGTCCCGTTCACGCGCGTCTGCTCCACGACATAGAATTCCTGATCAATATTGTTCTCGTCTTTAAAAGTTACCGATTCTGCTTTCATATATCCTCCGGAAGTATTCCCGCATTTTAACCTATTACCGATCCAGCGCACATGAGCGGGCTCCGTTAATGGCGGATTTGAAACAGAGTTTCAAACCTCCCATCCATCCGGTCGAAACAATCCTTCGTGATATATCCTGTTACAGCGAACTGCGCTGCTCGCTGCCACAGGAAGCGCCACGAATCCTGTTTCTCATCTGGAATGTCGTTATTTCTGACATTCCTGCCTGCCGCGCCGAGCCGCCATTGGCGGTGCAAGCCGGCTTTTTCGTCAAATCCCGTCACTGCATGTTCAGGTAATCCTGCAATATAATTTCAGCCGCAATCATATCAACGTATCGTTTAAATTCGCATCTTGGGAGGCCGCATTCCGCCATAATCTCCTCGGCCTCGACAGTGGTGAGCCTCTCGTCCACAAGATGAACCGGTACTTCAAGGCGCCGCACCAGCTCCTGCCTGAAAGCAAGAGTTTTTTCTGCCCTATCCCCTGTGGAATCATCCATATTCAGGGGATAGCCCAGAACCACCTCGCCTATCTCGTATTGCTCCACCAGCTCCTCTATTCTCCGGAACGTCTGCCGCAGATGATTCTCCTTCGGCCGCCTGATAATCTCCAGCCTCTGAGCCGTCATGCCAAGCAGATCCGTAACGGCCACTCCGACCGTCTTTGAACCGTAGTCAAGCCCCAGTATTCTCATCAATCCTCCGAATCCTGCCAGGAGCGGTTTTTGATATATGCCCTCAAAAGTTCTTCCACCAGTTCGTCCCTTTCCACCTTCATAATCATGCTTCTGGCGTTCTTATAACTGGTGATATAAGTGGGATCTCCGGACATGATATAGCCCACGATCTGGTTTACGGGGTTATATCCTTTCTCCGCCATCGCGTTATAGACCACATTGAGGACATCCTTCACATGGATTTCCGGTCCGGACTTTACCTTCCAATACTGTGTATTTCCCATGTCTGCCATAACTAAACCTCTCTTACATCTCTCCCTCGGGACAAAATCCCTCACAATACAAACTAAAAATTATTTTACACTCTATTTACTTATTAGTAAAGGATGAAATTCACAGAGCATCTCCCCCTCCGCCGTCACCTGCTCCGGCACGACCGTTAAGATTTTGTTGGAAAGATCCTCCTCCGTACCCATCAAAACGGGTACGTACTCGCGCGTATACCCCCTCATATACCCGGCGCCATCCCTGACAATCTTCTCCTCGAAGAGCGCTTCGACTGGCTTGCCTAAAAAAACCTCCGCAAAACGCCTGCGTTCCTGTGCGTCTATCCCAATCAGCGTCCCGGACCTCTCCTGCTTGACCCTCTCAGGAACATGGCCCGGCATCCGCTCCGCCGCCGTCCCTTTTCTGACAGAGTACTTGAAGACGTGCGTCCTAGAAAAGCGTATTTTCCTAACAAAGCTTTCCGTTTTTGCAAATTCCTCCTCGGTTTCCCCGGGAAATCCCGCAATAATATCCGTCATGATGCCCGGATTGTCATAATGCTTCCTGAGCAGCTCCACCTTCTCCTCAAAATCAGCCGCCGTATACTTCCTCCGCATGCGAATCAGCGTCTCATCGCATCCGCTCTGCAAGGAAAGGTGAAATGCAGGACAGACCTTTCGGATAGCGGAAATCATAAGGACAAACTGGTCCGTAATGATGCCCGGCTCCAACGATCCGAGCCTGATCCTTTCTATCCCCGATATTCCCGCAAGATCCTGAATCAGGGCAGCCAGGCGTTCATTTGTCTTGGCGCTTTTCGCATCCGGAGTCTGCCTGTTCATCCCCGGGAAATCAAAATCCAACCCGTAAGAACTGATGTGAATCCCTGTTAGGACGATCTCCCGATATCCGCGGGCGGCCAGCTCCGAGGCTTCTTTCAAAATCTCTTCCGGCTTACGGCTTCTTACGCGCCCCCTGACATAGGGAATCATGCAGTAGGAACAGAATTGGTTGCACCCATCCTGGATTTTTACAAATGCGCGCGTATGCTCTCCCTCCGGAACAAACATGAGCTCATCGTAATCCCGCACCGCCCCGATATCAGAAACTGCGATTCCTTTCGACTGCTCCTGATTGTTAAAGTATTCCTCCAAAATAACCGGGAGCATGCCTTTTTCATGGTTTCCGACAATGATATCGACGGCCGGATCGGCTGTGAGCCTTTCTCCGGCATCATGGACATAACAGCCGGCCGCAACCACGACGGCTTCGGGATTCATCTCCTTGGCTTTATGGAGCATTTGCCGGGATTTGCGGTCAGCTACATTTGTCACCGTACAGGTATTGATCACGTACACGTCCGCCCCCGGAACAAACGGAACCTCCTCATATCCCGCCGCAAGGAGGCTCTGGCGCATGGCGTCCGTCTCGTAAGAATTGACCTTGCATCCAAGGCTGTGAAATGCGGCTTTTCTTCCTGGCATTCTTCTTTCTCCGTTCTATGTTACTGTTCACACCTCATGTACTGCCCTTGTCATCCTGAGCGTAAGCGAAGGATCTTTTACCATCTGCAGCGGCTTTATGTAAAAGATCCTTCGCTTACGCTCAGGATGACACCCCAATTGCCGCAAAAACAGGCGATTTTGTGCGGAAGTGTGAACAGTAACCGTTCTATATTTTACTTCTTTCTCCGTTCTATATTTTACTTGACTTGCCCTGCAATACCATCTATTATGAAAGCGGCGGCAGGCTGCCGCAAATGACTTTTTCAGCGTATACCATATCTGCTCATTAAGGAGGACTCCGTACCTATGAAGACCATTAAAGTTTCCCTGAATTCCATCGATAGAGTCAAGACATTTGTAAACGAGATTAACCGTTTTGATACCGACTTTGACCTTGTATCCGGCCGCTATGTAATCGATGCCAAATCCATCATGGGCATTTTCAGCCTCGATCTCTCGAAGCCGATCGACTTGAATATCCACGCTGAGGGCGACAAGCTGGCCACCATCCTGAAGGCTCTGGAGCCTTACGGAGTAAAATAAGCATTTGAATAACGTTTTTCACGATAATCCCGGCTGCACGGCCGTGCAGCCGGGATTATTTTTATGCATTTCAGCCTACCTACTCGCTCCTCAATGCATCAATCGGATTCAGATTCGAGGCCTTAATCGATGGCAGTATCCCGAAAACAATCCCGATCAGCATGGAAAAAGCCACGCTCATAATGATTGCCGGTATGGAGATAGACACCGGTGTCTCGGTCATTTTTGAAATCACCTTCGCAAGAATGATGCCGACGATCACGCCTATCACGCCGCCCATGCTGGTCAGCACCGCCGACTCAGTCAGGAACTGGAACAGAATCGTCCGTTTCTTTGCGCCGATCGCCTTCTTTAAGCCGATCTCGGAAGTCCTCTCCGTGACGGACACCAGCATGATGTTCATGACCCCGATGCCCCCGACCAGCAGGGCGATGCTTGCCACCCATATCAGGAGATTGTTCGTGCTCGCACTGAGTTCCTGCTTATTCCTGGCTTTCTCCAGCAAATCCTCCGCCTTGTAGGACACGTCGGTCCCGCTGCCAACGGACTGGTTCATAATGCTCTCCGCATCGCGCCCCACAGAACTCATGTCTTCCGTCCGCACTGCGCGGACCACGCAATTCTCCGGCTCGTCATAGAGGAACACGATGGGCCAGCTTGCAGAAGGCATGAATATATTGCCATATTCATCCTGCGTGTACGTCACGTAATCCTCATAGGATTCGATGACAGGCTGAAACCGGTCCGCTTTCCGGATCAGGCCGACGACGGTGAAAGGCTCGGACCGCACGTCCACGACCTTCCCTACGGCGTCCTTATCCGGAAACAGGATGCCGGCCGCAACCTCGTCTAGGAGCAGAACCTTGTTAAACCTCTTGTAGTCCTCCTCCACAAACGGCCTTCCGGAATACACCTCATACCCGCAGGTGGGCAGATAATGATCATCGATTCCGTATGCGCGGGAGCCGCTAAGGGTGGCGTACGCGCTGGCAACCCCGTCAACATAGGATCTCGTGACGAAAAAAGAGGCATCGGCGGCTTTCTTTAGCGACCGGATGGATTCTTTTTGCGCATCCGAGGTGACATTTACGCCCGCCGGAATCCCTGCGTCCATATAGTATTCGCTGTCGCCCTGCATAAGGGAAATCGTCACCGTATTGTTCCCGGCTCCGATCAGGTTCTGCATAATCTGTTCATTTGTCCCCTGAATCGTTGAAACGATGGCGATAATCGAAGCGATTCCAATTATTACGCCAAGCATGGTCAGGAAAGAACGCAGCTTGTGCGTAAAAATCCCCTGAAACGCCAGCCGTATATTCTCTATCATTTGCACCTCCGACAGACATTGACAACCAACGACAAGGCCTAACGCCCGCTTTTGTCATTCTGAGCGCAAGCGAAGAATCTTATGTGGACAGCGCTACGACATATACAACTCATCGATCGTCCCCTCCCGCGTCTTTGATCCTTCTGACAAATACTTCCCATACGGAAATGCCAGATAGTCATCCGTGGTTACTCCGGACAGAATCTCAAAGGCCTCGCCGGACAGTTCTCCCGTCCTGACATAACGTTTCGCAAGCAGGCCGTCCTCTCCCCGCATCAATACGTACTTTCCGCCTTCATCCTCGCGAATAAAGGCCCGGTAGAGGTACAATTTGTCAGATGCATTTTCAAATGTCTGCTCCCCCGTGCCGTTCACTTTCACCTGCACCCATTCCCCGTCCGTCAAGGCTTCGCTTCGCTCGGACACATAAATTGTCACGGGATAGTAAGTCGCACTGGCGCCGTAGCCGAACATCCCGCTGGTATCCGGATAATAGGACACGTCGCGGACGCGGCCCGAAAATGTCTGCCCCGTAGTCCATGACATAATTTTTGCAAAATCCCCTGCCTTTATGGTCCCGTACAGGCTCTCGGGGATGGCGCTCTTTACGAACAGGCCCTCCGCCGCCGTCACCTGCACGATGGGCGATCCGCTGCCTGTCGCTGAAATCGAATCCGTGACTTTCTTGACGACGCCGTTCATTTTGGCCTTGGTGCTGCCCTCTTCCAGGGCCTCCTCGGCTTCCTTTGTTTTCAGGACGGCTTCCCGAAGATCGAGGTTCAGAGACTTAATTGTCTGCTCTTCCTGCTTCTTCGCTTCCTTGATTTCCTCCGCAGTCATTTCCGAATCCGAGGGTATCAGCCCTATCGACAAAGCAATCTGGCTGCTGCTTTTGGCCCCCTCTGAATCGAAACCGGAACTTCCGGAGCCGGTTGCCATAGCGGTGAGCAGGTATTTCTCCGTCATGCCGTATGTGGCATACGAAAGCCCCCCATTCCCTCTTCCCATTGTCCCTATGTCCGGCATGGCCGCACCGCCATCGATAACGTCATCCGGCCTAGCAGGAGAAGGGGCCGTCGCCTTTGCTCCCTGCAAGTCTTCCCCGGATGGGGGCATTTGCGTAACATCCGGTATCCTGTTTCCGGTCTCAGACTCGGGAATTGGAGACTCCGAAATCGTCATCTCCGAAACTGAATCCGCCTCCGAATCATCGGGAACGTCCGGCGTATCGGTTTTAGACGGCGTTGCCGAAATGTCTTCGGATGGCTCCGAGGAGTCCGTTGGCCCGCCATCTGACATATCCGTCACCGATGAATCCGACGGGACTGATTCGGCAGAACTGTCATCAGGCAATTCCGTCCCCGACGAATCGTCCGGAGGGGCTGTCGGCGAGATTGTCACTGTAATAGTAGGCTCCGGGGTAATGGTCTTTTTCGCCTTGTCGGTCGGGCTTGCCTTCGCTTTCTCAGTCGGCGTAGTCTTCGGCTTCTTTGTGGGCGTCGGCGACGGCGTCGATATGTAGCTGTCGACAATGACCTTTGCCGTCCAATCTTTCCCCACCTTCACAAAGCGGGCGGCATCCATCTTCCAGGCTTCAATGAGCTTTCCCTTTTCTATATCGCCCTCCCTCACCTCTAGCTGTATGAAGAGGGATCCCCCCTCTTCCTCCGCCTGTTTTTTCAGGCGGTTGATAAAGGCAGGAGAAATCACGGCTCCGTTTGAACATAAAAAACGATACGGATTTTCTTCCGTTCCAAGACGGGGTCCCATGAGCTGCTCTAAGTACAGGTCAATCTCCTCATCTGTCATCCCCTCTATCTCCTCGGGATCAAGGTCTTCGCGCGTGATGATAATGAAGTCATCTATGTTGTAGGGCAGGGTATCGGCATCAAGCTTGCCATAGGCGGTCGGTTTTTCCTTTTCCGGTTCATCCTCCTCCCCGCTCTCGTCTTCATCCGTTTCCTCTAAATCGACGATGACCCACTCATCCTCTTCCCAGTCGTCATCCAGTTCAACATACACTTCTTCTTCCTCCGCCTCTTCAACGGCCGCCTTTACGGGCTTTAAGGAGTTCAGAGTCTGCAAATTCCTGTTTGCGACGTCCAGCAGCAAATGAATCTGCTGCTCGGACAATTGAGCCTTTTCCAGATTCAGCCTGGCTTTTTCCGTATCATACACGACGAGGACGTCCCCCACAACGACTTCCTGGCCTTCCGAAACCGTTATCTCCTTGACGGTAGTCGCATCGGAAACATACACGTTCTGGGCGGCATCGGCCGTTACATATCCTTCAAGGTTGTCTCCTTCATCACTCGCATACCAATTGTAATTTAAATCGGCCGCATGGTAGACGGTAATCGTCCGCTCCTGCGACTTCTGCACTCCATAAATAACGCCTCCGACGGCCCCGGCCACGAGCGCCAGAACAATCAGAACCGTCAGGATTCTCTTTCCGTATTTCATAGATTAACCCATCTGTGATTTTATACTTTTCGGGATTTATGCATATTTTTTCCACTGTTCGCTTGTCCCTGATTTTATGCCTTGTCATCCTGAGCGAAGCGAAGGATCTTATCAGCAAATTGCGAAAGATCCTTCGCCAACGTCCAGGATGACAAATGCGAATGTTCAACCGTGCAACTGGAGATTTTTATCCTTAGCCCTCCGTCAAAATCCCGTCCCGTATCTCCACGATCCTGTCAGCATGGGCGGCGATATCTCTGTCGTGAGTAATCATGATTACGGTCACGCCGCCCCTGTTCAATTCCTTGAATATCCCCATGATCATCTCGCCGGACGCCGAATCCAGCGCCCCGGTCGGCTCGTCCGCAAGCAAAATCTTCGGCTCATTGATGACCGCCCTCGCTATGGCCACCCTCTGCTTTTGCCCGCCTGACAATTCCGTGGGCAAATGCCCGCTGTGGGATGTCAGGTCCACCCTCGCAAGGGCCTTCATCGCCCTCTCACGCCTTTCGGCTCGGGAAACATGGGCATACGTGAGCGGGAGTTCCACATTTTCCAGGGCGGTCTGGTAGGGCAGGAGATGGAAGGTTTGGAATACGAATCCCAGTTTATAAAGGCGGATATCCGACATGCGGTTCTCGCTGCATTTGCCAATATCCTCCCCGTCGAGCAGGAGGGTCCCTTCCGTCGGAACGTCAAGGCAGCCGATCAGGTTCATGAGCGTAGATTTCCCGGAGCCGGACGGTCCCATGACCGCCAGATACTCACCCTCCTCCACGGAAAGGTTCACATCTTTAAGAGCCGGAAATTCAATCCGGCCCGTCTTATACGTCTTATAGATGTGCCTGCACTCTACGATCATTCATGCTCCAATCTTTTCCATCGGCCCGCGGGGACGGTCCTTTTGGGTCAAAAAATTTTGACCCAAAAGGACCGT
>JAUMWM010000406.1 GCA_030529705.1 Lachnospiraceae bacterium
GGTCCTTTTGGGTCAAAATTTTTTGACCCAAAAGGACCGTCCCCATGGGCCGATATTTCGACCCAAAAGGACCGTCCCCGCGGGCCGAAGCCTTACATCGTCGCCACCGCTGCGACGAACTCGTCCAGCATGCCCTCGTCGGATGCGTGAAGCGCGCTCTTGATCGTCAGCATATTTTCCAGGATGGTCGCTCCCTTGAGGGCGGACAGCTTCTCTACCACCTGCTTGCCTGAACTCGGAGCCCAGGAGCCGTTCTGCGCGACCGCGAATTTGCGGTTCTTGAGGTCCAACGCCGCCATGTCGTGAAGCAGCGCATCGACCGGCAGGTAAATCCCGTTATTGTAAGTCGGGCAGAAGATGACAATCTTAGAGGCCCGCCAGATTTCGCCGATCAGGAAGGATGCGTGCGTCCTCGAGACATCGTAGACCCGGACGTCCTTGCCGCTCGTTTGGCGAAGCTTCGCCGCAAATGCCTCCGCCGCCGACTCCGTATGCCCGTAAAGGCTCCCATAGATGACGACAAATCCATCGTCTTCCGGCGTGCAGGTGGACCACTTCTGATATTTGTCGATGAACCATGCGAGGTTCTCCCTCCAGACCGGGCCGTGCAGCGGGCAAATCGTCTTGATCTCAAGCGCGGCAGCCTTTTTCAGGACGTTTTGAACTTGGACGCCGTATTTGCCGACAATATTTGCATAATATCTGCGGGCCTCGTCGAGGAATTTATTTTCAAATGCATACCCGTCCGCAAATATCCCCGCATCGATTGCCCCGAACGTGCCGAATGCGTCGGCGGAAAACAGCGTGCCGCAGGATTCGTCAAATGCAAACATAGCCTCCGGCCAGTGCACCATCGGTGCGAGGACGAAGCGGAAAGTGTGGGATCCGGTCGTGAGGGCGTCTTTTTCCTTAACGACCTGGCGCTTGATGGAGGTCGTCTCCGGGAAGAAGTTGGATAGCATCTGGAAGGTTTTGGCGTTGCCGACCAGCGTGAGGTCCGGGTACATGGCGGCCACGGTGGCAATTTGCGAGCAGTGGTCCGGCTCCATGTGGAGGATCACGAGGTAGTCGAGCGGCCTGCCGCCCAGCGCGGCGCGGAGGTTTTCGAGGTACTGGTCGGAGATGGAGATGTCGGCGGTGTCGAAGACGACCGTCTTCTCGTCAAGGACGATATAGCTGTTGTATGAAACGCCGCTCGGAAGCGGGAACAGGTTTTCAAATCGCGCGAGGCGGCGGTCGCTGCCTCCAATCCAGAACGTGTCATTTGCAACTTGCTGTATATTGATCATTTCATCCTCCTTATGTGGAATTTAAAAATTAGCAACTGCCCAGCCCCCAGCCATTCTGAGCGTAGGCGAAGAATCTTTGGCATTTTGCGTTTAAGATTCTTGGCACCTGCCCAGTACCCCAGTCATTCTGAGCGAAAGCGAAGAATCTTTATCGTTTTGCGTTTAAGATTCTTATGGTCAGAATGACAAGGATTCAGACAATCTGCTGAGTAATCACTATAATAGTATACATGATTGCGCCGTTCGGAGAAAGAGGTTTTTTCGGCTCGCG
>JAUMWM010000174.1 GCA_030529705.1 Lachnospiraceae bacterium
AAAAGGACCGTCCCCGCGGGCCGAAAAACCCGGACCGAAAGGACCGCCCCCAGACCGAAAAAAGCGCCGGGCTTATCGCCCGGCGCCCCATCTGGTTCATGCCAGTATTTTATTATTTCGCCTTGTAAACCTCGACGAGCTTGGTGAGATACTCGAATCTCTCCTTGCACTCCTCCTCGGACCTTGCGAAGAGTTCCTTCGCACGCTCCGGATTCGCGCGCATGAGTGATGTGTAGCGAACCTCGCCTGCCAGGAAGTCCTGATAGGACTCTGTCGGAGTCTTGGAATCAAGGATGAACGCGTTCTTGCCTTCCTTGGCCAGATCCGGATTGAAGCGGAAGTTGAACCAGTAGCCGGCCTTGACTGCGAGCTCTTCCTCAGTGATGGACTTGCCCATGCCCTTGCGGATGCCGTGGTTGATGCACGGAGCGTAAGCGATGATGAGGGACGGTCCGTCATATGCCTCAGCCTCGGCGATAGCCTTGACTGCCTGGTTGTAATCAGCGCCGATCGCGATATGGGCGACATATACATAGCCGTATGTCATTGCCATGCCCGCGAGATCTTTCTTCTTGGTCTCCTTGCCGGCTGCCGCGAACTGAGCGACGGCACCGGTACGGGTAGCCTTGGAAGCCTGTCCGCCCGTGTTGGAGTAAACTTCCGTATCGAATACCATGATATTGACGTCATCGCCGGATGCGAGCACGTGGTCAACGCCGCCGTAGCCGATATCATAAGCCCAGCCGTCGCCGCCGAAGATCCACTGGCTCTTCTTGGACATGAAGTCTTTCTTCTCTACGATTTCCTTCGCTTCCTTGGAGTCTACATCTGCGAGAGCCGCGATGAGCTTATCCGTAGCGATGGAATTCTCTTTGCCGAGCTTATAGGTGTCGAGCCACTCCTGGCCTTCCGCCGCGCCCTGGCCGCCCTCAGCCACGATCTTCTCTACGAGAGCCTTGAGGCCATTGCGAATTGCCTTATTTGCAAGGAACATACCATAACCAAACTCGGCGTTGTCCTCGAACAGGGAGTTATCCCATGCCGGTCCTTTGCCTTCCGGAGTAACCGTGTACGGCGTGGACGGCGAGCTGTTGCCCCAGATGGAGGAGCAGCCGGTTGCGTTTGCAATGAGCATTCTGTCGCCGAACAGCTGGGTGATGAGCTTAGCATACGGTGTCTCGCCGCAGCCTGCGCATGCGCCGGAGAACTCAAGAAGCGGCTGCTTGTACTGGCTGCCCTTGACCGTGTTCTCTTTGAACTTGTCGATGACAGCCGGTTTCTCGGGAGTCTTGACCAGGTAATCGAATACCGGCTGCGTAGCGTCCGCAACATCGGCCATCTTGACCATGTTGAGGGCCTTTGCGCCCTTCTTGCCCGGGCAGACGTTCGCGCAGGAGCCGCAGCCCGTGCAGTCGTATGCGGAGATGCCGATCGCGAACTTGTAATCCTTCATGCCAAGCATCGGAAGCGTCTTGGTTCCTTCCGGAGCTGCAGCAGCTTCTTCGTCTGTAATGGCAAATGTACGGATGACGGCGTGCGGGCATACAAATGAACAGCGGCCGCACTGGATGCAGTTTTCCGGATCCCACTGCGGGATGCTGACGGCGATGCCGCGCTTCTCAAATGCAGCGGAGCCGGACGGCGTCGAACCATCGACATAATCCACAAATGCGGATACCGGCAGGTTGTTGCCTTCCTGCGAGGAGACAGCCGTCTGGACCGTGTTGACGAACTTGACGACGTCTTCTCTGCCTTCCGTGACGACCTTGTAATCAAGGCCTTCGTCTTCGCAGTTCGTCCATTCAGCCGGAACTTCGATCTTGCGGACCTGCTTTGCGCCTTCCTCGATCGCTGCCCAGTTCTTCTCGACGATATCCTGGCCCTTGCGTCCGTAGGTCTTTGCAGCAGCGTCCTTCATGAGCTGGATGGCCTGCTCTTCCGGAATGATATTTGCAAGCTTGAAGAATGCGGACTGGAGGATCGTGTTGATACGGGTCGGGCCCATGCCGACTGCGATACCGATGCTCACGCCGTCGATTGCGTAGAAGTTGATCTTGTGGTCTGCCATGAACTTCTTCATCTGGCCCGGAAGGTGATCGCCGATCTCCTCGTCTTTCCACGGGCAGTTCAGAAGGAATGTGCCGCCGTCAACGATTTCCTGCGTCATGTTGAACTTGCGGACGTATGCCGGGTTATGACATGCGACGAAGTCAGCCTTGCGGATAAGGTATGTTGACTTAATCGGCTTCTTGCCGAAGCGGAGGTGGGACATCGTGACGCCGCCGGACTTCTTGGAGTCATAGTCAAAGTAAGCCTGGGCATACATGTCGGTGTTGTCGCCGATGATCTTGATGGAGTTCTTGTTCGCACCGACCGTGCCGTCAGCGCCAAGGCCCCAGAACTTGCAGTTGACAGTGCCTTCCGGCGTAGCGACGAAGCGCTCACCCGTCTCAAGGGAAAGGCCCGTGACGTCGTCTACGATGCCGATCGTGAAGCGCTTCTTGTCTGTGTTCTCGAATACGGCCTTGATCTGTGCCGGATCCGTGTCCTTGGAACCAAGGCCATAGCGTCCGCAGTTGATCGGGATATTCTTGAACTCGGAGTCATAGAGGGCAGCAACGACATCCAGGTACAGCGGCTCGCCGTTTGCGCCCGGCTCTTTCGTCCTGTCGAGGACGTTGATGACTTTGACGGTCTTCGGGATGGCTGCGATGAGGGCTTCGTTGGAGAACGGACGATACAGCCTGACCTTGATCACGCCGACCTTTGCGCCCCTTGCGTTAAGGTAATCGATCGTCTCTTCGATTGTCTCGTTGACGGAACCCATGGCGATGATGACGGACTCGGCATCCTCTGCGCCATAGTAATTGAACAGCTTATAGTCCGTGCCGATCTTGGCATTGACTTTGTCCATGTACATCTGGACGATTTCCGGCATCTTGTCATAATACGGATTGCATGCTTCGCGCGCCTGGAAGAAGATATCCGGGTTCTGCGCGGAGCCTCTCTCGCACGGATGATTCGGATTCAGGGCATGATCGCGGAATCTCTTGATCGCGTCATGATTGACCATCTCGTCAAGATCTGCATAATCCCATGTGCGGATCTTCTGAATTTCGTGCGACGTGCGGAAACCGTCAAAGAAGTTGATAAACGGAAGGCTGCCTTCAAGAGCTGCCATATGGGCGACCGGAGTGAGGTCCATGACTTCCTGTACGGAAGACTCGCAAAGCATACATGCGCCGGCCTGGCGGCAGGCGTAAACGTCAGAGTGATCGCCGAAGATGGAAAGTGCGTGGGAAGCAAGGGCGCGCGCGGAAACATCGAAAACGCCCGGAAGCTGCTCGCCGGCTACTTTGTAAATGTTCGGGATCATGAGGAGAAGACCCTGAGAAGCGGTGAATGTCGTCGTCATTGCTCCGGCTGCCAACGCGCCGTGGAATGCGCCGGAAGCGCCTGCCTCGGACTGCATCTCTGTGACTTTTACTTCCGTGCCGAAGATATTCTTTCTTCCGGCGGTTGCCCACTCATCAACGTGCTCCGGCATGACGGATGACGGTGTGATTGGGAAGATGGTAGCGACTTCCGTGAAAGCATAGGAAGCATGAGCGGCTGCTTCGTTACCATCCATGGTTAACCATTTTCTGTTATCCATTCTTTTCTTTCCTCCTTGGAGTAGAGATATGTTACATTCGGTCGAATGCCGGTCCGAAAAGAATCTTCATCCAACCAATACTATTTCAGCATATGGAAATTATAGCACCATGCAAGGCGAAAGTCTATTATCTTTCTGTTAAAAATGCACAACATCTTGTGGATTTTATACATTTCCATCCTATCGAAATAGTTTCCAAACACAAGTACATGTCATCCTGAGCGCAGCGAAGGATCTTCTACATAAAGCCGAAGCTTACGGTAAAAGATCCTTCGCTGCGCTCAGGATGACAGGAAGCCATAAAAAGGCAAAACACATGTCAACCGTGTATCTAAAATTATATCAGTCGTCCATCTCCTCGTCCTCGCTGGCAACGTAAATCTGCCTCTTCTTCGCCATGATGTCAGAAGCAAGATACTCGTCATACGTGCCCATCTTGTCAATAAGAGTGCCGTCAGGCAGGAACTCCATAATGCGGTTTGCGGTCGTCTGGACGATCTGGTGGTCGTGGGACGTGAACAGGATGACGCCCTTGAACTTCTTCATGCCGTTATTGAGGGCAGTGATCGCCTCCATGTCCAAGTGGTTTGTTGGCTCGTCGAATATCAGAACGTTCGCTCCGGAAATCATCATTTTGGAGAGCAGGCACCGGACTTTCTCGCCTCCGGACAGGACCCGCACGCGCTTGATGCCGTCCTCGCCCGCAAAAAGCATCCTGCCGAGGAACCCGCGTACATAGGTCGTATCTTTGTTCTCGGAGTACTGGGTCAGCCAGTCGGCGATCGTCAGGTCGTTGTCGAACTCGGCGTTATAGTCGTGCGGGAAGTAGGCCCGGCTCGTCGTGATGCCCCATTTGTAATACCCTTCGTCCGGCTCCATATTGCCCATGAGGATTTCAAATAGCGTCGTCTTGGCTCTCTCATTTCCGCCCACGAATGCCACCTTGTCCGTGCGGTTGATAATGAAGTTGAGATTCTTGAAAATCACTTCCCCGTCAATTGTCTTGGACAAATGCTCAACGAGCAGCACGTCATTCCCGATCTCCCGGTTCGGGCGGAAGTCGATATAGGGGTACTTTCTGCTGGTCGGGACCATCGTATCGAGCTGGATTTTCTCCAGTGCCCTCTTGCGGGAGGTGGCCTGCTTGGACTTGGAGGCATTTGCGGAGAATCTCGAAATAAACTCCTGCAGCTCCTTGATCTTCTCTTCCTTCTTTCGGTTTTCTTCCTTCATCTGCTTCTGCAGAAGCTGGGAGGACTCGAACCAGAAATCATAGTTGCCGGCATACAGGCGGATCTTGCCGAAGTCGATGTCGGCAGTCTGTGTGCAGACTTTGTTCAGGAAATAGCGGTCGTGGGACACGACGATGACGGTGTTTTCAAATCCGATCAGGAACTCTTCCAGCCACTCGATCGCGCTCATGTCCAGATGGTTGGTCGGCTCGTCAAGCAGAAGGATATCGGGATTGCCGAAAAGGGCTCTGGCCAGAAGGACCTTGACCTTGACCGGGCCTTCCAGGTTTCCCATGATTTCATGGTGAAGTTCAGGCTCAATGCCGAGTCCGTTCAGCAGATTCTCCGCGTCCGCTTCCGCTTCCCAGCCGTTCATGTCGGCAAATTCAGCTTCCAGCTCGGCCGCGCGAATCCCGTCCTCATCCGTGAAATCCTCTTTCATATAGAGGGCGTCCTTCTCCTTCATGATCTCATAAAGACGGGGATTCCCCATGATGACCGTATCCAAAACTTCGTACTCATCATATTTGAAGTGGTCCTGCTCCAGGAAGGAGATCCTGTTGCCGGGCGTGATGGAAATAGTTCCATTCGTCGTATCCAGCTGGCCATCCAGGATTTTCAGGAAGGTGGATTTGCCGGCACCATTTGCACCTATAAGGCCGTAGCAGTTTCCCTCCGTAAATTTAATATTGACGTCCTCGAACAGCGCCTTTTTCCCTACGCGGTAGGTTACATTGTTCGCAGCTATCATGTATTGTCCTCCAAATTCTTCTCGTGATTCCTTTTTCAATAATCATACGCCACTTATCATACCTTATCGCACTGAAATTGTATAGAGTTTTCGGCCCGCGGGGACGGTTCTTTTGGGTCAAAAATTTTTGACCCAAAAGAACCGTCC
>JAUMWM010000030.1:0-4157 GCA_030529705.1 Lachnospiraceae bacterium
TCATGGATATCCTGGAAAAATGGGAAAGAGAAGGGAGGTCAAATGGCTGACACAAAATACTACACGACTATCGGAGAGGTCATAGACGATATGGACGGGGCCAACTGGATGGTCACGGAGGCGCAGTGCGAAGGTATCCGCAGCTTGTGCCGGAACGCTCAGGCGGCGCACAGGAATGCATTGAGGCGGGTCCTGATGCTCGCCTACGAGGCCGGCAGGAAGCACGACAGGGCGGCGTATGGCGAGATCGAGGGCGACATTAACGGAGGGGCTTATAACCTCATGGAGGTGCAATGAAGAATGTCTTTGAAAAGATGCAGGAAGAAAATGCAGAGCAGAAAAAGGCTTTTTTCCTGCAGAAGTTTCACGGCTTGTCCTACAAAGGAAAAGTCGCTCATGCAAGGGCGGTTGCTAGGGAGTTCCGAGACGAGGCCTACGAGAAGGGCTACAACGTACACGTTTCGGTCGGCGGGCTGGACTCCATCACCCTCGCGTATTTCCTTCGGGAGGATTTGGGTTTCCATGATGTAGATCTTATAAGCTGTTCAGGATTGGAGGATAGGAGCATCCAGTACGTGCATAAACTCATGGGCGTTACGAGGCTTTATCCCGCAAGGCATACATGCGGACCGAACAAAGGAAAATGCTGGACGAAACAAGAAATCCTTCAGGAGTTCGGCTTCCCTGTACTGTCGAAGGAGATAGCCGGGAAGATAAGCCTACTAGAAAACCCTTCGGAAAGCAACAAGACCGTAAGACATGCAATTATCACAGGGGAGACCGGGGAGTATGGCGGCTTCCAGAAGAACAGCCGAATGAAGCTTTCGAACCGGTGGTTGAAAATATTTGGCGGCTACGAGAATGAGAACGAAGGGACGCATTATGGAAAACCAGAAAATTTTCTTGTGTCCGATAAATGTTGTTATTACTTGAAAGAGAAGCCCTGCGACGACTGGGCGAAGGAGCATCACAGCGTCCCTTATTTGGGGCTTATGGCGTCAGAAGGGGGGCGCAGGGCGAAGAGCCTCATGATGCACGGCTGCAACTATTGGGGAGAATCGACCATAAGGAGCTGCCCTTTTGCGATATTCAAGAGGCAGGAACTCCTGCAGCTTGCGCTTGACCTGAACGTGCCTGTCCCAGAGATCTACGGAACAATCGAACGAAAGCCGGACGGTACGCTCTATACTACGAAAACACAACGGACAGGGTGCTCCATGTGCGGGTTCGGCATCCATTTGGAAAAGCGCCCGCATCGTTTCGACCAGCTCAGGGAGAGCAACCCGAAGCAGTGGGACTACTGGATGAACAAGTGCTGCAAGGATCCGGACGGAACGCCGTACGGATGGGGCAGGGTGCTTGACTACATCGGGGTCGAATGGGGCGAGTTGATTAACGCGGGGCAGATTTCGGGGCAAATGTCAATTTATGATTTCATCGAAAAACCCGAATGAAGAAAGGAGACGCAATGGGAAAGAAGGACGCGGAATATGAGGGGTTTCTTCGGGGACTTGCGACAGCCGAACGGATTGCGAAAGAGGTTGAGAACGACCCGAACGGCGGCAAAGTGTCCGTAGAGCTTGCGAAGGTAATCAGGATGCGGAAGGCGACGGGCATCACGCTGACGCACACGCCGAAGGAGATGCACGCCGCCACGGAAACGATCAAGATGTACACTATCCACACGGTATTTGCGATGATCGCGCTCGTGCTTTACGAGCAGTACGGATTCGGAGGGAAGAGGCTCGTACGACTGAAGCAGGAGTTCGATATCCATGCAAAAGCGTTGATGGAGGGGAGCATCGACTGGCTGGATGTGATGGAAGGGCTGAAATCGGAGACAGGGATGGAACTTTTCATCCCGAAGGAACTGATGCAGCAGAGGATAACAAGCGCATAAATAGAGAAGGATACAGAGACCCGACCGCCGAGGCGGCAATCCGGAACGTGGCGAAAAACGCCGTCACGAACGAGAAGCTGATACGGTTCTGTAGGGCAAGGCCGGCCGACTGTTCCTGCGGCGGCTGTAAATACTGGGACTACTGCAACGCATTCCACCAGAAGAACGGCTGCTTGCCCATAAGGATGAAGCCGGAAGAAGAGAGCGAGGAGTTTCTGGAAGAGGAAATCATAATCAGGAAAAGGAGGTCTAAAGCATGATTTACGTCACTAAAAGGACGGAAAAGGACGAAGAAGGCAGGAAAATAACGAGATGGTACTGCCCGCAGTGCGGCGGCACGGTTGCCACAACGAAGGTCGGGGAGCTGCCCGAACTGGGCGAATACTGCGGCCATTGCGGCGAGGAGCTGGTGCTGAACCCCGACGACGTTATTAAGCATAGGGGGGGCAGATAAATGATTTGTCCGGAAGTGATTTTTTTGGCTGTGCTGGCAGCGGTTGACCTCATAGCGATATTTTACAGCACTTATCGCTATTACAATCCGAAAGAAGGGAAGCTGAGGCAGAGGGATGCGGAGTATGACGAAGAAAATCTAGATTGAATCTCGGTTGAATTGGGGCGCATCCTGTTCGGGTGCGCCGGAAAGGCGAAAGATGAATCGCATAGAATTGCAAAAAGGAATTGCTACGCGAACACTGCAAATGCGGGACGCAAGAGGATGGACACAGAAAGAACTCGCAAAGAGAGCGGGCATCAAGAGAGACACGCTGGCGTCACTCGAAACGCGAACATGTATGCCGTCCCTCATGACCGTCATCGGGCTTGCGAGGGTGTTCGGCATAACGATTGATTACCTGGTGTTCGGAGGTGGCGTAGATGTGGACTGAATTAACACCCGAGGCGGCGGCTTTTGCCGCTGCCGTCCTGGCGGTGCTGCTGGGGCTTGTAATGATCGTGATTGGGGCTGCGGCGGTCATGCTGATATGTCACGCATGGTGGTCGTTCAAAATGGAGATTAGAACGGGTATGGAGAATGAATTGAAGCCGTGTCCGAAGTGTGGCTCGACCAACGGACATGATATCGATGGGAAACGCTACTCCATCAAAAGAACAGGTGGCGAAGATCGGTAACCCCCTCGTGCCGCTGATGGCACAAAAGATCGTAGAGGCAAATATGAGCGCATAAAAAGAGGAGTTTGACGATGATTATACAAGCATGGGTTGAAACAGGGATAAGCGGATCACGCGATTATTTCGATTTTGAGGTAGATGACCATGCCACAGATGAAGATATAGAATGCGACCTCGATGCAGAGGTATGGAATCACATAAGCACTGGATGGGAGATAAGCGATGGGAAATAGGGTGACGATTGAAGAGGCGAAGAAAAGAATCTTAGGCGAGATTATCAGCGCCCAGATAGGCACATATATGTCTACTTATGCCCCTGATGATGGAGTTATAACAATCAGCAATCTCATTAAATTGATTGACGGTCTCACGAAGTACCGGGCGAGACAGGCGCTCAAATCATTGATGGCTGACGGGCTTATCGCTTGTACGTCGCAAGGACGCCCCGCAATAGTGAGTTATGGCGAATATACAGAACTTGTTTGTGAGAGCGGTCCGCCGATAAACGGATATAAACTGACGGCAAAGGGCTACGAATCCAAGGAATATCAAGTCGCATATAAGGAATGGTGCAAGAGCATGGAAGAATGGGGGAATAGCGGCAGGCATGGAACGGATGACGATTGAGGATGCAATCCTCCACGCCGAAGAGGTGGCGGTACGGAACGAAGCGGAAGCGGCAAGAATGATAGGGCGGAAATCCATTGTGAAGAGTCTCAATTTGAAGACCGGCGGGAGCGATGACGACACGGACGCTTATTATGACAGAATGGCAGAAAGGGCTTTGCGTTACGCAGAAGAACATCGCCAGCTTGCGGATTGGCTGAGAGAGTTGCAGGCGTGGCGAAAAGCATATGATGATTGCGTCAACACCAACTATGAATCCATTGATGATTCGGTGAAAAGATTTGCTGTCATCGGACAAGTAGTAAGTGTGAAGAATGTCTTTGCAAATATAAGGAGAACAGATGGATAACAGAGAAGCCATTGGTTGGCTAACCAATGTTATAGCAGATATTAGCAAATCAGAACACAGTAGTTTGTGGGGTTACAAACAGGCATTAACAGAGATAAAGGGTATGCTTGAATCCGCACAGCCAAACTTGCAATCAACTTGCAACAATCT
>JAUMWM010000030.1:4167-19432 GCA_030529705.1 Lachnospiraceae bacterium
GACACCATAAGCAGACAGGCGGCGATTGATGCATTAGATTTTGAAATTGTCCACATGACAGCTTATTGTGATGGGAAAAATGAGGGCAATCCGTTAGCGCAATACAACAAAGGATTAGAAGACGGAAAAAAAGCAATCGAAGCA
Source organism: Lachnospiraceae bacterium (assembly GCA_030529705.1). Taxonomy (GTDB): domain Bacteria; phylum Bacillota; class Clostridia; order Lachnospirales; family Lachnospiraceae; genus Chordicoccus. Next base: position 4,312 of record JAUMWM010000030.1, read on the forward strand.
TTGCCATCCGCACAGCCGGAGCGGAAGACGGGTCATTGGATAGAAATAAACAATGGATTAGATACAACTTGCGAATGTTCAGCGTGTCATTACAAGGATTATATAGACAATAACCGTACAGACCTAAAATGTTATAACAGGTATTGGTTTCAAAGGAATTTTTGCCCGAACTGCGGGGCAAAGATGGAGAACAACAATGACGGCTGAAAACGAGGCAAAAAAAGATTACCTTATGCGGTACAAGTGGGGGAAGAAGAAAATCGAGGCGATAGGACAGGAAATCGTCCAACTCCGGCTTTCAGCCCTCCCTCGGGCGATAACATATGACGGGATGCCGAAAGGACCCGCGCCAACCAGCGATATGCTTTCAGGATATGCCGCGGAACTGGACAGGCTGATTGCAGATCTTGAAGCGTCAAGGGAAAAGCTGTATGCGGAATTGTCGGAGATGATAAGGGCGATCGAGGCAGTCGAGGATCCGAGGTGTTCCATCCTTCTCCGTTACCGGTACATCCAGTTGAAGAACTGGATGTATATCGCGGAGCAGATGGGGTACAGCGAGGTTTACGTGAAGGGTGAACTCCACGGAATGGCGTTGAATTTGTTTAAAATACCTGAAGTCCCTACAAAATCCTACACTTATCTGTGATATAATGCAGGCTATTAAATATTGACAGTTAAGTTAACTAATTTCAGGGTCTTCATAATACTTTACTCCTTTCGGCGGAGGGCGCACTGATTACGGTGCGCCCTCTTGCTATGTTGCTATGGTGGGAAACATGGTAGAAACAGCAGTACAGTCAGAGGAATACGCGGAGCTCGCGTGGGAGATCATCCGGGAGCAGCCGTCCCTCCAGTGGATCGAGGGAGCGGATGTCTCCATCGGGTTCCTGGAAAGCGACAAACCGAAGAAGAGCAAGGGGCGCGATGTGCTTGGTGAGTGCATCAGGGTTAGGGATATCTATAAATGCTTTATACCTCACGACTTCCTGGTTGTGGTCTATGCGCCGAACGTCTCCGGCATGAGCAGGGATCAGCTCAAGATACTGCTCTACCATGAGCTGCTTCACGTTGGCATGGACGAGAAGAACGGGGAGCCGAGGTACGTGGTGAACCCTCATGACGTGGAAGAGTTCAGGGAGATTCTGGAAAGGCACGGGCTGGACTGGGCGAAGCGGTGACGGGACGAGCGAGGCGGTGGTCATGTGGCGAAAGGTAAATATGCTAAGTGGTTAGAAGACGACAATTTGCTACTGCTGAAGGGCTGGGCGAGGGACGGGCTCACAGATGACGAAATAGCGAAGAAGATGGGCGTGAGTCGTTCCACATTTTACGCATGGTGCGAGAAGTATTCGGACATTTCGGACACAATAAAAAAGGCCAGGGAGCCGGTGGACGTGATCCTGGAGGACACGGCGTTCGACAGGGCCACGAAATGGAAGACGGTACGCGAGGTGACGAAGGAGCGGCGGTTCAACCGGGAGAAGGGCGAGTACGAGATGGCGGTCACGAAGGAAGTGGAGAAGACCATCCCGCCGGACTCGACGCTCCTGATCTTCCTGATGAAGGCCCGGATGCGGGAGAAGTACGGGGACAGGCAGAAGCTGGAGCTTTCGGGGCAGGTAGACACCGGGAACCCGTTCGCAGGGCTGACGGAGGACCAGCTGAGGAGGCTGGCGCGGGGCGATGGATAGGCGCATGGTCGCGCTAGGCGCCAAGTGCGAGCTCGCCAGGCGGAACTTCTTCGACTACTGCAATTTGAAAGCCCCGGACTTCTACAGGCCGGAGCGGGGATACCTGGTGGATTTCTGCGGGGAGCTGCAGGCGTTCATCAGGGCGGAGGACGACGTCCTGATTGTCAACGCGCCGCCCAGGCATGGGAAGAGCCGCACGATCGGATGCTTCGTCGAGTGGATGCTCGGCGGCAATCATCGGTACAAGATCATGACCGGGTCCTATAACGAGAAGCTGTCAACGACCTTCTCGAAGGGTGTCCGGGACACGATCATGGAGGCAAAGGCGGACAGGTACAGGCCGGTGTATGCCGACGTCTTCCCGAACACCCGGGTAAAGCAGGGCGATGCGGCAATGAACCTGTGGAGTCTCGAGGACGGCTACAACAATTACCTGGCGACCTCTCCGGGCGGCACGGCGACCGGCTTCGGCGCGGACCTGATGATCATAGACGACCTCATAAAGTCGAAATATGAGGCGAACAATGCGAACACGAAGCAGGATCACTGGGACTGGTTTACCGGTACGATGTACTCTCGCCTGGAAGAGAACGGCAAGATCATCATCGTGATGACACGTTGGGCGACCGATGACCTCGCGGGGCGGGTGGCCGAGCATGCGGCGGAATACGGCTGGACCGTGCGGCACCTGAAGTACCGAGCCGTCCAGGAAGACGGCTCCATGCTCTGCCCGGACATCCTGAGCCGGAAGAGCTACGACATGAAGCGGCGGGCGATGGGCGCGGAGGTCGCTGATGCGAACTACCAGCAGGACCCCATCGACGTGAAAGGCAGGCTGTACACGCATTTCAAGACTTATGCGGATGTGCCGAGGGACGATGCGGGGCATCCGCTTTTTATTGCCGTGAAGTCCTACACGGACACTGCGGACACCGGATCGGACAACCTGACGCACATCGTCTACGGCGTCACTCCCGCCAAGGACGCCTACGTGCTGGACGTCATCCACACGAAGGACCCGATGGAAGTGACGGAGCCGGCGGTGGCGAAGTCCATCCATGAACACGGCGTGACATGCGCGGACATCGAGTCGAACAACGGCGGGCGAGGATTTGCAAGGAACGTTAAGAGGATCCTCGTGGACCGGTACGGCAACAGCCGGGCGGCCGTGGTCTGGTTCCACCAGTCGCGGAACAAGGCCGCCCGAATTCTGTCGAACGCCACCACCGTGATGGAACACGTCCTCTTCCCCTCGGACTGGATGTACAGGTGGCCGGAGTACTACGAGGACATGGTGAAGTACCAGAAGGAAGGCAAGAACGCCCACGACGACGCGCAGGACGCGACGACGGGCGTGGTCGAGAAGATGCAGGGCGGCGGCAAGCGGGGGAACGTGAACCGCGGAGAATGGCTCGCAGGAGGTTTCTAAGATGGCAGACAACGTGATACATGCAATGCTGGACAAGCGGGTGCTCCGCGTCCCCGCGGGGGCGGAGATGACGGAGAGGCTGCTCTCCGGGCTTATCGCCAAGCACAAGGAGCTGGTGGAACGCACGTACAAGCCCCTCGGCGACGCTTACGAGGGGAATTACCAGATCCTGAGACTGCCGAAGAAGCCGGCGTGGAAGCCGGACGCCCGCATAGCCTGCAATTTCGCCAAGTACATCTCCGACACGTTCAACGGCTTCTTCATCGGGATCCCGATAAAGCTGTCCGTGGATGCCAAGGACGACAGGGAAGACAAGGACGGCAAGGTGAAGGGCTACGTGGAGTTCCTCGACTCCTACAACAGCCAGGACGACAACAACGCCGAGCTCTCGAAGCTTTCCAGCAACTTCGGGACGGCCTACGAGATGTATTATACCGACGAGGACGGCGAAAGTGGCATTACCTACCTCTCCCCGATGGAGGCGTTCATGGTGTACGACGACTCCATCCTGTCGCGCCCGATGTTCTTCGTGCGGTACGCCAAAGGGGCGGACGGCGTGGAGCGGGGCTCCTATTCGGACGGCACGTACGTCCGGCACTTTGAGATGCGGGGCGGTGTGCATTTCACCGACGAGCCGTACGAGCACCATTTCTGCGACGTGCCGGCGACGGAATTTGTACACAACCGGGAGCGCATGAGCATCTACGAGGACGCGCTCTACGCCATCAACGCATTCAACAAGGCCCTGAGCGAGAAGGCCAACGACGTGGACTATTTCGCCGACGCCTACATGAAGATCAAGGGCGTGGAGGTCGGGGACAACGACGCCGCCCACATCCGGACGACCAGGATCATCAATTTGTTCGAGAGGCCGGAAGAGCGGGACGCGGGCGCAGGGTCCATAGACATGGACGCGGAGTTCATGGCGAAGCCAGACTCGGACTCCACGCAGGAGCATTTGCTCGACAGGCTCTACAAGATGATCTTCCAGCTTTCCATGGTCGTGGATTTGTCGGACGAGTCGTTCGGATCAGCGTCCGGGATCGCCCTCAAATACAAGCTGACGGCGATGTACAACCTCTTCAGGACGAAGGAGCGGAAGTTCTCGGCGGCCCTGAACAGGCGGTACAAGATCCTGTTCTCCTCGCCCACGGCGCTGACGCACGGCGTGAAGCCCGATGACTGGCTCCTCGTGAAGTCGGCGTTCACCCCGAACTTCCCGGCGAACACGACGGAGGAGGTGGAGAACGCGGCGAAGCTGGAAGGCGTCGTCTCCAAGGAGACGCAGCTCGGGCTCCTGTCCTGCATAGACGACGTGGCAGCGGAGCTCGAACGCATGGAGGGGGAGCAGGAAGCCCTGCTGGAACAGGCGAGGAGCTACGGGAAAGACCTGCCCGAAAAGGGCAAGGAGGTCGGAGAGAAGGACAAGGGCAATCCGGAGGGGTAACAGATGGCGGACAGCAGCCTTGAATACTGGAAGCAGCGGGAGCGGGAGGCCAAGGCACAGGCCATCCGGGACGCCGACGAGTACAACGCCCGCCTCCGGGAGATCTACAAGTATACCGCCGACAACATAGAGCGGACGGTGAACGACTGGTACGCCCGCTATGCGACAAAGAACCATATCACGATGGCCGATGCGAGGGCGAGGGTCAGCAGCCTCGACATGAAGCGGTACGAGAAGCTGGCCGCCAAGTACGTGAGGGAGCGGGACTTGTCGGCGCAGGCGAACGAGGAGATGGAGATTTACAACCTCACCATGCGGATCAACCGCCTGGAGCTCCTCCGGGCGCAGATCAACCTTGAACTGATGGCCGGATACGACGACATCGAGAAAGAGATGGAGCGCGACCTGATCAAGACGGCCATGAAGGAAGACAGGCGGCTCGCGGGCATCCTGGGGAACTCCGTCATCGGAAACGAGCAGTACGCGAAGGAGCTGGTCAACGCTTCCTTCCGCAACGCCACCTTTTCGGAGCGGCTCTGGGGGAACAATATGCCGGCGCTCCGGACGCACCTTGAAGCGGAGCTCCGGAACGGTCTCATTCAGGGCATCCACCCGAGGGAGCTGGCGAGGCGGTTCCGGCAGCACTACGGGGGATCGGTCAAGGACACCGAGAGGCTGATGGTGACGGAGATGCGGCGCCTGCAGACGAGCGTCCAGAAGGAGTCGTTCGAGCGGAACGGGTTCAAGGAGTACACGTTCATCACGACCGGGGACGAGCGGGTCTGCGAGGACTGCGACGCCCTGAACGGCCAGCACTTCAAGGTGAGCGAGATGCAGCCGGGGGAGAACGCTCCGCCGATGCATCCGAGCTGTAGGTGTTCCACGGCGGCCTACATGGACAGCGACAAGTATAAGCGGTGGATCGAAGCACTGGCGAACGGCGAGGATGTCAGGTGGAATGAGTTTGAAGCGGGCCCAATGGATGTTGAATCTTATGGTGAGAATCCTCAGACAGATATAGATTATGCATCAGCATATACATTCTCGAATGGTGATACAGCGCTTATCAACAAACTTCTTAGCGGAAGAGTTAATCAAGAATGTAATGCAGTAAACGAAATATTGAACGGAGACGAGTATGGTTTACCGCTAAGTCATTGGTCGAAAAAAACACATGTCGCGCGAATGGAAGATATGGCAAGGACACTTGGACGAAAAGAATATAATTGTGATATAACTATTCGTGAAGATCAGGTATATAACATAAAGACTTTTATACATGAAGATCTACACTCTCGTTCAATTAGTGCATATGCGCAAGAGAACAGAAAAGCAATATATATAGCAAACAGAGGGATAGAAGAGGGGGTTGTTGAGTATTTATCACAAGAGATATGCAAAAGAAATGGTATACCTTATCAAGAGTCTTATACGGTTTGGGTAAACAGCTTACGACAGATTAAAAGGATAGTAGTGCCAAGAGTTGATGACTATGATTTTGCAAAAGAACTTATTGAAGTACCGCTAGATGAGAGGTATAATTATCTTGTAAATATGGCATTAAATCATGTGAATGCTGCAACAAGTATGAAGGAACGTGTATTAGATAAACTCGATAATAATCTTATTGAACTTTTGAAAAGCAGGTGATTAAGATGACGGATGCCCAGATAAAAGCAGAGTTAAAGCATTTTGAAGATAAAATATTTGATATGAAAGCTTCAGAAGCCTATGAAGTGAAAGAAGAATTGGATGCATTCGTAGAGAAATACAAGGTAACTGCCGAACAGATGATGGACTTCGCTATTTCTGGAGCCGGGGAACTCTTATATATGATGACTTGCTAAGAAAATAAAGGAATCCTAACGTCCAGACATAATCGACACTTAAGCTAACAGATTCAGATTAACACAAGCACCGTTCGCGCGGTGCTTTTTGTATGGAGAAGCAGAAATATGAATGATGAGAAAAACAAGTACGAGATTAAAGCGGTATTAAAGGCTGATACATCTCAAATCAAACAGGTGCAAAAGAAACTTGATCAGCTCTGCCGCATGTTGGAGAAAGCCAACTCGCTCAGCGAGGAGCTGGCTTCCAAAGAGATTGTAATCGGGATTACTTCTGAACTTCGACAACCTTGCCACAATGTGGGCAAGCATTGGCTCCGAGGGTTGCGACAAAGATTTTCTCGCAATGCGGACAAGTAACAGGGATCTTTTTAAGGGCAGCGTATTCGTCAAATTCTTTCTGTAACTTGTCGAAACCCTTTAATTTGATTTCCTTCATTTCAGGAACACTCCTTTCTACAGACTCAGGCGCTGCAACGCCCTGTGGGAAGGAGTATATCACAGCATCGGGAGACCGGTGCTTTTTTCATGCAACGAAAGGAGACACGTATGAAGAAGGTATTTATATCGCAGGCTATGAATGGCAAGACACAGGAAACAATCCTTGCCGAGAGAGCTGAAGCAATTGGAAAGGCGAAAGAGATCTTTGGAGAAATCGAGGTGATTGATTCTTATTTCGAGGATTACAATCCCGAAAAAGGCTGTGTCCCGCTGAAATACCTCGCAAAGTCGCTTGAACTCATGGCTGATGCAGATATTGTATTCTTTGCAAAAGGATGGCGGGAAGCACGCGGCTGCAGGATAGAGTTTGAGTGTGCTAAAGCATATGGAATTCACCAGTGCAGTTGTGACGGATGGATTGATAAGTAATTGCGCCGGCGCAATTTGGAAAGGAAAGATCGGATTGAAAGTAATCGTTGAAGGCAAGAAACCGGAACCTGCGTGGCCGAAGAAATTCAGATGCATTCACTGTGAGTCAGTTCTCGAAGTAGAAGCTGACGACCTGAAATACGCCGGCAGCCAATACAATGAGTCATTCTATGAATATTACTGCCCTGTATGCCAGACGAAAAGGACGGTCGGTGACGGTGATCTCAAAAAGATACATGAGGAGGGATAACGCATGATTAAGATAACCTACAGCAGCGGGGAGCCGCCGAGCCTGACGGTGAAGGGGCATTCGGGATACGGGAAGCACGGCACGGACATCGTGTGCGCCTCCGTGAGCGCGCTCTTCGTCACGCTGGCCAATTCCGTGGCGGAGTTCACGGACGACGCCGTGCGGACCAGGTGCGAGCCGGGGGACGGCTTCATTGAGTGGAGGGAGGCCGCATCCAAGGAAGGAGGCCTGCTTCTGAACGCCGCATTGCTCGGGATGCGGGACGTAGCGGAGATGTATCCGGAGCATGTGGAATTCAATATCGTTTAAACGGGGCGGGAGACCGCTCCTTTTTAATGCAACCACTCCCGGAAGGGAGGCGCGGAACGTGCAACCGCCCAAACACGGAGACGGCGACATAGGCCGCAAACATATGGATATCAACGGAGGAACAATGCCATGAGGAACAACATTTTCAGGATAATCATGAACCAGATGGGCCGCAAGCAGGGAGGGAGACGTCCGGAGGGCGAGGCTTTCCTGCCCATGCGCCTGCAGCTCTTCGCCGACGACGGCGGGGACGACGAAGGCGAGGGTGATGGGGACGACGGCGGCGACGATGGCGGGGATGATGGAGGCAAGGACGAGAAGAAGTTCTCTCAGGCCGACATTGACCGGATCGTCGAGAAGAGGCTCGCGAAGGAGCGCAAGGCAGCGGAGAAGAAGTCCAGGGAGGCCGCCGAGGCAGAGAAGCTCAAGAACATGACGGAGGCCGAGAAGCAGGCCGCCGAGCTGGAGCAGATGAAGAAGGAGCTTGCGGAACTGAAAGCGGAGAAGCGCAACGCCGACATGCTCTCTTCCGCCTCGGACATCCTGAAGGACGCCGGAATCAACGCCAGCTCCAAGCTGGTCGGCAAGCTGATCGCCGACACCGCCGAGGAGACCAAGGCGAACGTGGACGAGTTCGTGAAGCTCTTCAACGACGCCGTGAACAAGGGAGTCAGGGCGGCCATGAAGCAGGGCGGCGGCAGCCCGAAGAAGCAGGGCGGCGGGGATTCGTGGACGAAAGAGAAGATCATGGCGGTCAAGAACCCCTCCGAAAGGCAGAAACTCATCAAGGAGCATATGAGCCTTTTCCAGTGAATATGCCCGAAGCAATCAGACAAAGGAGCATTACCATGAACAGATGCAAGAATCTCGCAAAGAAACACAGGATGAACATCCAGCTTTTCACGGTGCCGGAGAACGAGACGAAGACGGGAGACCTCGCGCCGGCCATTTCCATTGATTTCACCAACCGCATCAAGCAGAACATCGAGACCCTGCAGCGCATCCTCGGCGTCGTGGAGCTGATCCCGATGAACGCCGGCACGCTGATCAAGATCTACAAGGAGACCGTAACCATCGCCGAACAGGTGGCGGAGGGCGAGGTCATCGGGCTCTCCAAGGTCGAGAGGAAGCTGGCGAAGACCATCGAAATCGGGCTTGGCAAGTACCGCAAGCAGGTGACGGCGGAGTCCATCCAGCAGCACAACCAGGACCGCGCCATCAACCTGACGGACGAGAAGCTCATCGGCGAGGTCCGCAAGCAGGTCAAGAGGGACTTCTTCGGCACAATTGCGGCCGGCACAGGCGTGGCGCAGGCGGGGACCGACCTCCAGAGCACCATGGCGTTCGTATGGGCCGCCCTGCAGAAGAAGTTCGTAGACATGGACGTCACCCCGATCTACTTCGTCTCTTCCGACGACGTGGCGGATTACCTGGCGAAGGGAACCATCACGCTTCAGACGGCGTTCGGGTTCACCTATGTGGAGAACTTCCTCGGCCTTGGCACCGCATTCGTGCATCCGGAGCTTGAAAAGGGCGAGGTCATCGGCACCGTTCTCGAGAACCTCAACGGCGCGTACGTCCCGTCCACTGGCGGCGACCTCGCGCAGGCATTCAACCTCACAGGGGACGAGTCCGGCCTTGTCGGCATGACGCACAGCATCGAGACGGACAACGCATCCATCACCACGCTGCTCTTCTGCTCCGTGGTCTTCTTCCCGGAACTGCTCGACGGGGTCATCAAGGGCAAGATCGGCGCGGAAGGCGAAGAGGAGGAAGAGGAGACCCCGGCGGTCACTTACACGGCGGTCGAAGAGCCGACAGGCAGCCCGGCGGGCCAGGGATGGTATGAGCTCGTCAATGAGGAATACGTACTGTCCGAGGACACGGAAGTCGACTCCGGGAAGACGTACTACGTTGCCAGCGCGTAATTTGCCGGCCGACCACGGATGCGAATGGGGACGGCGCGAGGCCGCTCCCCTCTGCGCATCCTGACGGCAACCAAGGAGGGGCATATGTACATCGTTATCAAGATGTTCGACGACCTGCAGGACTCCACGACCGTCCAGGGCATCAGGTCGTACCACCGGTACAAGCCGGGGGACACGTATCCGAGGGAGGGATACACGCCGACTTCCGAGCGCGTGAAGTCCCTGCTTACCTGCGACAATGCGCAGGGGCGGCCGCTGATTGCGGTCCCCATGCCGCCTGAGCCGCCCGCTCCGGAGGAGAAAACCGCAGCGGCAGAGGTTCGGGAACCGGTGAAAGCGGAGAAGCCCGCCGCAAAGACGGGGGCGAAGCGTGCCACATCGAAGAAAAGCACTGCGAGCAGGACGGCGGCCAAGGCGACAGCCAGGACGGCGGCCAAGAGGGCGAAGGGATGACACAGGCAATTCTGGAAAGGGTGAAGCGGCGCATCGATCCGAACGACGAGATCGGCACGGAGATCGAGGACCAGCTGCGGGACATCATCGGGGACGTGGAAGCGCAGCTCAGGGTCAAGCTGGGCGGCGTGGAAACCATACCGACCGACCTCGACTACATCGTGGTGGCGGTCTCCGTCAAGACGTACAACCGGATCGGGTCGGAAGGGGCGGCGAGCCACACGGTCGAGGGCGAGACGATGACGTGGAGCGCGGATCCGTTCGCTGAGTTCGAGCGGGACATCACCGACTGGCGTAACGCCTGCCGGAAAAGGCGGCCGGCCATCAAGTTCCTTTGAGAGGGGGAGCGGCTTATGAGGTACGATACGGCGGTCTACTTCCAGCGCATAACGCCCGGGGAGTACGACGAGACGACCGGCAACTACTCGGACCCGGTCGTCACCGAAGACAAGCGCATCGCCTCCGTCACGCAGTCCCCCACGCAGCCGAAGGGTGACAGGAAGCTCCGAATAGAGCATGGGAGCGTCCGGGAGGACTCCCTGACGGTGCGGCTCCTGAACCCCTACCCCAAGCCGTTCGACCGGATCCGGATTGGCGGCAGACTGTATTCCGCCGACACGGCGCTCAGGCTTCGGAACAAGCAGACATTCGTCATTTCAGAGATCCAGGCGGTGAAAGGCGGGTGACGGCATGGGAAGGACGGCGGTGAAGCTGGAGGGCTTCAAGGAATTCGAGGCGAAACTGAAGAAGAACGTGAAGCTGGAGGACGTGAAGGCAGTCGTCCAGTACCACGGGTCAGAGATGCAGCAGACGGCGCAGATCGTGTGCCCCCGGGATACCGGCAACCTTGCGGGATCTATCACGCTGGAGCTCACAAACGGCGGCATGGCCGCGGAGGTCGCGCCGCATACGAACTATGCCGGGTACGTCGAGTGGGGGACGCGCTTCATGGACGCGCAGCCCTACATAAGGCCGGCGTACCTGCAGCAGAGCAAGCGGTTCAAGGACGACCTGTCGAAGCTCTGCAAGTGAAGAGGGGAGCGCATGTGGGGCTATTTTCGGCGATTTTGGGCCAAGACGGTAAAACTATCGGGGGCGCGGCCTGAAAGCCCGATACGGCAAAGCCAGACGGCGACAGGGGCATTCCAGGAGGTGAATTTGGCATGATAGAACCACAACAGGCATTGTTTACGGCCGTCCGGGAAAAGCTTCTTGAAGCCTACCCTGACAGGGTGTATGACGGCGCGATTCCGGGACCTGAGACGCCCTATCCCTTCATCTACCTCGGGGAGTTCGGGCAGAACGACACGGAAACAAAGTCGGTCATCATAGGGAGCATCCCCGTCACGGTCCACGTGTGGCACTGCAGGCCCGACCAGAGAGGGACGGTCTCGGCCATGTGCCTCGCCGTCAAGACCGCCATTCGGGAGGCCGCCCACGGCGACTACTCCTTCCAGGCAAGGAACGTGGGGAGCAGGATCGTGCCGGACAACACGACGACGACTCCCCTGCTCCACGGCATCGTGGAAGCGGAGGTGCGTTTCATGCCGAAGCACTGAGGCGCAATATGACTATGCACAGGAGGTATTAACCATGTTTGATATGGATTTGCAGCTTTTTGACGACCCCGCAGGCGAAAGCGGCGGGGGGACTAGCGGCACCGGCACGGCATCCGACTCCACGGGCAACGCCGCGGAAGGGGTGCAGGGCAAGCAGATCGTCTACCTGTTCCGGGCGTTCGAGGACAGGGCCACGGCGACGGGGGCTGTCGTCGCTTTCACGACGGAGAACGAGCACAGCATCTCGGCGGACGGCGACAGCACGGCCACGAAGGACGGCGCGCTGCAGAAGCCGGGAGTCGTGACGGTGGAGATCACGGGAACGGCCATCGTCCTGAAGGGCGACGACACGCTCGGCGAGAAGCTCAGGGAGGCATGCCTTAAGAACAAGCTCGTGGAGTGCTGGGAGGCGGACCTCTCCAACCCGAGGAGCGAGGGCAAGTACGCCGGGACGTACTACCAGGGATACCTGACGGAGTGGACGAAGACTTCCAACGCGGAGGACTACGCAGAGTACAGCTACACGTTCTCGGCGAACGGCACAGGGGCCCCGGATGGCGGCGTGGGCGTGACCGTTTCCGCAGAGCAGCAGGCCATCGCTTCCTACGTGTTCGCGGACACCACGGCGACGGGGGCGTAAAGGCTGGATGCGAGGGGGATGGGCGAAACCGTTCCCCTTTTTTGGAACATGTCGCAAGGCGTTCCCCATAAGGCGGGGAAAGGAGAGGAATAATGGCAAACTTAATGGAACTCGAGATAGGCGGGACGGTTTATTCGTTCAGGGCGGGATTCGCTTTCATACGCGAGGTGGACCCGATGAAGAAGCAGAAGCAGAACGGCATGGAGCAGAACGTGGGGCTTAACGTCCTGATAGGCGGGCTCTATGACGGCAATGTCGACGACCTTCTGACATGCCTCGACGCCATGAACAAGACGGAGAAGCCCCGGGCGACGAAGACTGCGCTAGAGGGCTACATCGAGGAATGCGACGACATCGACGGGCTGTTCGACCAGGTGAAGGATTTTTTATCAAATGCGAACTGCACGAGGAGGAAGGCGAGGCAACTGGCCGAGATGTACGACAAGATGATGCAGAAGCAGAGGGAGGAGCTCCTCGGACATGGGGAGAGCTCTACCGGCAATGCCTGACCAACTGCGTCCGCTATCTCGGATACACGGTCAGGGAGTTCGAGGAGCTTGACCTGCCTGATTACATGATGGTCATGGACGCCGTGGAGTACCGGGAGCAGGACAAGTCCTTCTGGACGCACTTCCTCGCCTGGCAGTCCATGCGGGCGAGGGGGACGAAGAAGTCCGGGAAGGGGTACAAGTCGGCTTTCCCGCGGTTCCGCATGTTCTACGACGTGAAGAAAGCCATGGGGCAGGTGGAGAAGAGCAGGAACGCGGAAAAAGGGAAACAAGGCGGCCGGTTCGGCGGCCTCGGGGAGTTCCTGAGGAAGAGGAAGGAGGGCGGAGGCGATGGCTGAGAGCTTCAGCTTGAAAGCAATACTGAGCGCGGACGGGTCGCAGATGTCCTCGACCTTCAGCCAGATTGCCGGGCAGGTCGGCGGCCTTCAGAAGACGCTGATGGGAGGCATCGGGTTCGGCGTGATGTCCTCCATCGGGGGCAAGGCGGTCGACCTGGTGTCGAACGGAGTCAAGGCGATGGCGTCCACCGTCATGGACTCCGGCATGTCCTTCGAGGCGGCGGGGTCGCAGATAGCGGCCACCATGGGCAAGTCCAAGGGCGAGATCACGGACATCATCAACGAGGCCTCGAGGCTCGGCGCTACCACGTCCTTCACGGCCACCCAGGCGGCTGAGGGCTTCAACGTGCTGGCGATGTCCGGACTTAATGCAAAAGAGCAGATAGCAACGATGAGCCCGGTTCTCGACCTCGCGGCGGCGGGATCCTATGATCTGAGCACAGCCGCGGAACAGGTCGTCGGGACCGTCAAGGGCTTCGGAGACAGCTTCGACAACGCCCAGAAGTACGCCGACATGTTCGCAAAGGGCGCGACGTTAGCGTCGACTGATGTCAATATGCTCGGACGCGCTATGGCGGATTCCGCTGCCAATGCGGCGAGCTACGGGCAAGAAGCGGACAGGACGTGCGTTGCACTCCTGAGGCTTGCAGAGCAGGGCGTGACTGGCTCAGAGGCGGCCACGGCGCTCAGCCGGGCGATGGCTGACCTTTATACGGCAACCGGACCCGCACAGGAGGAGCTTAATAAACTGGGCGTGAAAGTATATGACGACAGCGGAAAAGCCCGGGATTTCAATACGGTCATTGACGAGCTGAGCAGCGCCATGTCCGGCATGTCGGACGAGGAGAAAAATGCGGCGGCAAATGCCATCTTCTCGACATACGGTCTGCGTGCATTCAATAAGATGTGCGTTTCCTCCACGGACAAGGTCAAAGAGTTCGAGGATGGGCTGAGGTCGGCAACAGGTTCAGCGGCAGACCAGGCACGGGAGCAGCTAAACAACCTGAAAGGTGATGTAACGATCTTCGGGTCGGCGATGGAAGGTCTCGGTGTAACGATCTTCAGCAAGCTGAGCCCGGGCTTCCGGAGCGTTGTGCAGGGAGCCACAGAAATGATATCCGGCATGAACGCGAGCCTTGAAAAGGGCAAGCTGGGGACGTTCGTGACGAATGCCGGAAAGTATTTCAGCATCTTCATGCGGTACGCGAAACAGGTCGGCTCGGCGTTCGGGCAGGCGTTCTCGGCGATCGGGAAATCCCTCGGGAAGATGAACGGCAGCTTCGGGTCGCTGTCGAGCCTCACGAGCTTTGCGGACGTGTGCAGCGCGGTGTCGAACGCGCTCGTATCGCTGGCGGGCTTCATAGAGGCGCATTCGGACACGATAGCGAAACTGATCACGCTCCTGCCGAAAGTCGCGGGCGCGTTCCTGGCATTCAGGGCGGTGTCGTTCGTCGCCGGAATCGTGACGGGCATCGGGGGAGCGTTCGCATCCCTGGCGGGGGCGATAGCGAGCGGCATCGGGAACAAGCTGTCAACGGTCAGCTCGGGCATGACGGAGGCCGGGTCTTCCGCCTTGCAGACTTCCGGCCCCATGCTGGCGGCCGCGAAGTCGTTCATGATGATCGGCGCGGGGCTTGCCCTGACGGCGGTGGCGTTCGCCCTGCTCGCGCAGTCGGCCATAGCCCTGGCCGGCGCCGGCGGCCCGGCAATAGCGGTCATGGCGGGGCTCGTGGTCGCAGTGGCGGCGCTCTCGCTCGGCATGATGGCGCTGGTCACCCATGCGGCGGCAACGTCCGCCCAGATGACCGCGGCGGGGACGGCTTTCCTGATGATCGGGGCGGCGGTCCT
>JAUMWM010000407.1 GCA_030529705.1 Lachnospiraceae bacterium
GCACGACGGCGTTGTTGCAGTTCATGGTATTGCCGCAGCCGCTGAAATTGAAGTAGCCGCCGCCAGGCGCGAGCAGGTAGTAGGTTCGGTTATCGATTCCTTTGTAGGAGATGACCGGGCCGTCCTCGTTCCCCTCCGCCGTGTGGTTGAAGACGACATCCAGGAGGACTTCGATGCCATTTGCGTGGAGTTCCCGGATCAGGGCTTTCAGTTCGTCCGCTTCCAGGCCGAATTTGCCCAAGGCCGAGTAACCCGCTTTCGGCGCGAAGAAGCAGACGGTCGAGTAGCCCCAGTAGTTGTAGAGGGGCTTGCCCTCGAATTTTCTGGGGTTCTCCAGCTCGTCAAATTCAAAGATCGGAAGCAGCTCGATGCAGTTGACGCCCAGCGCTTTGAGGTAGGGGATTTTTTCACGGAGGCCGACGTAGGTGCCGGGCCGCCTGACTTTGCTCGACTTATGCGCGGTGAAGCCCCGCACGTGGGCCTCGTAGATGACGAGGTCACCCAGCGGGATTTCGGGCGGGCGGTCGCCTTCCCAGTCGTAGTCATTGTGGATGACTTTTCCTCGAAAATGGGCTTTTTTGAGGGGGGCGGCAGATGTTTCCATATGGGCCGTGTCGCCGTTATCTGTCGAAATGCCGTGACGGAAAGCGTCATCGGGGTGGCCGGAAGACGCCTCCATCTGCGTTTTTTTGCCGTTATCTGCCGGAATGTCGTGACGGAAAGTGTCATCAAGGTGGCCGAAAGACGCCACCATCTGCGTTTTTTTGCCATTATCTGCCGGAATGTCGTGACGGAAAGCGTCATCGAGGTGGCTAGGGAACGCCTCCGTAAATGTCTTTTTGCCCCAGGTGGTTCTGCCGGATACGGATTTGGCGTAGGGGTCAAGCAGGGGCATGGTCGGATCGAAGAGCAGGCCGAGCTTCGGGTCGTTTGGCCCGTCCATCAGGTAGGCGTATTCGACGTCTTCGATGTCCAGGTCGAACACCTGCATGGAGAAAACGTTTCCTATGCGGAATTCTTTGGGGAAGGGGATTCTGACAAATGGCTCCTCCTCCCCGGAATGGTACAGCAAAAGGGTGCAGGCGGTGGCATCGCGGGAGAAGATGCTGAAGTTGACTGCGCCTTCACCGAGAGTCGCGCCAAATGGCAGAACATGGCCGGCGCAGTATTCAACGCCGTTGATAGAATTTGTTGGGAAGCTGTCTACGCGTTTCAAGGTTTGCCTCCTGGAAATAAGGGTATTTGCATGGTATTGTATATACAATTATTATATTGTGTTCGCAGGGAGGATTCAACATCGCGGAATGACAATTTGCGGAAAGTATACTATAATTAGTTATCTGTTCACACATCCAATACCTACCCATGTCATCCTGAGCGTAAGCGAAGGATCTTTTACAATCTACAGCGGTTTTATGTAAAAGATCCTTCGCTACGCTCAGGATGACAAGGGCGATACGTATGTGTGAACAGGATATTTCGGCCCGCGGGGACGGTCCTTTTGGGTCAAAAATTTTCGGCCCGTGGGGACGGTCCTTTT
>JAUMWM010000175.1 GCA_030529705.1 Lachnospiraceae bacterium
CGTCCCCGCGGGCCGAAAATTTTTGACCCAAAAGGACCGTCCCCGCGGGCCGAATGTGGATAATTTTGTGGATGCAGATTTTCCCACATGTGTTATACTCAATTAACCAATCTATTTTCCGAGGTGACGCATGAGCAAAATAAGTCTTAGCTGTTGTTTTCCGCAAAACATGACGCTGGTTCCGAACGAGTTCGTGGACGGCCATATGTCGCGCGCCAACGGCGAATTCGTAAAAGTCTATCTGCTGCTTTTGCGCCTGTCTGCGTCCGGACAGCCATTTTCCCTGTCCGATGCCGCGGACAGGCTCTCATGCACGGAGAAGGACATCCTGCGGGCCCTGCGCTACTGGGAAAATACCGGCGTCCTCATCCTGTCGCGGAATGTGCGGGACGAGATATCCGGGGTGGCATTTGCCCCGATTGGGATGGCGGAAGATGTGGCGCCATCCGGTTTTCCTGCCAGCCAGGAGAGGAAATCCCATCCCTCCGCCGGACGCAGAGAAAAACAGGAAACCCAAGTTCAGCCTGACGCATTCGTCCAGAACGAGGGTTGCAAGTCGACTTCCGCCCCTGATTTAAAAGGAGACCAAAGCCAGGGCAAAGATTACACGCCGGTTCCTGCCCCTGATTTTAAAGGGGACCAAAGCCAGGGTAAAGATTACATGCCGGTTCCCGCCCCTGATTTTAAACCATGGCTGGACCAGGCCAAAGACAAAGGAAAGGTTTCGGTTTCCGATTTGGAATCGGCTCCCGCCCCTGGGCTTGAGGCAGACCAGAATCGTAATGCAAATGACGCAACCGTCCAGCTTCCCCTTGAAGCCGTGCAAGATGCAACAAGGTCGCCGTCTCTCTTGGTTGGCGCGAACATAGTCCAGCTTCCCCTTGAAGCCGCGCAAAATGCAACTGCAAATGGAAACAACGCCCCCGGTCGAAAACAGCTCACCGCGGCAAGGATCACGGAACTCGAAAACACGTCGGATTTCATGTACCTCCTCTTCGTTTCCGGCCAGTACCTCGGTCGCAACCTGACGCGCAGGGACATCGACACGCTGGGTTATTTTTTTGACGAGCTCCATATGTCCGCGGACCTCATCGAATATCTCATTGAGTACTGCGTGGACATCGGCCATACCAACATAAACTACATCGAGACCGTCGGCCTGAGCTGGCACAAGAAAGGCGTCAAAACCATAGAGGAGGCCAAGGCCGTTGCCGTAAACTACCAAAAGGATTATTACACGATTCTGAAAGCCCTCGGCATCCGTGACCACAGCCCCATAAGCAGCGAGATTCAGATTATGGACAAATGGATGGTCGACTACCACTTCTCAATGGACATGATCGAGAGAGCCTGCAGCAAGACGATCATGACCATCGCAAAACCGACGATCCATTACGCCGATAAGATTTTGACGAACTGGTTCGAGAAGGGAGTCAGGACGCTCGATGACGTAAAAAAAGAAGATGAAGCCCACAAGGCTAAACGGGAAAATAAGCAGAAAAAGAAAACCGCCTCCCCGGCGAAAGGGAGAATGCCGTCCGGAAGCTTCTACCATTTCGAGCAGCGCAGTTACGGAAGCGACCTGGATGACATGCTGGTGGACATTTCTGCAAAAGCACAAGAAAGCAATAAGACGGAGACGCGCACCTCATAAACAGGAGGGTAACTGCCTGAGTTAGTGATCACCAAAAGAAAGGACCTATGCCGCCATGCCTCTTTTGAACTCTCAATATGACGCCCTCATGCGCCAATATGATGAAAAGCGGGATGCCCATCGCCACGAACTGCGCGATCGCGAAGAGGAAATAGATCGGGTCATTCCCGAATACCGCCGCCTGACGAACCGGATTTCCGCTCTGAGCGTGCAGGCCGCAAGAATCCGCGTTTTTGACCCGGATGCGGACATCAGTACCTATATGCAGGAACTTTTGCATATACGGGCGGCCAAGTCCGCCCTCCTTTTGCAGCACGGCTACCCGGCTGACTATCTTGAAATGCAATACGACTGCAGAGAGTGCCATGACACGGGCCTCATAGACGGGAAAAAATGCTCATGTTTTAAGAAAGCGGCCATAGATTTGCTCTACAAGGAGTACCGCCTCGGCAATATCCTTGAAAAAGAAAATTTCAGTCACTTTTCATTTGGCTGGTATTCTGATACAATACAAGTTGGAGCGAGAGGCTTAACGGAAAAGCAGCTGGCACGAAACGCTTATAACGCCGCCTTGCATTTTTCGAAAAAAATCGGACAGCCGGACAACAACTTATACATTTACGGTAATGCGGGCGTTGGAAAAACTTTTCTGACGCACTGCATAGCGAAGGAGGTCATCGAAGATACGCACTCGGCCCTTTACTTCTCCGCCAGGGAGTTTTTCGAGATTCTGGCGGACGCAACATTTGAAAGGGGAGGACGGAACAGCTCTTATGAACGCATGATTCTGGAGGCTGACTTCCTCACGATCGATGATTTGGGGACGGAGGTCACGAGTACATTTGTCTCCTCCCAGTTCTTTTACGTGCTTAACGAGAGGATCCGCCATAACCGCTCAACAGTAATCTCCACCAATATCGCTCCGCACGAGCTGGTCGACCTCTATTCCGAGCGGATATTATCGAGAATTATAAACCACTATTCCATTATCAGGCTGGCATGCAACGACATAAGGATTCAGAAGAAAAAAACCGGAGGGAATACATGAATAACATCCAGGCAGATACGCAGGAGAAACAGGTTCAGGCAGATACACAGGAAAAAACCGTCTCGACAGATACCCAGGAAAAACCGGTCCTGAGTTCTTCGCCGGACGGCAGGCTCGGCATCATCCCGCTGCTTTCCACGCAGGAAATCGGGCGGAAAATCAACAACCACCTGGTAGGATGGCGGAAAAAGCGGGTCGGAGACGGGCTGGTCTCAGGCAGCAATGGCTATGTGCGCGACTCCTTCATCATCCATGCGTCCACTCCCCGCTTCGGCTCCGGAGAGGGCAAGGGCGTCATCAAGGAGTCGGTCAGGGGCGATGACCTTTACATCCTCGTCGACGTCTGCAACTACAGCGTCACGTATAACATTGCCGGATTTGAAAATGTCATGTCCCCGGACGACCACTACCAGGATTTAAAGCGCGTGATCGCAGCTGCCGGCGGCAAAGCCCACCGGATCAACGTCATCATGCCGTACCTCTACGAGGGGCGCCGGCAGATCCGGACCGGCCGCGAATCCCTGGACTGCGCAAATATTCTCCAGGAACTCGTAAATCTGGGCGTTGACAACATCATTACATTTGACGCCCATGATCCGCGCGTCCAGAACGCGATTCCCCTTTCGGGCTTCGAGTCCATGTCGCCGACCTACCAGTTCATCAAGAACATCCTTCGCTACAACAAGGGACTTACGGTCGATGCGGACCACCTGATGTCCATAAGTCCGGACCAGGGAGGGATGAGCCGCGCCATCTATATAGCAAATGTCCTCGGCATCAACATGGGCATGCTCTACAAGCGCTATGATTATACGACGGTTACGAACGGCCAGCATCCCGTCCTCGCCCACGAATTCCTGGGTTCCGACGTGGAGGGGAAAGACATCATCATCATCGATGACATGATTTCGTCCGGAGACAAGGTTCTTGAGACGGCTCAGGTCTTAAAGCGCAAGGGTTGCGGGAAGGTTTTCATCTGCGCGACATTCGGCATCTTCACCAGCGGGCTTTCCCGTTTTGACGACGCCTATAAGCGCGGGCTGTTTGACATGCTGATCACGACCAACCTGGTCTACCAGCCGGAGGAGCTCCTTCAGAAACCTTACTATATCAACTGCGATATGAGCAAGTATCTGGCCCTCGTCATCGACACGCTGAACCATGACGCTTCCCTCTCGCAGCTCTTAGATCCGGTCGACAGGATCAATAAGATTGTTGACAAATACAACCGGGGCGAGACGTTCTGACTTTCAGGATTCATTTTCTAAAGCTGTGCGACTGCCCTGATGTAACGGTTTTCTGATGCTCATCTCTTGTGTTGTCGATGAGCTTCTGTGCGACTGCCCTGATGAAATGGTTGTCTGATGCCCTGTCATCCTGAGCGAAGCGAAGGATCTTATACCAGCAACATTTGTTGTACGTAAACGATTCTTACGCCCAAGATGGCAATGTAACCCATCCAGCCGTACAGGTCGGTCTTACTTAACGTCCGAATCCTGTGTGAATACTAATTATTATGTTATGGGGGTTTGTATATGCTGCCCAGAGATCCTATGATATTGCTCAGCTATGTGAATCTCAAGCTCCGGGACTTCTATCCGGATCTTGATTCTTTCTGTGCGGGCGAATGCGCGGATAAGGATTATATTCTGGATAAGCTGGAATCCATTGACTATGATTACGACCCGAAGACGAACCAGTTCCAGACCCATTGGGGAGATTTCGCATATCCGGACGAGCGTCCGAAGTTCCCCTGGGAGTAAGGATTCGTACATGAGCAAATGCTTCAAGTTGAGTTGATCTATTTATTTGTGGATGAATTCTATGGTTTTTTCCGTGAACAAACGAGCATGAAAAAGCGGCCGTCCTTTTTATGGACGGCCGCTTTTCTGTTTTCATACGGGAGATGCCAAGCAGGCTGTCTTAATATTATGTCATCCTGACTTAATATTATGTCATCCTGAGCGCAAGCGAAGGATCTTCTTTCAATTATATGCAGCCGATGCTGTTGGTATAAGATCCTTCGCTCCGCTCAGGATGACAAGGCATCCGCAATGTTGAAATAGAACCGATCCATCTTTTATATGAAGCCGATGCTGTTGGTATAAGATCCTTCGCTCCGCTCAGGATGACAAGGCATCCGTAATGTTGAAATAGAACCGATCCATCTTTTATTCGAGACCAACCGCGTCCGTCACGCGACCCGCAAGGGCGCCGCCCTCCTCGTCGATGATGATGGCGGCTCCTTCATGGATGTCGCTCCCGAGGATGATCCTGGCTGCCAAAGTCTCGACATTCTGCTGCAAATAGCGCTTGAGCGGCCTCGCGCCGTACACCGGATCGTAGCCCTGCTCTATGCAGTACGCTTTCGCCGCATCCGTAAGGCGGATGCTGATCTGCTGCTCCTTGAGCCTCTTATTCAGGTCGTTCATCAGCAGTTCCACGATGCCGCCAATATTTTCCTTCGTGAGAGGCTTGAACATGATGACTTCGTCCAGACGGTTCAGGAATTCCGGCCGGAAATGGCCTTTCAGCTCATTCTTCACCATGTCTACGGCATAGCCGGCAATCTCGCCATTTGCATCAATGCCGTCAAGCAGGTATTGAGAGCCCAGGTTGGACGTCATGATGATAATCGTATTCTTGAAATCGACCGTCCTGCCCTGGCTGTCCGTGATATGCCCGTCGTCCAGCACTTGCAGCAGTACGTTGAACACGTCCGGATGGGCTTTCTCAATCTCGTCGAAGAGGACGACCGAGAACGGCTTCCTGCGGACCGCCTCCGTGAGCTGACCGCCTTCATCATACCCCACATATCCGGGAGGCGCTCCGATCAGCCTCGACACAGAGAATTTCTCCATATACTCGCTCATGTCGATCCGGACGATGTTGTTCTCGTCATCGAAAAGGCTTGCCGCAAGCGTCTTCGCCAGCTCCGTCTTGCCAACGCCGGTCGGTCCAAGGAATAGGAAGGAGCCTATAGGCCTCTTCGGATCCTTGATGCCCGCCTTGGAACG
>JAUMWM010000408.1 GCA_030529705.1 Lachnospiraceae bacterium
GGCGCGGAATACCGTCGACCATGATGGGCGGAACATCGCCGCGGATCAGCGGACGGACGTATGTGATAAACTCATCCGTTACATAGGTTCCCTCTTCATTCACCCACTCTCTCGGCACGAAGCGCACCTCATTTGCGATCTTGTGAACGTCTTTTACCTCCGTATTGGCCTGATAGGGGTCATCGGATGTACGAACGAAAACGACCATCTTGCCCGTGTCGCCCTCGTCTGCCGCCGCCAGCGCGGCGCCGCCGACCTCGGAAGCCTCCAGGATGTCGATACGGGAAGCGCAGTGGGAAGCCGCTCTCTGAAGCGTGGAAAGCTCGATTGCGCGGGTCTTGCATCCAAGGCGGGAGGAAAGGATATTTGCAAGGACGCGGGCGGTTCCGGAGAGCTGCTTATGGCCGAATGCGTCAACATAATCAATACCGTCGCCGAGTTCCATTACGAATTTGCCGTCTGCCGTCTTGATGCCTTCGGATACGCAGACAACGACGGAATTCTTCTCTTTGAGGAGCGCTTCGCATTTGTCAACGAACTTATCAACATCAAATGCGATCTCCGGAAGGTAGATAGCGTCCGGTCCCACGCAGTCCTCGCCCTTGGCAAGGCAGGCGGCACCCGTAAGCCAGCCGGCATCGCGGCCCATGATCTCGACGATCGTGACCGTTCCGCGCGCAGTCAGGATGGACATGCCGTCGCGGATGATTTCCTTGACGGAAGTTCCGATGTACTTGGCGGCTGATCCGTAGCCCGGCGTGTGATCCGTCAGGGCGAGGTCGTTGTCGATGGTCTTCGGGCAGCCGACAAAACGGACCTTGGAACCCGTAAGCATGCCGTAATCGGAAAGTTTCTTTATGGTGTCCATGGAGTCATTGCCGCCGATGTAGATGAAGCAGTCAATCTCAAGGTCATCAAGAATCTGGAAAATCTTGTCAAATACTCCCCTGTCCTCATGGATTTCCGGAAGCTGGAAACGGCAGGAGCCGAGATATGCGGCCGGCGTCCTCTTCAGAAGTTCTTCATCAAGACCGCTCTGGATATGCTCGGAAAGGTCGATGTAGTGGCCTTTCATGAGGCCCTGTACGCCGTGGATCATTCCATAAACTTTGTTGTAGCCGCGTTCTTTTGCCGAGCGGTAAACGCCTGCCAGCGAAGAGTTGATTGCGGATGTCGGGCCGCCGGACTGTCCGACGATGACGTTCCTCTTTACAGTATTACTCATAAATTCCTCCTCTGAAATAGAAAATAGGACGGAGGGAGGCACTGCCGGCCTCTTCCCCTTTCTGCAAAGCCGCTTTTTTTCGGCGTAAGCCGAAAGAATTCCTTGTGCGGCTTATGTGAATACATGAAATAGCCTCATCCGTATTCCACAGACAAGGCTATTTTAGACTAATCAGGCAAGTTATGCAAGATTCTTTTTTGTTTTTCGGTCAGGGTTCTTCGGCCCGCGGGGACGGTCCTTTTGGGTGGTTATTTTTTTTCACAAAATTTACGTCACCCCGGGGCGGAAAAAATTTTTTAAAAGATATTT
>JAUMWM010000176.1 GCA_030529705.1 Lachnospiraceae bacterium
GGGGACGGTCCTTTTGGGTCGAATTTTTTCGACCCAAAAGGACCGTCCCCGCGGGCCGAAAATCCCTAAAAGTTTCATAAATTGACAGAGTTTTCTTGAAGATAGTTTTCATTAGATATATATTGGAACTGCTTACACAGTTCCAATAATCAAAATTCGGTTACTGTTCACTCTTCCACGCCAAAATCGCCTGTACCCATGGTATATTGGGTGTCATCCTGAGCGTAGCGAAGGACCTTTACATAAAGCCGCTGTAGATGGTAAAGATCTTTCGCTACGCTCAGGATGACAAGACATCAGGCAAAAGCAAAACAATGGGCAACCGTACAGATGGAACAAATTAGAATTGGGGAGATTATTATGAAGGGTTTTTTTGACAGGCTCGGCAACGGCTTCCGCCGCTTCATGATTGGGAGATATGGGTCGGATGACCTCGGAAGGTTTCTGACCACCGTGCTGATCATCCTCATCGTCATTTCGTTCCTGTTTCGCAATGCCATCTTCCAAGGCGTCATATGGATCCTGTTCCTATATACTTACTTCCGCCTGTTTTCCCGCAATTATGCCAAAAGGGCGGCTGAGAATGAATGGTTTCTGGCTAGAACCGAGAAAATCAGGAAATTCTTCCGCGTGAGAAAGAAGCGGTTTGACGATCGGAAGGATTATAAGCATTTTACGTGTCCCGGATGTGGACAGGACATAAGGGTGCCGAAAGGCAAAGGGCATATCAGAATTTCGTGCCCGAAGTGCCATCATACATTTGAGAAGACGGTTTGAAGGGACGAAAGTCTCTTAAAAACGGATAACCTGTGATTCGCGTTTTAAAATAAAGGTAAGGATTCATCCATAAATTAATGATTCAATTTGCTGCTTTTCCGACTGCGCTCGATAATAAATCCTGAGCAACTTGAAGCGCTTCTTTATGTCCGAATCCTAAAATGGGTTCCCGCATGTTTGGTTATGTGACAGTCAATCAAAAAGAACTGAAAATCAAGGATTACGACCGCTACCGCAGCTTTTACTGCGGCCTTTGCCGGATGCTGGGCAAAAGGCACGGCATCGCGGGGGAGCTTGCGCTCACCTATGACATGAACTTTCTCGCAATCCTGCTGAACGGGCTGTATGAGAAGCCGCTTGTTGGCGAGCGCCATCGCTGCCTGACCCATCCCGTAAGGCGGCACGACATGCTGTTAAACGAGGTGGTGGAGTATGCCGCCGATATGGGGATTCTTTTGGCTTATTACAAGGCTTTGGACGACGTGAGGGACGACGGGAGCCTGAAGGCGAGGGCATTTGCGGCGAAGGTTCATAGAAGCGCGGATCGCGTCGCCTTAAACTATCCCCGCCAGGCCGAGGCGATCAGGACAAATGTCGAAGCCCTCAGAAACGCAGAAGACGCCGGAGAGTACGATCTGGACCGGATAGCGGGCTACACCGGCATGTTTACCGCTGAGGTATTTGTCATGCAGGAGGATGAGTGGGCGGACGAACTGAGGACGATTGGCTTTTATCTGGGCAAATTCATTTACCTCCTGGACGCATACGATGACCTGGACAAGGATGTAAAGAAGGGCGAATATAATCCGTGGACGCCGGAGATGAAGCGCAGGGATTTTGAAGCCCTGGTCGAGAACACGCTCATGATGATGATGTCGGAGAGCGCGAAGGCATTTGAAAAACTGCCCGTCATCCAGGATGTTGACATCCTGCGGAACATTATCTATTCCGGCGTGTGGATGAAATTTGACCTGGCCAGGAAGAAGCGCGAGGAGAGGGAGGTCGGCAGATGATAGGGAATCCATACGCTGCCCGTAGTTATCATAAGCGCAGTTAAAAATCGAGGAGATGGAGGTCGGCGGATGATAGGGAATCCCTACAAAGTCCTCGAAGTCGGCGAGTCCTGCACGGACGCCGAACTGAAGAAGGCTTATAGAGATCAGAGTAAAAGGTGGCATCCGGATCAGCATCCGGACAACCCGGAGTACGCCGAGGAGCGTTTCAAGGAAATCCAGGAAGCGTACCGGCAGATTGTGGACGCGCGGGAACGCGGCACGAGCCCCTATGGGAATGCGGGATACGGTCCGGGCGGCTACGGGAATGCGGGCTATGGCGGCTATGGGAACGGCCGGGGCTACGGAAGCAATGCTTACGGGCAGCAGGGCTATGACCAGAGCCGGGACGGAGATTATACGCGCGACAGGTATGCCAATTTTGGAGCGTATGGCAGTTTTGCAGATTTCTTTAACCAGTGGCAACAGTATTCCGAGCAGCAGAGGGCCCAGCAGACGCAGGGCGAGTCCAATGAGGAGCAGGCGGCCCGCAATTATATAAACAACGGATATTATCAGGAGGCCCTCAATGCGCTGAACGGCGTTCCGATAGAGAGGCGCGGCGCGCGGTGGTATTATTATTCGTCCATGGCGAACAGGGGGCTTGGGAGCAATGTGAAGGCGCTTGAATTTGCCAAGCGGGCGGTGGACATGGAGCCGGGGAACCAGCTTTACGCATCGCATTTGCAGCAAATTCAAAATGGCGGGACATGGTACCAGCACCAGAACCAGAACTATGGCTTCGGCGGGCTTGGCGATTCGAATTCGCAGCTTTGCACGTATCTGTGTCTTGCAAATCTTTTCTGCAACTGTTGCCTGGGCGGGCATGGGGGGATGTTTTTCTTCTGAGAAACTGCTGGATGAGGCATCAAAAAGGCTGCTGCATGAGAGGTGCGGCAGCCTTTTAAGATTTTACAGCGACTTGACATCTCGTGTCATCCTGAGCGTAAGCGAAGGATCTTTTACGTACAACAAATGCATGTATCATAGATGCTGTTGGTATAAGATCCTTCGCTTCGCTCAGGATGACAAAGTCGGAATGATTTCAGTATATGGGGAACATAAGTATGATGAGAAAGAGTAGTGGAAAATGCGTTCTTGCCGTCATCATGGCCGCCGCATTGTGCATGAGCGCTTGCGGCGGAGCAGGGCAGGCGACCACGGCAGGAACGGCTGACGAGTCGACGGCTTCCGGTTTTGGGAGCGGCTTAACGGCGGATACGTCAGGTGTGGGCAACGGAGGAATGGATGCGGTAGGCGCGGCAAGAGTGGAAAACGGCGGAGCGGATGCGGTCGGAGCGGAAAACGGCGAGGCGAATCCGGCAGAGGCTGGAAATGTCGGGGCGAATGCGGCAAGCGCAGAAAACGGTCAAGCGGATGCGGCAAGTGCGGTAAACAGCGGGACGGCAGAGGCTGTTACGGCCAGCAATACAGACAATTCTGCAAATGACACCGCTTCGGAAATCATTTACTCGAAAGTCACGGCCGAGATGGTCAACTTCAAATCCTCTGACAAATATGAAAAGTGGGCGCCCTCTGCGGCCATGAGAGTTACCGCAAATGGCGACTCCGTGACGATCAAAGGAAACGGCGTCGGCATTTCCGCTGACGGAGCGGACGTAAGCGTTACCGCGGGCGGGATTTATGTATTCGAAGGCTCGCTGAATGGCAAAATCACGGTGAATGCGGGCGAGAAGGAAAAGGTGCGCCTGATTTTAAACGGGATATCCATCACCAGTCCGGACGGGCCCGCCATCCAGATCATTGAGAGCGACAAAGTGACGGTCTCGCTTGAGGGCGGCACGGAGAATGTCGTGACGGACAGTGAGACGTACTCGGATACGGATCTTTCGGCCGCGATATACAGCCGGGCGGACCTGGTCTTCAACGGCTCGGGGACGCTCAGGGTGAATGCGAAACACAATAACGGAATCCAGAGCAAGGATGACCTGCGGATTTTGGGCGGCACATACGTCGTAGATGCTGTTGACGACGGAATCAGCGGCAAGGACAGGCTTGAGATAAGGGACGGGACATTTGAAATAACCAGCGGCGGGGATGCCTTAAAGACGACAAATGTCGAGGTATCGGATCGGGGATTTGCCTACATCGAGGGCGGGGAGTTTGTCCTCACGTCCGGCGACGAGGCGATCGATGCGGCGGGGTCCATACTTATCTCAGGCGGCGAATTCGCGATTAAGACGGGAGGAGGCTCGGCAAATGCCGTCCGCGAAAGCTCCGAATGGGGTTTCGGAGGCCAGGGATTTCCGGGCGGACGGGAGTTCGGCAGAGGTTTCGGAAAGAGGGATTCTGCGGGCGAGGCAGGGCTCTCCGGAGAATCTGCCTCAGAAAAAGAATCAGGCGGGACACAGGGCGGTTCGGAAGCGGACCGAAGCGTGACGGAAAGCGGCTCAAAGGAAGGAAAACCTGGAGAAACGCAGAAAACGGCCGCAACAGCCGAAACCGCACATATCGGTTTGGAGATACTTGCAGCCGGTGAAGGGCGGAGAACGCTGAAAAACGGAGCGTATGTAAAATCCATGGGTTTTCAAATGCTGGCATCCACGGATGAATCCTCCGCTTCCGCTGAGGCCTTGCAGGCGGCCGAGATTGCCGATGAATATGACGATACGGATTCCGGCAGCGGCACTGCATTTGGAAAAGGGATCAAATGCGGGGGAGTCCTTGAGATAAGCGGCGGCGCATTTGAAATGGATACATATGACGACGCCCTGCACAGCGATGACCAGGTGCTCATTTCGGGCGGGAAGCTTACGGCAAATGCCGGAGATGACGGCATTCATGCGGATGACACGTTGGAAATCTCAGGCGGGACGATCGTCATAGAGGATTGTTACGAGGGCCTTGAGGCGGTCAACATCAATATTTCGGGAGGCGACACTTCCGTAACGGCTTCCGATGACGGCGTGAATGCGGCAGGCGGGGAGATTACTTCGGATGCCGGCTTTTCTGCGGGACCTATGGGCGGCGGAATGAACGGTTCCGGAACGGTCGGTTCTGATTCGAGGCCGGAAAATGTTTCAGGAATAGCGGGGAGCGGCACAGGTGCCGGCGGTTTTGGCGGGCCTGGCGGCTTTTCGGACGAGAGCGGCTTCGGCGGGTCGGGCGGTTTCCCGGACGAGAGCGGTTTCGGCGGACCGGGTGTTTTTTCGGATGAGAGCGGTTTCGACGGGCCGAGCGGATTTTCGAATAATGGCATGGGCGGCATGCCCGGAGGAGGGATGATGTTCGGGGAGTCCGCCGGATATCTGACCATAACCGGCGGCAGGCTTTACGTGAATTCCGGCGGCGACGGTCTGGATGCCAACACGGACATCACCCAGACGGGCGGAACGGTTATCGTGGAAGGTCCGACGGACAGCGGCAACGGTTCCTTCGATTACGGAAATTCTTACATGATGAGCGGCGGAACGATGACGGCGATCGGCTCGCAGGGCATGCTGCAGACTATATCCGAGGATTCGAGCTGCTGCGCGCTCACGGTTCTCTTCTCGGACAATGTTGCTGCTGGCACAAAGATATCCCTGAAGAACTCCTCGAAGAAGGAAATCGCAACCATCACGACGACGAAGGTGGCCGGCATGTTCCAGTTCGCCGGGAGCGGCCTCTCGGAGGGCGGGACATACGCCCTATATCTGGACGGCGAAAAAACCTGCGAGATCACGCTGACGGGAACCGTGACGACGGTGGACGATAGCGGAGAGGCGGCCACAGTTTACGGATTTGGCATGGGCGGAGGCCATATGAGAGCCTGATGGACCAGTTCGGCCACGGGTTCGGCCTGCGGGTTCGGCCCGCGGGGACGGTCCTT
>JAUMWM010000177.1 GCA_030529705.1 Lachnospiraceae bacterium
CTGCTTGACCCAAAAGGACCGTCCCCGCGGGCCGAAAATTTTACATCCACGCATCAGTCATTCACGCCTTCGATATAAACCCTGTTCCCATCCTCGTCATAAATCTCATAGGAGCCGTCATAGTAGCGGAGGTCTACCGGATCTCCGTCACCATCGATGAGCTTTCCATACTTTGAGTTGGCAGAACCGGCCTCATCTGAGGAAGTGCTTCCCGATTCAGATGTTGAATCTACTGCCTTCAGGTACTTAGAGTTGACGTAACCCGTCTCGCCGTAATATTCTACGATATACCATTCGCCTTCCATGCCGGTCACGGTGATCTCATCACCCTCGTCATAACCGCCGAGGATATCCGCCTCAATGTCCGCCCCGTCGCGGACATTGATATCTTTCGTGACGAGCATAGTTTTCGGCATGCCGGCATCTGCCGTGGTTCCGCTTGTGGTCGTGCCGGCGGCGGTACCTGTAGACGTGCCGGCCGTCGCTTGGCCGCTCACGGCTCCTGAGGATGTGCCGGCGGCGTTATTTGCATCACTTGAAGCTGTCTGGCCATCCGTCTGCGCGCTCGCGACAGGCTGGCCGTTTTCGTCAAATTCCTGAGCCGGAATCGGTGTAATTATATCTGTCCCGCCAGTCTGCCCTGCCGTAGATGCGGAAGCGGCAGGAGTGGTGGTTGCTGCATTTGCAGAAGTGCCGCCGGCCGCGGACACGCTCTCCGCCGTTGCGCCGGAAGAGGATATGCTGAGGTCGGCGATGCTTTCGTCAGCGACAACGGCATTCTCCGCGCCTTCCTTCGAGCCGCCGCAAGCCACAAATGTCCCGGCAAGGGCGAGTGTCATAAGAATTGCGATGATACGTCTTTTCATATGGTAGCCTCCTTTTCTACACGGAAGAGACTGGCTGCGCCTGTCCTTTCCATGTGTGAGCGTGGGTTGTCAAAGCTTCATTAATGATTTCAGTGCAAAATGCATCTTTCCCTGTGCGAGGATTTTTGTTCCAGCTTGTGCCACAACATCTGGGGGCGATGTGGCGCATCGTTCCCAGATGTTGTGGTGCAAGATGGGACAAAAAGACCGCACAGGGAAAAAGGCCCATTTTGCACTGGAATCATTAATTCTGTTCACGCCAACTGTCTGTCTCCTATATGATTTCAGTGTAAAATGCCCATTTTGCGCTGGAATCATATATCATCTTGAGTTCAAGCGAAAGACATTTTGTCAACCTGAGAGCAAGCGAAGGATTTTTTTATAAAGCGTTGGTAACTACTCAGCACCTCTTGTCATTCTGAGCGTAAGCGAAGAATCTTTATCATAAAAGTATGCTTTGGGTTTAAGATCCTTCGCTTACGCTCAGGATGACAGGCTTTACGATGACCTGTTGAGCAGTTACAAAGCGTTTGGTTTAAGTAAAAGATCCTTTGCTACGCTTAGGATGACACCAAATTCTGAAGAATTGGGTTTGGGAGCGTGAACAGCAACCTTCGTCACCATCCTTGACTATAAACAAAGTCTATTTTACTATATGTTTTTGATTTCTGCGAGTATATATTTCCAGAAATATGGCGATTTGTCAAGTACGCCGTTTCAGCCCGCGGGGACGGTCCTTTTGGGCCAAATTTTTTTGGCCCAAAAGGACCGTCCCCGCGGACCAAAATATTTCGGCCCAAAAGGACCGTCCCCGCGGGACGAAATATTGCAAATCTCACCTTGCGATTATATAATGATATCACGAGTTTTTCCATAAAATTTGTATAAAAACAGGATGGCACGGACTATGCCAAAGTCAGGAGGATGGAATGGTCAGAAGAGTTTACGTTGAAAAGAAACCGGCTTACGGGGTAGCGGCAAAGGAACTCCTTCACGAGGCAACGCATTATCTGCACATAGATGGTATCGAAAATATCCGCATATTTATCCGATATGACGTGGAAAACATTTCGGATGAGACTTTTGCAAATGCAATCAGGACCGTCTTCGCAGAACCGCCCGTTGACGATCTCTATGAAGATCAGCTTCCGATGCCGGAAGGGAACTACCGCGTGTTCTCCGTTGAATATCTGCCCGGCCAGTTCGATCAGAGGGCGGATTCCGCCGAGCAGTGCATCCGCTTCCTTGATGAAAACGAGGTGCCGACGGTCCGATCAGCCACGACATACATGGTCATCGGGGACATCTCCGATGAGGATTTCGAGAAGCTTAAGAATGACCGCATCAACCCGGTAGACTCCCGCGCCACAGGGGAAGCGATACCGGAGACGCTAGAAGCCGACTATCCGGAACCGGCTGATGTCGCAATACTTGCCGGGTTTGGCACCATGCCGTTTAATGATTTCGAGGCGCTCTATCAGTCCCTGGGACTGGCTATGACCTATGAGGATTTCCTGTTCATCCGGGAGCACTATCTGGATGTGGAGAAGAGGGATCCGTCCATCACGGAAATCCGCGTGCTGGACACCTACTGGTCGGACCACTGCCGCCACACGACGTTCCAGACGGAGCTTACCGAAGTGAATTTCAGGGATGGCGACATGAGGAAGCCCCTCGAGGATACGTTTAAGATGTACCTCGCCCACCGGGACGAGATATATAAGGGAAGGGATGACAAATATGTCTCCCTCTGGGATCTTGCCACCCTCAGCGTGAAGAAGCTGAAGGCGGAGGGCAAGCTTGACAATCAGGAAGAATCCGATGAGATTAACGCCTGCTCGATCATCGTTCCGGTCGATGTAAATGGGAAGGAAGAGGAGTGGCTCATCAATTTCAAGAATGAAACCCACAATCACCCGACGGAGATCGAACCGTTCGGCGGCGCGGCCACCTGCCTCGGCGGCGCGATTCGCGACCCGCTCTCCGGCCGTACCTATGTATACCAGGCCATGCGGGTGACTGGCGCGGCGGATCCGACCAGGCCGCAGAGCGAGACCCTGAAAGGCAAATTGCCCCAGAAGAAGCTTGTCCGCCAGGCCGCCCACGGCTACAGTTCCTATGGCAACCAGATTGGCCTTGCGACCGGTCACGTCAAAGAAATCTATCACCCCGACTATGTTGCCAAGCGAATGGAGATTGGCGCGGTCATCGCAGCGGCGCCCCGCAGCGCTGTCATCCGGGAAAATTCCGACCCGGGCGATGTGATCATCCTGCTCGGCGGGCGTACGGGCCGCGACGGAATCGGCGGCGCCACGGGTTCGTCAAAAGTCCACACCGAGAAATCGACAACGGAGTGCGGCGCAGAAGTCCAAAAGGGAAATGCCCCGACGGAGAGGAAACTCCAGAGGCTGTTCCGCCGCCGGGAGGCCGCCCATCTTATTAAGAAGTGCAATGACTTCGGCGCAGGCGGCGTGTCCGTGGCTATCGGGGAGCTGGCACGAGGCCTCAATATCGACCTCGACAAGGTACCGAAAAAGTATGCCGGCCTTGACGGCACGGAGATTGCCATTTCCGAATCCCAGGAGCGCATGGCGGTCGTGGTCGATCCGAAAGATGTCGATGAATTTATGAAATATGCGCACGAGGAGAACCTGGAGGCGACCATCGTCGCCACGGTCACGGAGGAGCCGAGGCTCGTCATGTATTGGAGGGGCAGCAAGATTGTGGACATCTCCAGGGATTTTCTGGACACGAACGGAGCCCATCAGAGAGCCTCCGTCCTCGTAGACGTGCCGAATTTCGGGGACTCGGAGCTGAATGTGTCGCCATTTGCCCCGACCGATGTGGATGATTCTGCAAATATCCGCAGCCAGTGGCTGGCCACCATGGCCGACCTCAATGCCTGCTCGCAGCGGGGGCTTGTGGAAATGTTCGACTCGTCTATCGGAGCAGGCACGGTCACGATGCCGTACGGGGGCAAATATCAGCTGACCGAGACCCAGGCTATGGCCGCTAAAGTCCCAGTGCTTGGGGCAAACACGCAGACCGTCACCCTGATGAGCTACGGTTTTGACCCGTATCTGTCCAAATGGAGTCCTTACCACGGAGCAGTCTGGGCCGTGACGGATTCCATGGCGAAAATTGCCGCATCCGGCGGCGATGTCACGAAGATCCGTTTCACTTTCCAGGAGTATTTCCGGAGAATGACTTCGGACCCGTCCAGATGGAGCCAGCCATTTGCGGCTCTTCTCGGCGCTTATGCCGCCCAGATTGGGTACGGGCTCCCCTCCATCGGCGGAAAGGACTCGATGTCGGGGACATTTGAACAGATTGACGTGCCGCCGACGCTGGTCTCCTTCGCCGTCGATGTCGCAAAGGAGGGGGATATCGTCACGCCGGAACTGAAAACGCCGGGCAACAAGCTTGTCTGGATCCGCATTCCGAGGGATGCGTATCAACTGCCGGTTTACAGCGGAGTGTTGGAAGTCTATGCGAAGGCTCGGGAGGATATGCAGGCCGGGCGGATCGTCTCCGCCTATGCGCTGGAACGGCACGGGATCGCTGCCGCGGCCGCCAAGATGGCCTTCGGCAACCGGCTCGGCGTGAAGATTGAGCACAACCTTGATCCGCGCGATTTCTTCTCGCCTTCTTACGGCGATTTGCTTGTAGAAGTGAAGGATGGGCAGGTCGGAAATCTGGCGTCCTCCTATCGGGTAATCGGCGAAGTAGCGGGAGACGGCATGTTCCGCTATGGGAATGCGTGCATTTCCCTGGACGAGATGCTCGGAAGCTGGACCGGGACGCTGGAGGACGTATTCCGTACGCACGCCGGGGTGGATGTTCCGCTTGACGCGGACCGCGGGCTTTATCAGGCTGACAGCGTGTACATTTGCAAGAATAAGACAGCGAAGCCGCACGTGTTTATTCCTGTCATGCCGGGGACGAATTGCGAGTACGATACGGCGAGGGCATTTGAAAATGCAGGCGCCACCGTCACCGCCACCGTTTTCCGAAATCTGACGGCGGAGGATATCAGGGAGTCGGTTGCGGAATTTGCAAAGGAAATCAGCCAGGCCCAGATTATCATGTTCCCGGGAGGTTTCTCGGCGGGCGACGAGCCGGACGGGTCGGCGAAGTTCTTTGCTACCGCCTTCCAGAATGCGAAGATTCGCGAGGAGGTCGAAAAGCTGCTTCACGAGCGGGACGGCCTTGCGCTCGGTATCTGCAACGGATTCCAGGCCCTGATCAAGCTGGGACTGGTCCCGAACGGGACGATTACGGGGCAGAATGCCGATTCGCCGACGCTCACTTATAACACGATCGGCCGCCATATTTCACGCATGGTCTACACGAAGGTGGTCTCAAACAAGAGCCCGTGGATGCTGAAAGCTGACCTTGGCGGCGTGTACGTCAATCCGGCTTCCCACGGCGAGGGGCGGTTCGTGGCTTCCGGCGAGTGGCTTGACAGATTGTTTGCAAATGGCCAGGTCGCCACGCAGTACTGCGACCCGTTCGGGAATGTTTCCCTAAGCGAGGAGTGGAACGTCAACGGATCTTACAATGCCATCGAGGGCATCACCTCGCCGGACGGCCGCGTGTTCGGGAAGATGGCGCACGTGGAGCGCCGGGGCAACGGCGTCGCCGTGAATATCTACGGCGAGCAGGATATGCGCATCTTCGAGTCGGGCGTGGCGTACTTTGGCTGATTGTCCCATGGGGACGGACCTTTTGGACCGAAAAAATTCGGCCCATGGGGACGGACCTT
>JAUMWM010000178.1 GCA_030529705.1 Lachnospiraceae bacterium
GCGTAGCGAAGGATCTTTTACAGAAAGCCGCTGTAGATGGTAAAGATCCTTCGCTCACGCTCAGGCCGTCACTCTATTTTATTCAGCGCATCTACCTGCGGGCGATCCAAGTAACGCACGCTGTCCCCATTCAAGATCGTGCGTACCCGAAGGTCGTTTGCGAAGCCGATCTGCGCATACGGTATCTCCCGATCCGCAAATATCTGCACAAGCCGAGCCTCGTCCCCCGCCAGCACGAGCCAAGCGCCGCGCGAACGGGCGTAATAAGGGTTTACGTCATAGGCCTCCAGAACCTCCACCGTCTGCTGCGCGATCGGGATGCTTCTCAGGCGGATTTCAAATCCCGTCCCCAGCGACTCCGCCATGTACCAGAGGGCGTTCAATATTCCGCCCTCCCCCATCTCTTCGCAGTAGGCCGCTGCCTCCCTGATTTCCGGCAGGCTTTCCCTGATTCTTCGGGATTCCTCATCCCCATCCATACAGAACTGCCCGACAAGGCGCATGAAAAAAGGAGGGAACTTAACCGAAAGTCCCCCCTTCTTCTTATCACAAATATACTTTGTCGCATCATGGGCAATGTTGCCCAGCACATATATTCTTCCATTCATTTCTATACTACCGCTCCAAAAACTGTACAGTCATCCTCATTTTTACCTCTTTTCTGGTCCTGCGCATATGCGCAGGTGCCGTTAATGGTAGATTTGAAACAAAGTTTCAAACTTGTCATCCTGAGCGCTAACGAAGGAGCTTTCACATATAGCGCCTGTTGATGGTAAAAGATCCTTCGCTTCGCTCAGGATGACACACAGGCCGTTAAATCCACAAGATCAGCCGGCCATCAGCCCCGCGCCGACAAGGATTCCGTTAATCTGGTCCAGCTGCTCCGCCGCAACCGCCCCCATAAGGCTATCCTTGAGAGCCTGATCGGCCGTCTGCACGCCGACGGTGATGGTAATGGGCGTCATCCGATAACTGCTCTCGTTAATCCACTCTCTGGTGGTCTCTCCGTTCCAAGTCGTCTCCTTCCAAAGTTCCGCCTCATAGCCGATGTGGGGATTCCCGGACTGTATGACCGTCCCGGCCGGCAGATTCTCGTCCGACAGAAAAATGAACTGCACGTCCGTCTGGGACAGCACGTTGCTGATGTACTGAACTATCCTGTCCGCCGGCCTCGTCTCCATCCCGTATATCGAAAAATGCAGCGCATTATTTCCCGCGGAGCCATGGATATAAATCGGCGCGTCCGTGTTATTTGTAAATTTCAAATCCTTGCCGCCATCTTCGGAGATCGCGGCATCCTTGGACGGCTCTATATACTGCACCATCATAGAGTGGCAGAAACGCTCGTCAACCTGCAGCTCCGCCTGCAAAACGGCGAGATAGAGGGTCGTTGATACCTGGCAAATGCCCCCGCCAAATGTATCGATGACCGACCCCTCCGCATAGGACGGCGCGGGCGCATAGCCGTTTTCTGCCGTGAACGGCACCACGTGTTCAAGCAGCGAGAACTGCTCGCCCGGCATTAAGACATGCCCGGATACGAGATTTGTCCCATTCAGGATATTTTGCTCGCGTTCGGCAGAACTCCCGCTGTAATCCGTGTCGCCGGTCCCGATGACGTCCTTCACGAGGGATAGCTGCGCCAGGTCTCTCTGGGGCGGCAGGACGGTTGTCGTGAGGGCAAATTCCGGCGCCCCGCCTCTCCATCCCGTATTCATGTAGAGAAGCATGGCGCTGTAGGAAGATGCCTCGTCGACTTGGATGCCGTTTGAGCCTTCCACGACTGCGATGGTGCCATCTGGATTCATCTGGAGGTCATGTTCAACCGGAAGCCGGTTGACGGTGGCGGCGCACTGGGAAATGAACCCGTGCATGGCCTCGGAACTGAACTCCCTCTCTATCGGAAGGTCGATCCCGTTCACGGCCAGATCTTTCCTTGCCTTGTAGCGCTCCAGGATATTTCCCTTCCTCCCGAGAGCCAAGGCGCGGGAGACGACATTTTGATTTGTCCATGCAAATCCCAGGTCGCTAACGGCCGCGAACATCTCCTGCCCGTCCGCCTTAGCTGTCAGCACGGACGACTGCATTTCGGCGACATGGGCGTTCACGGCTGCATTTGCCTCCTCCTCGGTCATCCCGGAAACATCCACTTCCCCGATTTTAACACCATCCAGGATGCGGGCATTCTGGTCCGCATCAAGCGAAATATCGGAAGCCTTACCGGCTTCCGATTTATCTGCACCTTTAGCGGCAGCATCTTTTGATGCTGCGCCCTCTTTTGAATTTCCGTTATCTGTCTGACTTGTTCCTGCGGAATCGGCAGCCGCAGCTTCCGCATCTCCGGCATCGCCTTCGCCGCCAGCCAGGGAAGCTTCCGCACTGACCGCATCGCTCCCGCCATCCTGCCCGGCCGTACCGTCATTATCAGGAAGCGCCTCATCTTCCGCAGGATTTCCTACATCCGCTTCCAGAGCAGTCTCCTCCACCGGCTCTTGGCCTTCGGCGGCGAGGGCGGGAGCGACCATGCTCAGGATCATGATTATGGCAAGCATGACTGCAATAATCGCAATCACGATGCGCTGCGTATTCTTGTTCATCATACTTATCACATCCTCTCGAAAATATGAATAACGCTATGTAAAGATCCTTCGCTTCGCTCAGGATGACAAGGCATCAGATAACAGCTTTGTCATGCAATCGCAAAAATAGAATGCTTTACGCCTCCAGCGGATACTTCTCGGTAAGGGTCCGGACTATCTCTTTCGCCTGGCCGATATTCTCCTCGCTCTCTATCACGAGCGCAATGGCCTCGGCGATTCTATCCATATCCTCAGTATTCATGCCGCGGGTCGTGACCGCCGGCGTTCCAAGGCGGATGCCGCTCGTAACGAACGGGCTTCTCGGATCCCGGGGAACCGTGTTTTTATTTGCAGTGATATGGGCCGCATCCAGGCGGGCCTCCAGCTCTTTGCCTGTCAGCTCGCTGCCCCGGAGGTCAATCAGCATCAGGTGGTTATCCGTTCCACCGCTGACGATGCTGACTCCCCTGTCCATAAGGCCTTTGCTAAGCGCCTGGGCGTTTTCGATGACCCGGCCGGCATAGGCCTTGTACTCATCGGAGAGGTCTTCTTTCAGCATGACCGCCTTCGCGGCGATGGAATGCATCTGCGGGCCGCCCTGGGTTCCCGGGAAAATGCCCTTGTTGAGCTTGTGCTCTTTTGCAAATTCAATGCTCGACAGAATCATGCCGCCGCGAGGCCCGCGCAGGGTCTTGTGGGTCGTCGTCGTGACGACGTGCGCATACGGAATCGGGCTCGGATGGTATCCCGTCGCGACAAGGCCGGCAATATGGGCCATGTCGACCATGAGATAGGCTCCCACGGAGTCGGCGATCTCCCGCAGCCTCTTGAAATCGATGGTGCGGCAGTAGGCGGAAGCGCCGGCAACGATGAGCTTCGGCTTGCATTCCCTGGCAATACGCTCGCACGCATCGTAATCTATAAATCCGTTCTCGTCCACGCCGTAGGGGACGGCATGGAAATAATTGCCGCTTACATTTGCCGAAGAGCCGTGGGTTAAGTGCCCGCCTTCGTCAAGGCTCATCCCCATGAACGTGTCGCCGGGCTGCAGCAGCGCATAGAAGACCGCAAAATTGGCCTGGGCGCCGGAATGCGGCTGGACATTTGCAAATGTGCATCCGAACAGTTCCTTCGCACGGTTCCTGGCCAGCTCTTCAATCTCGTCCACGCACTCGCATCCGCCGTAGTAGCGGCGTCCCGGATATCCTTCCGCATATTTGTTGGTAAGGACTGTTCCAAGAGCGGACATGACCGCCTTGCTCGCCCAGTTTTCAGACGCGATCAGCTCGATGTGAGTATTCTGGCGTTCAAACTCCTTCTTTATTAAATCCGCAACCTCAGGGTCTACTTTGTGAATATCATCCCACGTGTACATTTGCTCCTGCCTCCTTTAGGATTGCATAGGTAATTTTATCGTTCGTGACACGTTCCCCATATTAACACAGATTTAAGACAAATGCCATTGATTTTTTAAACGACAAAAGAACTTGCAACCTACCGGTTTTTTGTACAACTTTCCCTGTACGGCGTGAAATATTCAGTCAACCGGCGGACGGTCCTTCCCCTTGCCGCGGGTCATATTTGCAAACATCGTATAATCGGGCAGCCAGACCAGCCTGACCGTCCCAATCGGGCCGTTCCTCTGTTTTGCGATGATGATCTCGGCGATCCCTTTCTCCTCGGTGTCCTTGTTGTAATAGTCGTCGCGGTAGATGAACATGACGACGTCCGCATCCTGCTCAATTGCCCCGGACTCCCGGAGGTCTGAGAGCATCGGCCGGTGATCCTCCCGCTGCTCGACCCCCCGATTCAACTGGGAAAGGGCGACGATTGGGATATTTAGCTCTCTAGCCAGCGACTTGAGCGCGCGGGAGATGTCCGAGATTTCCTGCTGCCGGTTCTCCGACCGCCCCCCGTTGCCGGCCATCAGCTGTAGGTAGTCGATGAAGATAATCTTGATGTCGTGGTCGAGCTTATATTTCCTGGCTTTCGACCGGAACTGCTGCAGATTGATGCCCGGCGTGTCATCAATGATGAGCTGCGAGCCGCTGATGATGCCGGCGCTTTCGACCAGCTTCGCCCACTCGTCATCCTTCAGCTTGCCGGTCCTAAGGGCCTGCGAGTCGACTCGGGACTCCAGCGAGAAGAGACGGTTCATAAGCTGGTCCCGGGACATCTCCAGGGAAAAGAGGGCGCAGGGCACATTCTGCCGGAAGGCCATGTACTGGGCGATATTCAGGACAAATGCCGTCTTGCCCATGGACGGCCTCGCCGCAATCAGGATGAAATCCGAATTCTGGAAGCCCGAAGTCTTGTAGTCCAGATCCAGAAAGCCCGTCGCCAGCCCCGTCACGTTGCTTTTTAGCCTGGAAGCCTTTTCAATCCGCTCCAGCGTGTCCATGACGACGTCCCGGATCGGGACTTCCCCGTCCACCGTCCGCTGCTGCAGGACTTCAAAGACATTTTTTTCCGTCTTCTCAAGAATCGTCTGCATGTCCGTCTTCCCGAGATAGCAGTCATTCTCGATGTCGCTCGTGACCTTGATGAGCCTCCTGAGCGTGGCTTTCTGGCTGACGATTTCGGCATAGGAGCGGACATTTGCCGAGGTCGGCAGCGAGACGAGGATATCTGCGACAAATGCCATGTCCGCCACCTCCGGCGGAACGTCCATCTCCCGCAATCTGGCCTGGACCGTCACCACGTCGATCGGCTTTCCCGCTTCATTCAGTTCCCGCATGGCCTCGAAGAGGACCCCGTACTGCTGTTCATAGAAGTCGTCTTTGCCCAGCACTTCCAAAGCTGCCATCGCAGCATCGCGGCTCATCAGCATGGAGCCGATGACCGCTTTTTCCGCTTCGAGCGAATGCGGCGGTATTCTTTTTATGAGCGCTTCTTCCATGAGCTTTCCGACTTCCTTTTCCGATAAATAAGCGTTCGTCCCGCGGGGACGGTCCTTTTGGGCCAATTTTTTTCGGCCCATGGGGACGGTCCTT
>JAUMWM010000409.1 GCA_030529705.1 Lachnospiraceae bacterium
CAAAATCTTTCGGCCCGCGGGGACGGTCCTTTTGGGTCAAAATTTTTTGGTCCAAAAGAACCGTCCCCATGGGCCGAAAATTTTCGGTCCAAAAGGACCGTCCCCGCGGGCTGAAGCAAGGAGGTATATATGAAACTGGCAATTATCGGAACAGGAAAAATTGTGCAGGAAGCCCTGTACGCGCTCGGGCCGGTAGGCAGTATTGAAGTGACAGCGATATTCGCGCGCCCGCACAGCAAAGAAAAAGCCGAAGGGATGGCGGAAAAGTATGGAATCAGGGAGGTGTACACGGATTATGACGAGCTTTTGGCAAATGCCGATGCCGAAGCCGTCTACATCGGCCTGGTCAACAGCGCGCACTTCCCATATGCGAAGAAAGCCCTCCTCGCAGGCAAGGACGTCATCCTGGAGAAGCCGCTGACGACGACGGCGGCGGAGGCGAAAGAACTCCAGGAACTGACGCAGGCAACGGGCAAATATGTCCTCGAAGCCATCACGACCATGCACAGCCAGATCTTTGATCTGATGCGGGAGGAACTGCCGAATCTCGGCAACATTCGGTCGGCGCAATTCAACTATTCTCAGTATTCCAGCCGCTATACGGACTATTTGGAGGGGAAAGTTGCGCCGGCATTTGACCCGGAATGTTCAGGAGGCGCGCTGTATGACATCAACCTCTACAATGTGTACTTCGCAGTCGGCCTTTTGGGAAGCCCGCAGACGGCCGCCTATTTCCCGAACAGGGGATTTAACGGAATCGATACGTCCGGCACGGCGATTTTGGCCTATCCGACATTCCATGCGGTCTGCACGGGAGCGAAGGACTCCGACAGTCCGTGCTTTTCGATTATCCAGGGGGAGAAAGGCTGGATGCGGGTGGACGGCAAGCCGAACGTCATGACCGGGCTGGATGTGGAGGTCGTGGACGAGGAGAATCCGAGGCAGGTGCCGAGCCCGTCCGGGGGCATGCAGAGGGCGGTCATCGCAAGGCACCACGAGGCGGAGCCGGTCCATCATCGGATGACGAGGGAATTTGTAGACTTTGCCCGGATTATTGAGAATCGGGATGACGAGGCGGCGGCCAGGGCTATCGCGACTTCGGTGGAGGTCATGACGGTGCTGGAGACGGCCAGGAAGGCGGCCGGGATCCGGTTCGGCGTGGACGGGTGAGGATTTCTGTTCCCACTTCTGCTCAGAAA
Organism: Lachnospiraceae bacterium; assembly: GCA_030529705.1. GTDB lineage: Bacteria > Bacillota > Clostridia > Lachnospirales > Lachnospiraceae > Chordicoccus. The sequence goes on from JAUMWM010000409.1 coordinate 1,200, forward strand.
TCACTTGTACTTGTGATAAATTGAGCGTCATCCTGAGCGCAGCGAAGGATCTTTTACTAAAAACGGTTGCTTTATGTGAAAGATCCTTCGCTCGCGCTCAGGATGACAATGGCGGTGCCGAATGCGTGAACAGCCAATTTGACTCGCTGCTCTCCCCGGTGCGACAGTAAAGAACGGCGAACAACAGCCATTCTTAGATAAGCAAACAGTAACGGGAGTCGGCATGCGTTTATACTGTGACGGATGTAGGGCAATCGCTTAATAATTTTTCATAAAAATCGAAGAATAACGCTGTGGACAT
>JAUMWM010000179.1 GCA_030529705.1 Lachnospiraceae bacterium
AGGCTCATATTCACATAGACCTGCGTTGACGAAATGTCTGCATGCCCCATCATCTCCTGGACGGCCTTTAGGTCAGCTCCGTTCTCGATAAGATGGGTCGCAAAGCTGTGGCGCAGGGTATGGGGAGTAATATCCCGATCAATGCCGGCGCTCTGCGCATACGCCTTTATAATCTTCCAGAACCCCTGGCGACTCATTTTGCGCCCCGTGACGTTCATGAAGAGAATGTCGCTCTTTTCCGCATTCGGGAACGTCTTCCGGGATTTTGAAAGGTACGTATTCAGGGCTTCCTTGGCGACGTTTCCAAACGGAACAACCCTCTCCCGCGTCCGGTCGATGCAGACAATATAATTCATCGCCATGTTCACGTCGGAAACCCGCAGGCTGATGAGCTCGCTCACCCGGATGCCCGTCGCATACAGGAGTTCAATCATCGCTCGGTCCCGCATCCCCTTGCCCGTCTCGGTATTGGGCTGAGAGAGCAGCCTCTCCACCTCGGCAACCGTAAGGATCTCCGGCATCTTCTTTTCGACCTTCGGAGCCTTTAGCTCATCAGAGGGATTGCCCGCAACCAGATGCTTCTTTTCAAGATAGTGGAAAAAAGCGCGGATGGAGGCAACGCTCCTCGATATGGATGATGGAGCATACTTCATCTCCTCCATATAGAGCATGTACGAGTTCAGATCGGTTGTCGTGACATCTTCCCACGAGTCAATGCCATAATTGCCCGAAAGATACTCAGCAAGCTTCTCAATATCCCTGTGATACGAAACCTCCGTGTTGGAGGATGCTTTTTTTGTTTTATGTAAGTACTTGACAAATTTTTGAATTGCTTCTTCCATAACCATCCCCCCAAAAACCACACCCCATTATACATATTGATTTACATAATTTCAAACAAAAAATAAGCCGTATTTTCCGCCATTTTAGCTGGAAATACGGCTTTCGCAAGATATAGGTTACCATAATAATCCGTCCCACCAAATGTAGGAGGAAGGGTCGAAATTGTATTTTAAAAATACAATTTTTAGAAATACAGCTTCCCCCAGGTCGCCCTATCAATCGTGACGCCCGAATACCTGACAAGGTCTTCGATCGTCGTGGTAAGCCCGGCGAACACCACGATATCCGGATGGAGCCTGTCTATCATCCTCTGGATGTTGTCCTCGTCAAACTGATGGATGAACGCCGCCTTATTGAAGCTTTCCGCAATCCACGGGAACATGGCCATCCATATGTAGGAATCGCCCACGATTAGGATGTCCGGCTTCGATGGATCCCCGCTCTCGCTGTAACGATTCGACCGCCAGGGATCATTTGCCAGATAACCGATAGACTTAAACCATTCGGGATTTGCAGACGATACCGGGTCTTTCAAAGTATAGTCCACATCCTCCTCGGAGAAATTCTGCCCCAGGACCGTATTCGTCCTTTCCAGAATCCTGATTAGAAAATCCTCCTCTGTCAATATGCTTATCTCCTCATGAGGCATCACGTTCTGAATCTGCCTCATCAGCGTCTGATAGCCGATAAACACTCCCTGCTGGTTCCAGTGGCCGCCGTCATAGGACCGGTAGCAGACGAGCCGTCCCGCATCCTTAGCATCCCTGAGTTCATTGTTGACGACGCTGAGATTAAGCCGGGGATAATTCATGGAGATCGTCTGCAGGAGGTTTATTTCCGAATTCGGCCTGACCTGCGTGATGTAGCCGTCCAGGTTTTCCGGATAAACGTCCACCTTATATGGAAAGGTCACGGCGCAAAACGCGATGCCCTGATCCTTAAAGTAATTGTTGATATCCTCCATCCGGCTGATAAACACTTTCATCTCTTCATCAGTCATGACATCTTTATGCTGGGCATTTCGCAGCGTCAAATCCTCCTCGTCGAGCGAATAATACCAGTCATTCATAACCACGGCGGAATCTGACCGAAACTCATTCAAAAGGCCGTAGTTGAGGTAGTTATAGAACGCTTTCGCGATTTGACGCCCCCCGACGTTATCATTGATCCACTCCTCAACGTCCTTCGTAAAGCCTTTGTACGGCTGGATCGACTTCGGGGCTTTGGCTAAATACCTGTTCTCATCCTGCTGGAAAGCCCCGCCCTTCTTGTCCGCAAAGTACAGAGGGAGGGCGAGCATCATGATAAAACATGTTATGACAAATACATCGATGGCTCTGTTCTTCATATAAAAAACCTTATTATTCCAACCTTACTATCGTATCATTCATAGGAGGTATACTGCCTCCTTCTACCTTGTCAGTACCTGATATAGAGGAACGACTGGAACGTGCTGCTCATCACGATAAGGATGCTGACCGCCAGCAGTCCAAGGTAAAACAAATCCCATAGCCGGTTCTTGCGGAAACGCTCGCCCATCTTGTCGAATATCGGCGTACATGCTATCACCGATATAAAGAGAATGGTAATGATCCTCTGCGAGAGATACCATCTGAGCGTGAAACCTGAATTCCATGTGCTGCCGTAGCCGAACAGGGTCGGCAGGAACCGAAATCCTTCCCCGATATCCTCGAAGTAGAAAAATACCCATCCTATCACGATGACAAAAAGGGTGACGATCCTCCTTACTATGACGGGAAAGGTAAACCTGACATGTCTCCGCCCCCACCTTTCGATACAGAGGATCAATCCGTTCCACGCTCCCCAGATGCAGTAATTCCAGGTGGCCCCATGCCAAAATCCGGCAATGAGGAACGTGACAAACAGGTTCAGGTACGTCATCCCGGACTTGCTCCCGCCGAGCGGTATATAGATGTAATCCCTGAGCCATCTTGAAAGGGAGATATGCCATCTCCTCCAGAACTCTGACAGGGACAGCGAGACATACGGGTTATTAAAATTCTCCTTGAAATCGAATCCGAACATCTTGGCCAGACCGATTGCCATGTCCGTATAACCGCTGAAATCAAGATACAGCTGGAGCGTATAGCTGATGATTCCCAGCCAGGCAAGCGCGGGAGAATTGTTCGAGGTTCCGAGAATGTCATGCGCCACGACGCCGAGCTGGTCAGCCAGAAGCACCTTTTTAGCAAGGCCCACGGAAAACCTGCGTATTCCCTCCGTGAACCTTTCAAGCGACACCTCCGGTTTCCTAATCTGATCTGACACGTCGCTGTAACGAACAATTGGTCCTTCGATTATTTTTACGAAAAAGGCCATATATAGCGCATAGCGAATAATGTTTATCTGGGCTTTGACCTTTCCTCTGTAAATATCCGCAAGATAGGAGATGCCTGACAGGGTCATAAAAGAAATGCCCAGAATAAATTTCGTGTACTTGAAAATGATAAGGATAGCGACATCAATAAAAACAGAAATTCCTAACGCCGTGACTGGCTTGACATCAATTAACCCTTTTTTGGAACGATCTATCGCGATGCCGGCGAGGTAGTTTATGATAATCAGCAAGAAAAGCACCGGAAGCGCGCTTACCGATGCCCAGGCGTAAAAAATGACGGACGCTATCAAAAGAACGGTCACCCTCAGCCTCGGAAGAATCAACGAGACAGGGATATATACGGCAAGCGTTCCCAGAAGAAAAACAAACAAGAAAGTATTTGTCGAGAAGCCCATATATTCTCCAGTTCATGGATTCACTTATTTACAAGATAAACCCTAATCTGCATGAGGCAAAACCTTCGCCAATGGGGACATTCCTCTTTCTGCGATGTTTTGCCAGTTTGAATCCAATCGTAACAACTACCATGCCACTCTATCATAAAATGCGGGAAAAAGAAAGAGCGAGTTAGTGATACGGATGAAATAATAATCGTGACTGTTCGCACATATGTTAAAGGCCATGTCATCCTGAACATAAAACCGCTTCAGATGGCAAAAAAAGAGCATGGGGAAAATCCCTCATGCTCTTATTTTCACTTCGCATAATCCACTGCCCTGCTCTCCCGGATAACGCTGACCTTAATCTGGCCCGGGTACTCAAGCTGCGCTTCTATCTCCTTGGCTATATCTCTCGCCAGAAGCACCATCTCGGAATCATTGACCTGATCCGGAACGACCATGATGCGAACTTCGCGGCCGGCCTGGATTGCAAATGACTTCTCGACTCCCTTGAAGCCATTCGTTATGTCCTCAAGCTGTTTCAGACGGTTCGTATAAGTATCAAGCGTTTCCCTTCTTGCGCCAGGCCTTGCAGCAGAAATCGCGTCAGCCGCCTGTACAAGGCATGCAATAAGGGACGTAGGTTCAACATCTCCGTGATGGCTCTCAACCGCATTGATAACCGTGTTGTTCTCCTTATACTTCCTGCACAGGTCAGCGCCAATCTGAATATGCGATCCCTCGACTTCATGGTCAATTGACTTGCCGATATCATGAAGAAGGCCTGCTCTTTTTGCCAGACGGACGTCGCACCCGCATTCACCTGCAAGAAGGCCGGTAAGCTCCGCCACCTCAATAGAATGCTTGAGAGCATTCTGACCGTAAGACGTGCGATAGCGCATCCTGCCGAGCAGCTTGACAAGCTCGGGGTGAAGATTGTGCACGCCCACTTCAAATGCCGCCGCTTCCCCATCCTCGCGCATCCTTAGATCCACTTCTTTCCGGGCCTTTTCGACCATTTCCTCAATTCTCGCAGGATGAATTCTCCCATCGACAATGAGTTTCTCCAACGCAATTCTGGCCACTTCCCGACGTACTGGATCAAAACCTGAAAGGACGACTGCTTCCGGCGTATCGTCTATGATAAGGTCAACGCCCGTCATCGTCTCAATCGTCCGAATGTTTCGTCCCTCCCGGCCGATAATTCTGCCCTTCATCTCATCGTTCGGCAACTGAACAACCGAGATTGTTGTCTCTGCGACATGATCGACGGCGCAACGCTGGATGGAATTGACAACGACTTCGCGGGCCTTTTTGTCCGCATCCGTTTTTGCCTGTTCGACAAGTTCCCGATAGAGCTTCGCTACGTCCACCTTGACGTCGTCCTGTATTTTTTTATACAGGTACTCCTTTGCCTGCTCGGTCGTCATGCCTGCAATTCTTTCCAGTTCGGCTACCGCTTCATCATTAAGCTGGTCGACCTTCTTTTGCTTCTTCTTCAGCTCTGCTTCCTTTGCAGCAAAATCCGCCTCACGTTTCTCCATTGCATCCGTCTTTCGATCCAGAGCGTCTTCTTTCGACTGGATGCGACGTTCCTGCTTGGAGATCTCAGCACGCCTGTCCTTGATTTCACGATCTACTTCATTTTTAGCAGCCAAAGACTGTTCCTTGACTTCAAGAAGCGCCTCGCGTTTCTTGCTCTCGGCAGTCTTAATCGCGTCGTCAATAATACTCCTTGCCTTTTCCTCGGCAGTTCCGATTTTCTCGGCATCCTGCTTTGTCTTCGTGGCAATAGCACGCTTCCACGTGAACGGAAGTGCGGCAATAAGAACCAGTATGACTACAACTAAAAGTATAATAGTCATATTCATATCAGGGGCACCTCCATTATTAAGTTTTCATTGTACAAACAACAACTATATACTATATAGTCTTTTTTCACTTATGTCAAGCAATGGTCAGTTGTATTT
>JAUMWM010000180.1:0-1898 GCA_030529705.1 Lachnospiraceae bacterium
GGGGGTGCCGCCCCCCCGGACCCCCCCCGTGGTTTTGGGTTTTTTTTTTGGGGGCAGGGGGTGCGGTTGTTTTGGAGAATATTTTTTGTGCCAAAAACGCCCCGACCCATTGGGCCTAAGCCGCGGGCCGAAGCCGCAGATCGGACTTGCGGCATTTGCAAATAGATTTTACGAACACCGATAATAAGGAGGATATAGGAGCATGAAGGTTTTGTTTTTTGACATCGATGGCACGCTGATTGATTCAGCTCATTTCCACTTTGACATTCCGGAGACGGTGCTTGCGGAACTGCGCAGGATTCAAGCGCAGGGGCACAAGCTGTTCATTTCGAGCGGGCGGCCGGCGCCGCTGATCGGGCCGGAACTGAAGATCGGCGGATTTGACGGGTATATTTTGAATAACGGCGGGTGCGTATTTGTCGATGGGAAGTCCATCTACGAAGAGCGCATGGGCAAGGACCTGGTCTGGGACGTGACGCGCGTGTTGCTCGACTTAAAGTGCGAGTACCTGCTTGACACGGCTGACAAGGCTTATATGAGGAAGGATTTCAAGGTCATCGAGGCTGATTTCGAGCGTTCTGGCGTGAAAGCCGATTTTACCCGGGATTATGTTGAAGAGGACATCATGGACGAGGTCGTCAAGATGGAGATTTTGCCGACCAGTTCTGACGCGGCGGCGGCTGAGAGGGCGCTGAAGGAGCGCATAGGCGACCGGTTCCGTTCGGATGTCAACGGGGCACTGGGTTCCTTTGAGATTTATTCGCCGTCCCTGTCCAAGGCGACGGGCTGCCTGAAAGCGCTGGAGTATTACGGGCTGACGGCCGAGGATGCGTATGCATTTGGCGATGGCGTAAATGATATTGACATGATTAAGTTCGCCGGGACCGGCGTGGTCATGGGAAATGCGATTGACGAAGTCAAGGCGGCGGGCGATATTATTGCGCCGCCGATTCAGGAGGACGGACTGGCGAAAATTTTGAGGGAGCTGTTCCCGGATTGAGATGGCAGGAGAGGGAGTCGCCCCATGGGGACGGCTCTTTTGGGGCGGAATTTTGACCCAAAAGGACCGTCCCCATGGGGCGAATTTATAGAGGAGGAGGCAGGATGAAAAAGAAGTTGGCGGTGGTTTTGGCGGCCTTGTGCATTTGTGCAATGACGGCCTGTGGCGGCAAGGCCGATAGCCAGGCCGCGGATGATCAGACGCTGTCTGCGGCGGATGATTTCGTGGAGGTCACGGATTCGGCTGATATGGCAAATGCAATCGACGAAGCTCTCGTGACTTCGTATGATGATTTTGAGGCGGCGGATATAGATGATGAGATCATCGTGGATACCTATGTGCAGGCCAAGCAGGACTGGTGGGAGAACACGGCGTCGCTCTACACCCAGAATAGGGAAGGCGCATATTATATTTATGCGATGCCGATGACCAAGGAAGAGTATGACGCGCTTGTGCCGGGCACGAAGATTCGCGTGAAGGGTTACAAGACGGAATGGTCCGGCGAGGTCGAGCTGACGGATGCCGTCTTTGAAGTGCTGGATGATGACACATATATCGCCAAGCCGCTTGACATCACGGAGATGCTGGAATCCGAGGAGCTGATTAAACATCAGAACCAGTTTATTTGCGTGAAGGATATGAAGATTGTGCCGTCCAAGGATGCCGATGGCAACGAAGCCGGATTCATTTACAGCTGGGATGGGTCCGGGACAGATGGCGATGACCTTTATTTTAAAGTTTCGAAGGGTGGCGAGGGCGACCCGGTTTACACGTTCACGGTCGAATCTTATCTGAAGGGTCCGGGCAGCGATGTTTATGAGGCGGTCAAGAAGCTGGAGGTTGGCCAGACGGTCGATATGGAGGGGTTCCTCTACTGGTATGAGAGCGCGAATCCGCA
>JAUMWM010000180.1:1998-3698 GCA_030529705.1 Lachnospiraceae bacterium
TATTTACAGTACCACGCCGTCCTTGAAGATGGATATCTCGCGGATGCCGTGTTGCTCGGCCTTGGTCTGCTCGCCGCTGGCAACGCGGAGGACGTAGTCGAGCAGGCGGTCGCCGGCGTCGTCAAGTGATTCGCCTTCGGCGACGGTGCCGGCGTTGAAGTCGATCCAGTCATGCTTCTTCTCGTAGAGAGCCGTGTTCGTGGAGATTTTCGCTGTCGGTGCGGGTGCTCCAAATGGCGTCCCGCGTCCCGTCGTAAACAGGATCATGTGGGCGCCGGCAGCGGTCAGGTCGGTGGCGCTGACGAGGTCGTTGCCCGGTCCGGAGAGGATGTTGAGGCCCTTCTTGGTAACCGGGTCAGCGTAGCGCAGCACATCGACGATCTGGGCGGAGCCGCCTTTCTGGACGCAGCCGCAGGATTTGTCTTCGAGAGTCGTGATGCCGCCGGCCTTGTTGCCCGGGCTCGGATTTTCGTAGACGACCTGGCCGTGGTCGACGAAGTATTTCTTGAAGTCGTTGACCATGTCGACGGCCTGTTCGAACACGTCTTGGTTGAGGCAGCGGGAGAAGAGAATGTTCTCCGCGCCGAACATTTCCGGAACTTCTGTCAGGACGGTGGAGCCGCCGAGTGCGATCAGGCGGTCGGAGAAGCGGCCGACGGTGGGATTTGCAGTGATGCCGGAAAGGCCGTCGGAGCCGCCGCACTTCATGCCGATAACGAGCTCGCTGGCCGGGAGTTTCTGACGTTTGAACTGACCCGCGTATTCTGCGAGTTCCGCAAGGAGTTTGCTGCCTTCCTCGATTTCATCTTCGAAATCCTGGCAGGTGAGGAATTTGACGCGGTCCGGGTCGTATTCGCCGAGACCTTCTTTGAAGAGGTCAGGCGTCAGGTTTTCGCAGCCGAGGGCGAGACAGAGGACGCCGCCGGCATTTGGATGATTCACAAGGGCGTTGAGGAGCTTGCGGGTCTGCATCAGGTCGCCGCCGAGCTGGCTGCAGCCAAATGGGTGGCCGTAGTAGTAAAGGCCGTCGATGGAGCCGGTGACGAGGTGCTGGTTTGCCTCAACGAGCTGTTTTGCGATGCCGTTGACGCAGCCGACGACCGGGATGATCCATAGTTCGTTGCGGATTGCCGCGCGGCCGTCTTTGCGCAGGTAGCCCATGAAGGTCTTCGGGGCGACTTCCGGCAGGTCGTAAACCTTATGGTCGTAGTAGTATTCACCGCCTTCGGACAGGCCGGTCTTGACGTTGTGGGTGTGGACCCATTCGCCGGTCTTGATGTCGGCGGTCGCGATGGCGATTTCGTTGCCGTATTTGACGACCGGGGTGCCGGCAGCGATGTCCGTGAGCGCGATTTTGTGGCCGCGGGCGATGTCTTCGGCGGCGGCGACGTCAATGCCCTCTACGGTGACGACTTCGCCTTTCGCGATGGCTTCAAGGGCGACGGCAACGTTGTCGGAAGGATGGATTTTTATTGTTTTCATGTCGTTCCTTTCGTGTATTCTTTATGCAAATGATGCCGGCTCCGGTACACTTCCGGAAACCGGCATACATGGTGGCGTGTTATAGGTGTAAGATCCTTCGCTGCGCTCAGGATGACAAGGGCGGGGCGCTCAAATTGACAAAGGCTGAGACGCTCAGGATGTCGAGGACCGAGTGCCCGGATTGTCAAGATCCTTCGCTGCGCTCAGGATGACAAGGG
>JAUMWM010000180.1:3798-5546 GCA_030529705.1 Lachnospiraceae bacterium
GCCCGGATTGTCAAGATCCTTCGCTGCGCTCAGGATGACAAGGGCGGGGCATCCAGGATGACACAAGAACTGAGTGCCCGGATTTACAGCACGCTGGCGTACGCGGCCTCGGCGCCCTGCTCGCGGATGAGCTGGAGGTCTGCGACCACCGCGTCCTCGAGTCCCTCGATCTGGGTGAGGTCCTGGCCCCACATCTTTTCATTTGTCAGCACGTCGTGGACGAGCGTCTTTGCATCCGCATCCTTGTGGTCATAGTAGAACTGGAGGACCCATGCGTCGTCATTGACTGTGTACTCGTTGCCGGCCGGGCGTTTGCAGACGAGACCGGTCTCATCGAGGCGCTGGATGTCATTTGAATAGAATGCGATATAGGCCGCAAGGCTCATGGTGAGGGCCTCCGGGAGCTTGTTGAATTTGTCAATGAACTCCAGGAAGGACGGCATGTTTCTGGCGCGCCATTTGGAGCTGGAGTTCAGGGAGATGGACATAAGCTGGTGGTCGACAAATGGATTGTTAAATCTGTCTGTCACGGCCGCCGCAAATGCATCGCAGTCCTCCTTGGACAACGGCAGGATTGGGATGATCTCGTCGTAGAGCATCTTGTTCATGAAGTCGTGGATGTTCTTGTTGAACATGCAGTCGCGGACGATGTCCTGGCCGGCGAGGTAGGCGCCGAGGACAAATCCCGTATGCGCGCCATTCAGGATGCGGACCTTGCGCTTTTTGTATGGGATGACGTCCGGGACGACGTGGACGTTGAGGCCGGCTGCCTTGAACGGAAGCTTCTCCTCCAGCCATTCCGGTCCCTCGATGTACCATACACCGAAGACTTCGCCGACGACGAGCAGCGGATCTTCGTAGCCGTTCTCTTTTTCGATTTCGGCGATTTCTTTCGGATCGCGAATGCGGCCGGGGACGATGCGGTCGACCAGCGTGGAGCAAAAGAGATTTTCTTCTTCGATCCATTTGGCGAAATCTTCACCGAGTCCCCAGTCAGCGATGTGCTGCTTGACGCATTTTTCGAGCTCTTTGCCATTTGCATCGATCAGCTCGCAGGAGAGGATGACGACGCCTTTCTTGCCGGCCTTGAAGCGCTCATAGAGAAGAGCCGTGAGTTTTGCCGGGAAGGAAGCGGGCGGGGTCTGGGTCATGACTGAGCCCGGGTCATAGACGATGCCGGCTTCGGTCGTGTTGCTGGCGATGTACTCCAGGTCATCGCTCTTGGCGATTTCGACGATTTTTGCCCAGTCTTCGGCTTCGTACGGATTGTAGCAGGCGTCGACGACGGAGATCACGCGCTTGCGGTTGATCTTTTCGCCGTTCTCGGAGCCGCGCAGGTACAGGGTGTAGAGGCCTTCCTGCTCATTGATGAGCTGCGTGAGGCCTTGGGCGATGGGCTGGACGAGGGCGACTTTGCCGTTCCAGCCGACTTTTTCGTTGGACATGTCGAACCAGTAGTCGACAAATGCACGCAGGAAGTTTCCTTCGCCGAACTGCAGGACTTTGACCGGCGCGTCTTCGAGGATGTATCCGTCATAGCCGGACTGCTTTAAGACTTCGTAGTTGAGTTTTGCCATAGTTATAATCTCCTCTTTTTTTCATGCGACGTATGTTTTACGTTTAAGATCCTTCGCTTACGCTCAGGATGACAAGGTTGAATTTGGTCCGTGGGGACGGTCCTTTTGGGTCGAATTTTTTTGGTACGTGGGGACGGTGCTTTTGGTCCGCGTTTGTTTTTTGCGTGGGGG
>JAUMWM010000181.1 GCA_030529705.1 Lachnospiraceae bacterium
GCGATACCGATGGTACTAATCCCATCATCTTTTACCCAACTTGTCTGGGCACACAACGCATACGGCTCCTCATACTACATCGGGTTCATCTGTAGAACAGGCTCACGCAAATCTTAGCCTTTTCTACATTGTACCTTATATCGCCCGTAGAACTCGTCATATTCTCAGCTCTCCTGTCTGTATGGCAGTTTCACAAGCGAAACTGTAATATGCTCCCCCCTTCCCTCCACTGGCTTTCACCAGCTTCTTTGGTACTATGGGTTCGTCAGACTTCCCATGCCACATTTGTGCTTCTTTTGCCTTCCGACAACTTGGAATACACATACCTCCTAGAAGGACGGCACGGGATCTCATCAGTTCTGTATACAGTATTTGTCATCAGCCTCGCCAGGTTCTAAGACCGGGGGGTGCCTTACGTCCTCACCAAAACGGATTTCAGGTGTTGTCTGCTGTCCCATTAAAAACATCGACCACTACCATTAGACCTTATTTCCCGGCTCCACCACTTTACTTTCGTTCCGGCTCTGCTGCTCCCTGTCCAACGCTTAACCTAGAAGTTACCATCTTCGGTCCATGGACTCGGTACAGGCGGTTGGTTAGACCTTACCTGATAGGATTTTCCTACTATACTGTATCAGCTTCCAGCATAAGTTGCGTGACCCTTATGCCGGGACGCCTAACGGCGTCTCTGCTCGCCCTAATGGTGTCAGGCACCAACGTGGATCCCCGAGGGGTACGTCGTCATAGACGTCGACGTGTCCCCCTTTATCAATGAGAAGTGCAAGAAGGAGGGCAACGGCCGTACATACAAGAAGAAGGACGGCTTCGCCCCGATCTTTGCATACATCGGACAGGAAGGGTACCTCCTCGGCGTCGAATTCCGGCGTGGCGAGCAGCATTGCCAGAAGGGGACGCCTGATTTTCTCCGCATGCTGATCCGCACCGCCCGCCAAATTACGGACGCCCCGCTCCTGTTCCGCCTGGACTCTGGCAACGATGCGGCGGAGAACGTCGGGATTTTCATGGAGGAGTGCTACCGGGGAAACAACGTCCACTTCATTTTCAAGCGCAACGACCGCGGCCGCGTGGATTACTACGCCTTCCTGGAAGAGGTCCGCAACGTATGCCCAGACGTAGTTATTCCCCGGGAAGGGAAGATGGTGTTCACCGGCCAGACCTTCCGCGACGTGACCTACAAGGTCCCGAACCCCACCCCGGAAAGACCTGAAAGGCAGAGCAAGAAGACCGTCGGGATACGTACCATCTACCAGATCGCAGAGCGGACCATCGACAAGCACGGGCAGCACCTCCTCCCGCCGAGCCTTGAAGCGGACATATACTACTGCAACATAGGCCTGCCGGACAGCCGCATCATAGAGCTGTACCATGAGCACGGCACAATGGAGCAGTACCACAGCGAAATCAAGACGAACATGGGCTGCGAGCTCCTTCCTTCCGGCAAGTTTGCGGTAAACTCCATGATACTGCACCTGGTCCAGATCGCCTATAACGTGCTGAGGTTGATCGAGCAGAAATCCCTGTCCTGGTGGAATACGGTCAAAACCAAACGGCCGGTTCAGCGCAGGAGGCTATCCACTGTCATTAAAAATGTCATCTGCGCGCCTGCCCTTATCAAGACCCACGCCCGAAAGGTCTTGGCCGATCTCGGAAAAAGCAACATTTGGGCTGGCAATATCATGTGGCTTGCGCGCACCCTTGCGCCTATGAGGGCTACAAGGCTGTAGAAAGCAGCAACTGTTTCGCGAAAGAGTCGGAGACCTTCCCTGAAGGTCTGTTTGGCGACCCTTTAGTGGCGCATAAGTCAGGGCATCTTAGCGGAAGCACACGATAATGTAGTTATATGTGGCATTCCAATCAACTCCTAATATTCAGCCAGCAGGCTTAGATATCAGATTAAGGGAGTAATTGGTCTTGCCGCTTTATTTCGAGGTGGCTTTCACGGATTCAGGGGATATTTTAAGCATAATCGTTCGCGTAAAGATTAACCCTCTCGCATGCCTTGCATGAACGCAAAAAACACCATAATTTACAAAGAATTTATAATATAATATAATAGTTTTAGTGGTTCTGACTCGCTGGGCAGAACAATAAGTCCGAATTATGGAGGTATGTATGCGGCACGCAACAATTAGAAAGATCCTAAGTATTATGCTTTCCCTGGCTCTTACTGCGGGGACAACATCGGTAACAGAAATTATGGCAATGGATGGCGAATGCAACAGAGAAGTGCAGTCATCCTCTGTAGAGGAACTTCCGGAAGGTTATGAAGAGATACAGCCATACTCTCCGGAGGAACTCCCGAAAGGCTACGAAGAGATGCAGTCATCCCCTGCTGAGGAACTCTCGGAAAACTACGAAGAGGTAGAGTCATCCTCTTCAGAGGAATTCCCGGAAAACTATGATGAGGTACTGCCATACTCTGCTGAGGAACTCTCGGATAGCTGCGAGGAGGTGCTGCTGTCCTCTCCCGAAGATTTGCCGGAAAGCTATGACCTTAGAGACCTTGGGCTTGTAACCCCGGTGAAGAAACAGGACCCATGGGGTACGTGCTGGGCTTTCGGTGGAATAGCTGCAGCGGAATCATCGCTTCTTACTGCCATGGGAGCGACATACGAGGAAACAGGCCTCGATCTTTCGGAACGTCATATAGCCTGGTATACGAGACAGCCTTTACCGGAGGGCATTTGCGCCTCCCAGACTGGCGAGGGGTATTATCCGATTGACGAGAACTCTTCTCCGAATGATACATATGAATGCGGAGCTGGTTCACAGGTAGTCGGATCATTCTGGGCGGCGGGAAGAAGCCCTGCTCTCGAATCAGATTACCCATATCAGGGAAATGGAGGATTACTGGAGCATGATGTTCTTACCTACCACAAGGACGAGTGGATTAGCCAAAAGAAGGAGGAATTGCGGAAAGAATACTCTGCTGAGCTATCACTCGGATATATTACCGAAGAGGATATTGACGCTTACGCTGAAGAGGAATATGAGGCCAGCCTCGCTTCATGCAGCAAATATGATTTTTACAGCTCACTGGATGACTGGTCGCTGGGTGAAGAGCGACCACAGGAGTCGGAATTTGTCCTGACAGATAACAACGTATTTGAATACAGGCGGTATGATTCCGAAATCGGTTATGTCACAGATCCGGAAACGGTCGAAGCCATGAAGCGTGAATTGATGGAAGGGCATGCGCTGAACATGACTTATTATGCCAGCAATAAGGCGATAAATAAAGAAACATGGGCCTTCTACCAGGGCACGGCATCTACGCCGAATCATTCCTGCTGCATTGTCGGGTGGGATGATAATTACGCAGTCGAAAATTTCAAAGATGAGCCGCCGGCAGCGGGCGCCTGGCTGGTCAAAAATAGCTATGGAAGCGAGACAGATGCCATACCCGGCGCCCTCGTTTCTGAGGATGGCACGCTGAAGAACGCAAATGAAAAAAACTGGGGAATTACAGATGAAGAGGGGAGACATACCGGTTACTTCTGGATTTCGTATTATGACAGATCCATGCGTGACGTGGAGTCTTTTCGCTTTGAAGAAAGGCCGAATACGGATTTCACAGACGCCCTGCAATATGACTATGTTCCGGCTTCTGAAATGATAGGGGACATGACGAGCAGCAGCGAATCCTCTATGGCCAATATTTATCCTGTCGATCATGATCTGTGCGTTACGGACATCGGCACTCGTGTGCAGACAGACAGGACGTATCTTGTCGGCGATTACAATGTATCCTTCACCCTGTATCGTCTGAATGAAGGCGCAGTCCTGCCGACTGATGGGACGCAAATCGCCGCATTCGAAAGGCATTTCAGCTATGCCGGTTATCACCGAGTCCGGCTGAATGACCCGGTCTACCTCAGGGAAGGGGAAAGGCTGGCCGTCGTCGTGACGATCCGCTTTATTGATGGCAACGGAAATGTGTCTTACAGCTGTCCTGCTGCAAACTTCTTCACTAAGAAAAACCGTAAGCTCATAGGAGCCACGGACTATGCCGAGGTAACGGTTAATCCCGGAGAGAGTTTTCTTTATATAGAGGTACCTGAAGGCGGAGAAGCCCGCTGGATTGATCTCGCCGAGCCCATGGGCGAGGATTTCTGGAATATGACGAAAAGTCCCTGGGATACTCGAGAATATGATAATCAGACAATAGCGGAAACGGAAAATATTGACAATTTCTGCATCAAGGTCTTTACCGAGCCGGGATCACCGGAACCGATCAGCATAGAAAGTGCATCTGTTGCAGGTGTCAGCAAATCATACGGCTATTCCGGAAAAGCCTATACGCCGGCTGTAACAGTGACAGTAAATGGGGAAACCCTTGAAGAAAATGTCGATTACACGGTTCAATATGACGACAACATAAAGCCGGGCACGGCAACCGTAACGATTACCGGGATGGGTGATTACACAGGGACCAGGATTAAGACATTTGAAATTGTGGATTGCGCTTCAAAGATTGTCTCAGGAAAAACATACCAGCTAATCCCGAAGAATAATTCTTCAACCGCTGTCTGTCCATACTCAGGCAAAATGGTCAACAATACGAAGGTCTACATCACGGACCGCAGCGCCTCCGAGGCTATGAGGTTCAAGGCAGTGCAGAACGGGGACGGCACATGGAAATTCATCAATTCCAAGTGCGAACTGGCACTGGCAGTCCAACAGAACAGCTCTATAGCCGGAAAAGGGCTTGTCCTCTATGACCAGACGACGAGGGAAGCGCAGAACTGGAAGCTCTCAAAGAAATACGACAATTCATTTGCCATCATAAATGCGGTGAGTGGCCACTCGATTGCCATGTCAGACGCTTCTGCCGTGAAAGGGACAACGCTTTCCATAGAGGAAACAAGGAGCGACGGGCTTCAGCGGTTTTATATCGTTGAGACAGACGAGGTGAAAGCAGAATATGACGGCACGAAGTCTATCCGGGCTTCGAAAGATAAGAAGTTTGCGATGGGCGTCGAATCCTCGTCAAAGGCAGAAGGGGCAAATATCAATCTGACTTCCTACAGCAATACGAATGCTAAGAAGTTCCGGTTCATGTACAGCGGCGGCGGCTATTACCGACTTGTGAATGCAAATTCCGGTATGTGCCTTACGGTGAAGGGAAATACCAAGGCCAACGGGGCAAATGTAATCCAAGCCAAGTGGGCAGCCGAGAGCGGCCAAAGGTGGAAGATTTCTAAGAATGCAGACGGCACGGTGACGCTGACCAACGCACTCGGAACGATTCTTCATCTGAACGGCAATAAGACCGCGAATGGAACGAACATTGCAGCCCGGACTCCATACGCATCCAAGGCTCAGTGCTGGTATCTTCAGGACGCGGGCTGAGAAGATCATATTAGACAGATGCGAAAAGGCTCCCGACCGCCGGCTTTATGATATGCTCCCCCTATGAGAGACAGTGAAAAAAGAAAACACTGTCAACCAAATGCCATTAAATGGGGCTGTCGCAATAGACGTTGCGGCAGCCCCAATAAATGTACTCCATCATTCTGACCAA
>JAUMWM010000182.1 GCA_030529705.1 Lachnospiraceae bacterium
CTTCGCTTACGCTCAGGATGACAAGGGCAGTACATGAGGTGTGAACAGTAACCGAAACCACGGGCCGAAACCATATGTAGCGTTCACGGCAAACCTGTTGTATAATAGTTAAAGCTTCATATTTTTACACTATCAGATTACGGAGGTATCACAATGGAAAACAAAATCGCATCCGGACTCAAGACACTGCTTCTCGCCGGCATCGGCGCCGCAGCCGTCACCGTTGACAAGTCTCAGGAAATCCTGAAAGACCTGGTGGACCGCGGAGAGCTCACCGTTGAGCAGGGAAAGACCCTCAATCAGGAACTGAAGCGCAAAATCACTAATGCGCAAGAGACGGCCGAGGTGACATATTCGATGGCACCGGACAAGAAAGCTGAAGACATCATAGCGGGCCTCTCGCTCGAGCAAATCGCAGAGATGAAGGAAATCCTTCTCAAGGAAGAGATGAAGGGCAAAAAATAAAGCCTCCTAAATCCCTGGCAGCTACGAGCGAGCATTTATTCAAAGCCATCATGAACAGACCTGTACCATCGCGCAGGCCAGAAAAGAGGGAAACATGACAGCCACGCCGGAGCAAATCAAAGCTGAAAATGACGAGCGGGCCCGGGAAATACGCAAAGTCCTTTCCAAAAACAAAATAGGCCGCGGGATAACGCCGGAAAAGCTCCGCATCATCCTTGAAGAACTCGGCCCGACTTACATTAAGCTCGGCCAGATTATGTCCCTCCACTCGGACATTCTCCCGAAAGCTTACTGCGATGAGTTGATGAAACTGAACTCCGAAGTCACGCCGATGCCGTTTGAGGATGTCGAGGACGTCATTAACGGTTCATACCGGCTTCCCTGGCAGGATGTATTTGCCTCTATCGAGCACGAGCCCCTCGGCTCCGCTTCCATCGCGCAGGTCCACAAAGCCGTCCTCCTGACCGGCGAAGAAGTCGTCGTCAAGGTCGAACGCAAAGGCATTTATGACAAGATGGCGAGGGACATCCGCCTTCTTCATAAAGCCGTCAAAAGGCTACCGCCTGTGGGAACCCTTCGCAATATCATCGATTTGGACATGGTGCTGGACGAGCTTTGGCAGGTATCGCAGGAGGAAATGGACTTCCTCAAAGAAGCGGCCAATATCGAAGAGTTCGCGGCCAACAATGCCGGATTCAAATACATATACGTTCCGAAGGTATACCGGGAGTTCACAACCGCCCGCGTCCTTGTCATGGAGTACGTGGACGGCATTGCCATCAATGACAAAGACCGCCTCATCGCCGGGGGGTACGATCTGGACGAGATCGGGACAAAATTTGTCAATAATTACATCCACCAGATCATGGACGATGGCTTTTTCCATGCCGATCCACATCCCGGAAACGTTGCGGTCCGGGATGGGAAGATTGTCTGGATGGATATGGGCATGATGGGCCGCCTCACGGAAAGGGAGCGAAAAATCATGATTCGCGGCGTCGAAGGCCTGGCTATGCGGGACGTCACCATGGTCACCGATGCCGTCCTGGACCTCGGTAAATTCTGGGGCAAGCCGGACCGAGACCAGCTCTACCGGGACCTGCGCGACTTTATCGAAGAGTTCGGATCCGTCTCCATGGGGCAGGTCGACGTCGCCGAGACCCTGCAGGCCATGATGGAAGTCATGAAGGCAAATAAAATCGGCATGCCGCACGGTCTCACCATGCTGGCGCGCGGCATGTCGCACGTGGAGGGCGTTCTCGCTGACATAAGCCCGGATATCAACATGATGCAAATAGCCGCTACTTCCGCGACCGAAGAAATGGTTGCAAATATCAACTGGAAGGATGAGATAGCCCGCACGGCGAGGCATATATACCGCTCAACAAAGAAAAGCATCGACATACCGCTCATGGCTGCCGATATCATGCAGGAGTATCTGGAAGGCCAGGCCCGGGCGAACCTGAAGCTGGAGCTGTCCAAAGATTTCGCCCAGGTCATCTTCGCTTCCATACGGAACCTTGTCATCGGCATGTGCATTGTGGCCCTGCTTATCGCATCGAGCATTCTATGCCTCACGGATCTGGAACCCCGGATACTGGGGATTCCGCTTCTCGGCGCATTCGGATATTTTGTGGCGTTTCTCTCTACCATGTACTTCTTCGCAAGATACTTCTGGAGGAAATTCATTAAAAAACAGCCCTAACATCTACCCCTCTCTTGGACTGCGTTTAGGCGCAAGCCTGTAAAATTAAATAGAAGAAAGCACCTGCCGGACCGGCAGGCGCTTTTTCTATTTCATAAACTTCACAGAAGCTGCGTAGATTCCGCCATAGACGTCAGGTGGTTTGCTATCCTGTTAAGGGAGTTAAGCTCTTCGACAAAGGCAAGCCCCTGGTCGAATCCGCACTCTCCGTTATTCATGCGCTTCATATGGTTATCCTGGGCTTCTGCGCACATCCTCTTGATGGCAATCTCCTCTTTCCGGGTCTTCTCCACGAAATCCTCATCCAGCATGTCGGAGTTGAATTTATCAATCACCCTGTCAAGCATGTAGACAATTTCCTGATAAATCAGCCGGAATTCAGCACAGGCCGTCTCCGAGAAAGTGATTTTTCCTTCCACGCATCTCTCGTTCTGGTCAAGAAGCTTGCAGGCATGATCTCCAATTTGTTCGATGTCATTCATACCCTGAAAGGCCGCTGCGAGATACCCGGATTCCTCCTCCGGCATTTCAATTGTATTTGCCTTGGAAATATAGTCAACAATCTCGCCGGTCAGGAAATCAATTGTCTCCTCGTTATCACGTATCCTTCTGGCTTCAATCACCTTCTGCTGGGTAATTCCTTCACAGGCGTCAACCAGGTTCTGCCGAACCATATCGACGACCCGGCCGACCTCTTTTGAAACCTGGATAACCATGACGGATGGCGCGGCCACGATCGTCTTATCGATATACTGCAGGCGGAGTGAACTCTCGTGAGCCTGTTTTGGCAGAAGCCTGTAAGTCATCTTAACGACCAGATTTGTCAGGGGCAGCAAGACAATGCCGGTCGCCAGCTTGAACATGATATGGAAGAAGGAAACCTGAAAGGAAGCGCTTGCAACTTTGGAGGCTATCACGTCCGTCAGCGGCGAGAATATAACCAGCGGGATGAAAATCAACGCGCCGACCGCATTGAATACGAAATAGATAATGGCCGCCCTCTTCGCATTGTTCTTCGCATTAAGAGCCGACAGGATGACTGGCGAGGAGGATCCGACGTTGATGCCGCAGATGATAAAGGCCGCAAAATACAAAGGCATAAGCCCCTGCATGGCAAGAGCCTGCAGGATACCGACGGCCGCCGAGGAACTCTGGATGACCATGCAGAGTATAACGCCGATCAGAAATCCTATAATAGGATTCTTCGCATTCAGAATAAAGTTCTGGAAAACAACGGAATCTTTCAGCGGAGCCATGGAGCCGCTCATCGTGTGCAGCCCCTGGAACAGAAGGCCGAACCCCAGAATGACCTGGCCTACATGCTTCCGTTTCTTTTTCTTTGCATAAAGCATGAGCCCGGCGCCTATCGCAATGCAGATCGGGGCAATAGCGGAAACATCCAGCGCGATGAGGATGCTGGTGATGGTCGTTCCGATATTTGCTCCGAAAATGACGCCCGTCGCCTGCGCCAGGTCCATGATGCCGGCGTTGATAAAGCCCATCGCCATGACGGTCGTGGCGGATGACGACTGGATGCACACTGTTACAAGCATACCGACCAGGAAACCCATGACCGGTATTCGAGTCAGTTTTTCAAGCAGGTCCTTCATCTTCGATCCGGCAGCAAGCTGCAAGCCTTCGCCCATGTAGTGCATGCCGAACAGGAAGGCGCCCAGACCTCCGAAAAGTGACAGGACATTCGAGATATCCATAGTAGTTCCCCCTTTTTGAGTAATTGAGCTGTTAAAAGAAGTGTCACCGTGTTTCGGCACAAGGATATGGCATTTTCCTCGCACATAAGGATCCTTCCATAAATGATTCCATTTATGTCAGAATGCTAAACACATTTCTATTTTACAGCTTAATCCGCTCCTTTGCTATCATGAAAATAAAAATCAGCAAAAAAAATTGCAGCAGTACCGCTGCAATTGACATCTTTGCTCAGCGCATAAAGAGCGTCTCCTCCAGGGAACACCACTTATCCGCCACGCACACAATGAACGCCTCCCTCGACTTCGGCATCGCCGTGATCGTCAGGGGCCACATATGCGTGCGGATAATCTCCTGCTCCTTCTTTCCGATATGGAACGTCCGGACGGCATTCTTTCTGGCTTCTTCGGGATGCGTGAATCCGTGAAGCGTATGGGCCCCGCCGTCGTCATCGTGCCAGTCATACAGATAGAAGTCGTGCAGAAGGGCCCCGACCGCCAGTTTCTCTTCGTCAGCCCCTATGCGGAACTTCCGATTCAGCTTGAGGCTCATCTTGGCTACGCGCTCGCAGTGTTCAAAAGTCGAGATGTGGCCGTGCTGGGTATACTGCTTCATCTGGTCTACTTTGGGATGGCTGGCATAATCCCCCAGGAGTTCCTTTAAGCTTTTTCTTTTCTTCTTGTCCTTGCTTCCTTTAACCTTCCACATGAAAAATCTCCGTATAAACCATTTTGCCGTTCTTTTGCTCCGACTTCATGAGCGAAATCCTTTTCACCATCATCTCCTTCTTCGGCACTGTGACTCCCTGCGGGTGAACATTTGACGCTTTCCTGACCAGGGTGATGTGCGGCTCGAACTTCTTCCGGTCATACCGGATATCCGCCGCATCCAGCTTGTCCCGCAGGGCTTTCACATAGGCTTTCAGCTTCTGCCCGCCTTTCGCTCCGACCCATAGAATGTCCCCGAAGTTTCCCATATCCGTGAGGGTCAGCATGAAGGGGGCAAATGGCGCCGCCCCCAAAGCCTTCTTGACCCCCTCCACATCCTTCGTCTCTCCAATGAAGGCAAGCGTCAGATGCAGATTGTCCGCAGGGCTGTAACTCCCTCCGACATTATTCTTTTTCAGGTCATGCATGGTTGAAATCAGGGCTTTTTTGATTTCATCCGAAAATTTTATCGCAATAAATAGTCTCATGTCCCACTCCCGGCTTTTCTTCCTGCGAAAAAAAGCCTTGATATTATTTCCAACTGTACAGTTGCCTAACCTTTAATCAATACTATTCCATTTATCAAAATTTTTCAACTATTCTTTCTATTACCGCAACATTACGTGCTACTGTTCACGCTTCCACACCAAAATCGTCTGCATCCTGATATATGAGGAGTCATCCTGAGCGTAGCGAAGGATCTTTTACATAAAGCCGCTGCAGATGGTAAAAGATCCTTCGCTTACGCTCAGGATGACAAGGGCAGTACATGAGGTGTGAACAGTAACGAAACAGGTGATGTGAACAGTGGCCTACTGGTGCATCGTTCCCAGATGTTGTGGTGCAAGATGGGGCAAAAAGACTGCACAGGGAAAAATGCCCATTTTGCACTGGAATCATTAATCTGAATAGACCGCCCCCGCGCCATACTCTGCCTGCTCCTCCGTAAACC
>JAUMWM010000183.1 GCA_030529705.1 Lachnospiraceae bacterium
AAAAGGACCGTCCCCACGGACCGAAAAAATTCGACCCAAAAGGTCCGTCCCCATGGACCGAAAACAGCCAAGCAAGGAGACACTTATATGCTAACCGTAGAGGAACTAGTTAAAATTGCGAGCGACACAAATGCATCCGACATTCACCTGGTCTGCTCCCTGCCGCCCAAAGGGCGCAGGTCCGGCGCCCTGGAGAATCTGGATGAGACGCCGCTCACCCCGGAAGACTGCGAAGAATATGCGCATGAGCTGTGCGGCCGCCGGTTCGGAGACCTGATGGAAGTCGGCGAGGTCGATGCCTCTGCGTCCATCGCCGGACGCCGCCTGCGTATCCACGTTTTCCTCCAGCAGGGCGTGCCGTCCGCAGCCCTGCGTCTGTTGAGCGAGAAGATTCCCGCTCTCGAGAGCCTGGGGCTTCCACCCGCCGTGTTGAAGCTGCCCTCGATGCACAAGGGCATCGTGCTCGTAACCGGCGAGACCGGCAGCGGCAAGTCCACGACGCTCGCCGCCATGCTGGACAACATAAACCATTCGAGAGCCGACCACATCGTGACGCTGGAAGACCCGATTGAATACGTTTACCATCCGGACCGCTGCGTCATCAACCAGCGCGAGGTCGGCCGCGACACCAAGAGTTTCTCCGCCGGCCTAAGGGCCAGCCTCCGCGAGGACCCGAACGTGATTCTAATCGGCGAAATGCGAGACCGCGACACAATAGAGACCGCCATCACCGCCGCCGAGACAGGCCACCTGGTCTTCGGCACCCTGCACACCGGTTCCGCCGCAGACGCGGTCGACCGAATGGTACAGGTCTTCCCGGGCGAGATGCAGAACCAGATTCGTCTGCAGCTCTCGATGTGCCTGCAGGCGGTCATCACCCAGCAGCTGCTGCCGAAGCGGGGCGGCGGCCGGGCGCTGGCCTCGGAACTCCTGGTCGTCACGGATGCCGTCCGCAACCTGATTCGAAGCGGCAACACCCCTCAGATTGTGAACGCCATCGCGACCAGCGCCTCCATCGGCGGACAGACGATGGACCAGTCGCTGGTGCAGCTGGTCCGCACGGGTCTGATAGCGCGGGAGACGGCCATGCGCTTTGCGCATGACATGAACTACGTCAAGAAATACGCGATGTAAACGACCCAGGCGAAATACAGGGGAAACGGATCGCCGACGGACACGGCCGCATATGAGCGGTTTCAAATCTTGTCTCCCCGAAAGGAGGTGCCACTCTGGCTTCATATAAATATTCTGCCATCTCCATGAACGGAGAACGCGTAAACGGCATCGTCGAGGCCTACAATGAGTTCGATGCGGCGGACCGGGTCAAACAGACCTGCAAGCTGGTCCTGAATCTCACGGAGGTGAACGAGGAGAAAAAAAACATCCTCCTCATGGATCTGGATGCCAACAAGCTGGATAAAAAGGCCTTCACGCTGATGTGCAACCAGTTCGCGGTTATCCTGCGGTCAGGCGTGCCAATCGGCAGGACGGTACGGCTCATCTACGAAAAGACCGAAAACAAGAACCTGCACCGGGTCCTTGGCAAGGTTGCAGAGGACGTGGTCGCCGGACGATCGCTCTCCGCTGCATTTGCGGAACGCGGCGGCAACCTTTTCCCGATCACGTTTATCGAGACCATCCGCGCCGGAGAGGAATCCGGAAGCCTGGCTGATTCATTTGAAGCGGTCTCCCGTTTCTTCAGCAAACGCGTGAAGCTGGCGGCAAAGGTGCGGGGCGCCCTGATTTATCCGACATTCGTCCTGGTTATCGCCATTGCAGTCGTCATCGTGCTCATGACCAAGGTGGTTCCTGTCTTCACTTCGATATTCGACAGCATGAACATGGAGCTTCCGGCCATCACGAAAGCGCTGATTGCAACATCAGACTTCTTCCGGAAATACACCCTGCTGATAGTCGCCATCATCGTGCTGATTGTGCTGATCATGCGCGTGTACGCAAGGAACTCCGAAGGCCGCATGAAGCTTGCCAAGCTGCAGCTGCAGCTTCCCGTACTCGGCAAAGTCGCATGGCTTGATTCGGCCAGCCAGTTTGCAAATACGATGGCCATGATGCTTGCGGCAGGCCTTCCCATCACGAGGGCCGTCTCCATCACGGCGAAGACCATCGAAAACTACTACATCAGCTACGAAGTCGGCTCTCTGACGGTCAAGCTGGAAGAAGGCCGCAGCCTCTTTTCAGGGCTTACGGAGAGCGGGTCCCTGCCCAGCATCCTGGTCGACATGGTAGGCGTCGGCGAGGAGACCGGCGAGCTGGAGACCACCCTCGGCACCATCGGCCGGTACTACGACGACGAACTGGAGCAGGCCACGTCCGAAGCGATAGCCAAGCTGGAGCCGGCCATCCTGGTCGTGCTGGCGGGCATCGCCGGATTCATCGTCATCGGCATGTATGTCGCGATGTTCTCCATGTACAACGGCATGTAGCATTTTAATTTGTTTTCTCGCCCAGAAATAAAGGGCTTGAAATATGAGCCGCGGGACCCGGACCGCTGCTTGTTAAACCATTAAAAATATAAGCATGTAAATTCCTCAGACAAATTTATTCGGGAGCGGGAAAAGTTATTTGCCGCACATATTGTTGTTCTGAGGCGGAAAAGGCGTCAGGTTTCCTGTGAAATAGGCGGCAAATGATGCGCCGCATCTGGAACTGTCGTTTCAATCGGCGGAAGATGCGCAACATTTAAAACCGCCGTATCAATCGGTGAAAAATGCGCAGCATCTGAAACTGTCGTTTCAATCGGCAAATGATACGCAGCATCTGAAAACCGCCATTTCAACCGGCGACGCAGGCGCGCTTTTCTTTAAGAAAGGAGGAAAAAACCATGAAAAGAAATCGTAAAGGTTTCACACTTGCGGAGCTTTTGATTGTCGTCGCAATCATCGCCGTTTTGGTAGCTATCGCAATCCCGGTATTCACGACCCAGTTGGAAAAGAGCCGCGAGGCAACCGACCAGGCAAATGTTCGTTCTGCCTATGCCACCCTTATGGCCGAGTACATTTCGGGAATCAATTCCACTGAAACCGATGATTATGGAATGAAAACACTTACCGTAGAAGTCACGGCTCGGCAAACCAAAGCAGACGGCGGGGAAAACAAAGGCTGGGAAGGTAGTCCTGGTATTCTCACCACCATGGTCGATGGAAAAGAAGGCTACCTTTACTATGATGCCGTAGCTGCACCCGACAAGTATGTCATCACAATTAACGAGGGCGGATACGTCAAAATCAACGGCAAGGGCGAATCGGAATTTGATGACGAGACTGGCGGAAGTGAAGATGGCGGAGATGACGAAGGCTGATAGACCGTAACCCCCCGATGCCTCGAGCATCCACCCATCCCATCAAGTAATCTAGTCACAGATGATGGCGAAGCGGGGACTGCCATCCCCGCTTCCCGGATCCAGTCTGTACAACAAAATACCACCTAATATTTGCCTGACATGTGTACCGGGAATACATGAAGGCATGAAAAAAGCGCAATCTCAGATAACTGGATCGCGCTTTTTTATAAGTGCATAAAGCAGAACGACGACTTTTTGTAAAGATCCTTCGCTAACGCTCAGGATGACAAGGACAGAACTTTTGCCATTTTACGCAGAAAAACACTTGTAAGCGCCTAAGTGCTTAATCAATTCTCAGGATGTTGCGGATAGCGTCCCTTGTCGGCTGCTCGCTGTACGGCCACTCGACCAGCCGTACCTGGTTCTCTTCGCACAGCTTCCTTTTCTTACGATCCAGTTCTTGGCGCTGCGCCAAGGCTTCTTCCCCTCCGAAAAATTCAATCGGATGATAATGCTGGATTCCCTGGTATTCGATTGCCGTTGCAAGAGAAGGGATATAGAGATCCAAACTCTGTCTTCCCAGCCATTCCGGCCGGTATTGATAAAGGGTGTCCGGATACAGTTCCCTGACGGCATGGAACAGCGTGAGCTCATGCTTCCACTTTGGCTTTATGACGCCATCCGCCGTAAGCCTTGTCCGGATCCGAGTGCGCTCCAGCCTCCAATTGGTCTTATACCCGTCCTTCTCCTCATAGAGCGCGAGGTCGGCATACCACCAGTGAAACAGGGGCATAATCACCTCCGTCAGATGGCGGAAAAACTCCAGCTCCGAGGAGAAGTAACCGCTGTCAAGGATGTGCCGGATGTTCCGCCGTATATAAACCGTCTTGGCCGGGTTATGGTAGAACGGCAAGTTTCCCTGATATTTGGCAATCCTGTCCGGCAAATAAGGAGAGCGCAGGACAATCCCTTCTTCCCAGAGATGGTTCTGGTACCAGGGAAGGGAATAATCGTAAAGAGAGTATCCGCCATACAGATCCTCCGAGGGATTCGTATAAAGCAAATGAAACATCAGAAGGACGTCGTCCATATTGCTTTTATCGAAAACCGCCAGATAATGGATTTTTTCCTCATCGGGGAAAAGGTTCCGGATGGGATGGAACGCCTCCGCCCTCTTGCAGACCTCCGCGATCACAAAGAACTGGGAGATATAACTTTCCGGAAAAAGAAAGCAGGCCTTATGGTCCGTATCCAGCGCTTCGAACTGGCTCATGAAAGCCTCCACGTAGTGATTCGGAGCCAGCGAGGGCGATTCCAAAATCAGCCCCCTCGTCGCATGTCGGTAGGCGAGATCTGACCAGGAAAGCTGCACCAGGAACTGCTCGTAGTGATTCTCCTCGTACTCCTGCCGGACGTCATCAAAATCCTTCCCATACGACTCATGCTCCTCAAGGAGAGACTCCAGCGTTGCAAATGTAGTCCTTTCGTGATATTGGGGATACCGCTCCCAGAGCATATCCAGCCGGTCATAGCTTTTTACAAATGGCAGCTTCTCATGGATTGGCGTGAGCATCATGATAGCCGCCCTACTGCCTAATAAACGTGACCGAACAATAGCCGGGGCAGATAATCTGGTTTGCCACGTACCGATACAACTTTTCGCCGTCCGGATTGCAAAGGAAGCCTTCCCGCGTCTCCCCATCGAATGCCGCCTTCTCGATATCCTCAAACCAGTTCTCTTCAGTGAAAGGGACAACCTCCCTGACCCTGCGGCCCACGATGGAATCAATCGAGAGGGGTCCCATCCGCCCGAACGCCCGGTTGCCGTACACAATGAACGCGTCCACCTTCTCGTCCGCGCGCACGACGTGATACACGCCGTAAGGGACGGGCAGGTCGTCGAACAGGCGGAAGACCTCCGCCATATGGCCTTTGCCGCCCCCCTCCATGACAAGGCTGTCCTGATCTGCATCGAGGCGCATCTCGCACATCCTGGTCTGCTCGTCCAGTTCGAGGCATTCGGAGAAGAGCGTGTAACTTACGGACAAATACAGCGTAAGCGGTACTCCCTCGACCTTGCGAATCGACTTTCCAATCTCCTTTATCCGAGCCCGAAGGGCGCGGCACTCTTTCCCGCTTTCTATCTGCCGAAGCAGGATGAATTTGTTGCCCGAATACCGTCCCACGGCGCTCGTCCGGCCAAATTCCCG
>JAUMWM010000184.1 GCA_030529705.1 Lachnospiraceae bacterium
GATGATGCCCTATTACGACCCGTTTAGGATGATGCCCTATTTACGACTCGCTCAAGCAATATGCCGGATTTCGATTCGGGTCAAAGAACGATGCCACGTCATAAATCCCGAGCACCTCAAAATCGTGCGCATATGTATCATGGGACGGCGTTCCCGGCGTGATCGCATTGTACATGCTGACCCCGTCAAGAGCGACGCGGCCCGTCCGCACGTAGTTCGTCCCGAACTCCGTCCAGCCGATATTTCCGTCAACGTTGCAGAAAATGTCAAATCCCTGGGATTTGAAATATGTAAACTTCTGATTGTCCGCCGTGTAGCCCATGACCGGCCCGATATCCGCACCGAAAGCGAAGATGATTTTGTTGGTCTCGCCGATGCATTTGCCAACTGCGATCTTCCATCTCTCGTGGTCAGTCTGCAGCTGCTCAGGAGTCGCGTCCGTTGCGTTCCGGTGGCCGTAGGTGTGGCTTGCAAATGTCCAGCCGTTTGCCTTCATCGCCTCCGCTATCTTCGTCGCTTCGGCGACATCCGTGTCATAGTCATATTCCGGATGATTCCGGAGGAACTGCTTCTGGGCCTCGTTGAGGTCCGCCCCTTCCGGCCCCTCTTTGTAATAATCGTTCGTCCGATAGCCAAAGATCCCGTTGTAGCCGGTGAGGGCTACCGTCGGCTTTGCACCGTGATAGGAAAAATCCGGATGCTCCTTGATGAACGTATCAATCCGCGGAACCATGTCGTAATCGCCGATCTTCGTCTGGCCGTCCACATCTGTAAACAGGCATTTTACCTCGCCGTTCTCATCGATGACAAGGCGGTCAGCATAGCCCTGGGCGCCGTTCTCCCCATAGGAATGATAGTAGCTCAGGTCGTCTTCGGACATGATGAGCGGCTTCTTCCCTTCCGGAAGGTACAGGTTCGTGTTCTTGCTGATCGTTACGGTGCCATCCGCATTCTCCGTCTTCGTAATCAGGTCGTCGAGGCTGATAAGCACGTATCCCGCATTGTACATGTCGTTAATCATGGCGTCGAATTCGCCGACTGTCGTCATGGCTTTGTTATTCTTCTCAACGCGCTCTTCCGTGCAGGTCGCCGAGGCAATCAGGCCTCTCGAATCATTGATCAGAGAATGATAGAAAACGTGCGGAGTCGTGGATACCTCGACAGGCGTACAGGCATTTTTCGCCATCGTGATCGTATTGATTTCGGCTGTCAGGTCGCCGTCCGACTCATAGCCCGCAAAGGACTGTATGGCAGCCACCGCCCCGTCATAATCATACTGGGCCGTAAGATACCGCGCATAATCGAGGACGCCTTCTTTTGTGGACAAATCCGCTTTTGCAGCCACGGTCGAAACCGTCTGAGCAGAACCCGCCGAAGACGCTTCTCCGGAAGATGCCGCCTCGCTGTTTGCGCCATCCGCACTGGCCGCATAGCCGCTTCCATCAGCGCCGGAAGCGTTCACTGCCGCGCCACCTTCTGTGCCTTCCGTATTATCCTTCTTCGTGAGGCGGCTTGCCAGAGCGATAATCCCGACAAGGACGGCTACCAGGACCACGAGGACAACCGCCCTCGCGATGAGGGCCTGCCTCCTCTGCCTTCTGCGCCTTTCCTCCCGCCTCATGCGGCGCCGCCTTCTCTCCTCGATATCATCATGCTGTGCCATGTTTCTGTACCAACTCCTTTCTAAAAAATCAGATTTAAAATTCATCCTTATATTATACGAACTCTACGATTGCCCTGATTAAGCTGTAACTGATGCCTTGTCATCCTGAGCGAAGCGAAGGATCTTATACTTACAGCATCTGTCATACATAATGATCCTTCGCTTCGCTCAGGATGACAAAGCTGCAAATCCAAGGATACAAGACGAAAGAATCCAATCTTCCACTCTTTATCCCAACCGCACTCAAAAACCCCTGCCGTCACGATGCGTACATATATCCTTCCGGCCTCCTGCTATCCAGCATCGGACCGAAATTCCCGATACCCAGCGCATTAAAAATGCCTGCAGTATTGCCATCCTGGTTGTAGATAATCAGGTTGTAAGGCGTAAGTCCGTACCTCGCGGAACACATATAATCTATCCCATAATATTCCTTTGCAAATACCCCGCGGCTCCCGGTACAGAAATAATGATACCCTTCGCTGGTAAAGTAATTGTATTTGTCATTATTTGACTGATAGTCGCCGGGCGTGTCGGAAATATCGCTGTCATGGGAGAAGACGAAAATATCCGTCTTCCCGATTATCGGCTCGACTGAAGTTTTCCATTTCTCGAGATCGACCTTGAGGTCCGCAAGCTTGGAGGTACCGACAATTCTGTCGCCCCAGGTTTTATTTGCAAATTCATACCCTGCGTCCAAAAGGACCTGCGCCACCTCCTTGGCTGACTCTACTTCGGCATCATAGTCAAATTCGGGATTTGCCGCCAGCCATTTTTCCTGTAGGTCAGTAAGGCCGATGCCGGTCTGGTAAGATACGTCCGTCCGATATCCGAATACGCCGTTATAGCCCGTGAGCGCGAGCGTCATCCGAGCCCCGTTATAGGAAAAATCCGGGTGGCCTTTCAGGAAGTCCTCCAAAATGGGTACTGCGTCATAATTCCCGACTTTTTCAGCCCCCTCGGCGTTTTTATAGAGGCACTTGAGGCTGCCGTTTTGCAGGACAATCTTGGATGCGAACCCTATTCCTTCCGTCGTATGGTGGTAGTTGGCGTTATCTTCCGTGAGAATCAGCGGCTTCTTCCCCTCGGGCAGGGAGAAATCTGTCCGGGGCATGATGCGGAGGCCATTATCCGGCGTTTCCTCCGTGTACACAAGGTCCCGCATCCTGACAAGCATGAAGCCCGCATCATAGAGCCTTTCCAGAAGCTCGCCGAACTCTTTCGGCGTCAGGTTATTGCTGTTGGTTACCGCCACGCGTCCTTCCGATGAATAGGAAGCATCGAAGCCGCGGTTATCGTTCAGGAGCGGATAGATGTACAAATGAGGTACCTGCGTAACGTCGACATTGCCATTTGCATCGATCAAATTCTCCAGATACGGCACCGCCTCAATTTCATCATAATGCACCTGGTCAATATCAGCCGTCTCGATGTTGGCAACCGCCTCCGGCCGGCTGTCGATCGTGACGACATCCTGCCTGGTTCCGCCGGTCAACCGGATGCGGATGACCAGGAAAATGACGGCTCCGATAACGACTGCGCCCGCGCCTATGAAAAAGGCAATGAAAAACTGCCTCAGGCCGCTTTCTTGATGACTGTTGTTGTTATTCCCTGCCAAGATCCTCGCTCCTTCTATGATTGGTCTTTAACTCTTCATTTTCCCGATTATCGACTGAAATGGAACGTCCCCGCTTAGGCGAACCGTTCGTAAGAAACCGTCACTTTTTCTTATCCGCGGCGGAAGCCGATACGCACAGGTTGTCCGCGCTTGCATGGTCCTCAGAGTAGGCATAATATGTCCGGCCATCAAAACTCTCAACGCTGTAAAGGAGGATGCCTCCCTTCTGATTCGTCTCCGTATCGCTTGTCACCGGGGTTGCCAGGCTGACAAATATATCCTTCTTCTCAACGGTGAGATCCTCGGAGAGCTTTGCAATGTAAGCAGATGCGCCGTCATAAGACTGCCCTGGATTTTCTACATCCGAGCTGTAATACAGATTCCAGCCTTTTTCCGTTTTTACAAGGCCGGCCGGCTCCTGGTCGGCCACGCAGTCAAGGATTGTTTTCGGAACTGCCCATGTCCTCCCCAGGTCTTTGGAAACGCTCATCATGATGGACGAGTTAGACTTATCTTTTGTCTCCTTCTCATATACTATATAAAGCTTCCCATCATTGTAGGCAAGCTTGACGTCTTCCAGATTTCTGTATTCGCTGGTGACCCGGCCGAGATACTCAAGGCGCTTCAAGTCTTTGGAACAATAGCAGTTTATCGTGTACTGGCCGTTCTCATCATCGAACTCCGAGGCATTCATGGTTCCGTTAAGGAACGTCAGGGTAATATAATACATGCCGTCAATCTTTATGATTGCCGGGTCGATCATAAAATCAGCTGAATCATTTGTCAGAATTACTTCCTGGTTTCTCACCGAACCATCATCATTCAGATGGACGACTCCCAGCTCATAATGATGGTTCGTGTAAATGACAAGGTTTTCCTCCGGCAATACGCTAAGCCAATCGGATTCTATATCCGTATTGATGACCTCTCCCGTCTCAAAATTCAAGGAAATCAGCTTTCTGTTGATGCAGGTCATAAGGATTTTTTTTGACATCAGCTTCGCATCACCGGCAGCCGACCGATAAAACCGAAAGACAAGTTCAGCCTTGGTTTCCTTCTCGGCTCCGCAGCCAGACAGGGCAATAAAGCAGGATAATATAAGCACAAAAACAAGACGCGGAATCCGTTTCATAGAACACTCCCAACGTATTTATCATATGCAAGCCAAATAGGCCACTCTATTCGAGCAGTTTCAAAACAGTATACCATTAGTAGAGGGATTTCACAAGACAGTTTGCTCGATATTCGGCCCGCGGGGACGGTTCTTTTGGGACAAATATTTTTGTCCCAAAAGGACCGTCCCCGCGGGCCGAACCGCCAACCGCTCAAACCATGGATATCCCGGTCACTTTCCAAGCCCCGTCTTCCTCATGAAGGGAAATCAGCCATTCCCCCTCTGCCCCGTCCGCATGTTCGATGTAATCGGCCATCCCGTCCAGCAAGGCGGGAAACAGGGCGGCATAAAGAGCGTCTGCCTGTTCTTCCTCCGTCCCCTTCGCCAAGATCTCGTCCTGATTGCTGCCATAGGCCTCTTTTACCATCTCGTCCGTTATGACGGAAGCGGGGTCAAATTTCTCGATACCGTCCGGAGCAAACCCATATTTTATTTTCGCTCTGGCCGTTCCCGCCCCTTCTTCCTCAGAAACGTCTTTAATCTCATACCCCTCAATCAAGCCATTCTTAAAAGCCATCTCAAGTCTTTCGATTTTTCCCTTAATCTCTTCATCGGCCTCTTCTTCCGAAATGCCTAAGATAGCATACAGATTGCCTATCTCATAAAAGCCCTTCCAGTATTCATCCTTTGACATCCCGCTGTCAAAACAGCTTTCAGCCTCCTCAAAATCTCCCTGGACCATCAGGCCTAACATGCCGTCAACCGTTTTTCTGATCTCGGATTCGGAAGGGGACTCTTCGGAATCATCCCGTCCCATATCCCGGTTCTTGCCGGTTTCAGTTGACCCGGAGCTGCCCTGCGCGCCGCATCCCATGATAAGAAGGGACAGGCAGAACGCCGCTGCAATGAAATAAGCCGTTTTCTTTTTGAAAATCATACCTCTAACTGCCTTTCAGCTTCTTTTTGGGTATTTTATCCCCATTTGCAGATTATTTCAACTTTGAAACACAAAATATGCATATCGAATCATAGAGGGAACTATACTGTTCACGTTTCCTCACAGATGGTCTGAAATAGGGTAGAAGGAGGCTGCGCCGACTTCTACCCCTCT
>JAUMWM010000185.1 GCA_030529705.1 Lachnospiraceae bacterium
AGACGCTTACCTGAAAAATATTGTCAACGCTTTTTCGATAGGCTTCATCATGAATTATGGTTATCTACTTCCGATGCGGCCATAGTAGGACGCTTGGGTCGCTCATAAAGCTGGAATTTTTAGTGAATCCATTGCTTTATCAATTGCCGCTTCACAGTAGCGATAATCGATTTTGCATAATTGCGAGTATACGTGGTTACCAGGTTAGAAGCAGCTGGTCGTCAACTCTTTTGTTTTTCATTTCTTTTCCTGTATTCTGTAGGCGATCAATCATGGATGTGCCGCAGTTTACAAAGAGTTTCCTTTCAAAAAGCCCGTCAGGCGGTGTTACAGAGATATCTTTCTTTTTTGAATCACGCATTCCGTTAATGGAAAGGATCACTTTTGCGCCCCGGTCTTTGCATTCTGCTATCTTTTCCCAGAGCGTATCAATATTGAAATCCTGAGCCCCATAGATAATTCCCTGCGAATGCGTATATGGCGGGTCGCAATATACGAGATCGCCATCCGTTGCTTTGTTCATGGCATCAACATAACTTTCACAGGAGAAGGAAGCCTTCTGTAAAAGGAGGTGCCACTGGGCGAGCCTTTTGTCGAATGATTCGGGGCTTATGGGTTTATGCGGTCCCCGAGGAGTGCTCATGTACCCATCTGCCTTTCTGAAACGAATTACGCCGGAATAACATGTCCTTGAAAGGAGAAGAAAATCATAGGGATTATGATCCGCATTAAAGCGGTCACGTATTTCAGCATATTTTTCATTTGGCCGGATGTAATATTCTGAGATTTCCCGCGAATAATGCTCGTTCAAAACATTTGGAGCTTCTTTTGTAAGATTAAAGATGTCAATTAAGAAGGGGAGGACATCGCTCCCGTAAGCGTGATTAAAGCGGGGAAAAAACATAGATGTATCATGATATAACAATTCGGCCATTACTGCTCCGCTTCCAAGGAAGGGTTCGTAATAGTTATTAAACGATGTGGGCATGTATGATATGATGGTTTCAGCAAAACGCTGTTTATTTCCTATCCATTTAAGCAATGCAGGTATCATAAAACGACCTCTGACCTGTAACTTATAGTCTGTAGACACATAGTCTACATTGCATATAATATAGATTAATTCAGGGGAGGTGTCAAGCTATGAACGACACTATTGTTGGGTTTGGCCGCACGATACGTAAGTTAAGGAATGAGGCAGGCATATCTCAGGAGCGTTTTGCAGCTATGTGCGACCTTCATAGAACGTATATAAGTGATGTGGAACTTGGCAAGAGAAATGTTTCTCTTGAAAATATACAAAAGATGGCTGATGCGTTAAACACGAAAATATCGGATGTATTTTTGGAGGTCGAAAAAGTTGAAAGCGTTTGAAGCGTTTAAGGACATGGATTCTTCGTTTTGGGCATTTGTTAAGATTATCTCTGAAAAGATTGGCTATACAGACCGAGGGTTAGGCATGGTCAGGGGTTACACTCCGTTTGAGATTCGCGATTTTTGCAGTCGAACGAATATTATGGCAGATGAAGCCACCATCAATGATGCGTCTCGTTATTCAATTATGAGGGCCAATCTTTTAAATAACCATGTCGAAGGGTTATTGATGGATGCCGCATCGGCAAGCCAGGAGTATATGAACTGGGAGAGAGTGCATCGTCTGAATGATTATTTATTTATGCAAGATACCGATGAATAAACAAAAAGGCGATATGAAGCAGATTGCGTATTATACTGCCATTATAAATATTCTGGCGGAGAAGACTATACGAGAGATAACAAATAATACGTCCGGTCCTGGTTTTGATGATGATCCGAGAAACCTCGTATACTTTATGGATAATGATGGGCGTATAATCGGTTCTTCGTCACGTCGTTTTGATGGGGCGTATCCGAGTATACAAAACCTGCGGTTGATATGGGAAATCAAGGAGTACTACTACAATAAGTCCTTTGGAAGCCGTATAGCCGATGGTGTTTATGAAACGCAGTTAGATGGATTTGAATTAAATGAAATTTATAAAAGAACTGGGGAAAAAGTATACCATGTACTATTTGTGGATTCTTATGTTACATGGTGGCGTCTGGGAAAGTCTTATTTGTGCCGGTTGGTAGATGCCCTTAATAGCGGGGGTGTGGACGAAGTGATTGTTGGGCGAGAGGTGTTTGAAAGATGGCCGGAGTTGTTGAGGGAGGTTATCTTGTCAGGTTATCAATGACACCTAATAAAAGCATGAAAATAGGGGGGTGGCAAATGCCAGCCCTCCGTTTTTTAACGAAGGAAAGCATGGCGGTTTACTATGGCGGCCTCTAAAATGTCTCAATCCTCCGATTAATATGGCAATATTCCTCCGATTAATATTCGTATATTCCTCCGATTGAAAATTGAATTTTTCTCCGATTTATTCTATAATGCTAAAAGGGCAGAGGGAGTAACGAACGTGAAGGAGAGGATAAATGAACGATAAGGGTTATATAGAAAGATTGTTCGATGGGACGATAGAGTTTGTGCTGAGGAGCAAAGGAGCCCTGGTGATTGTCGGCCCTAAATGGTGCGGGAAGTCAACTACAGCCAACCGATATGCCAACACCGTAATCGATCTGATGCCGCTTGAATCAAGAAATGAATTCATAGAGCTGGCCAAGATATCTCCGTCATTTTTTCTAAACTATGGTCCGAAACCGATATTGATTGATGAATGGCAGCATGTATCTTTTATCTGGGATCAGGTGAAGTACGAGGTGGATAAAACCGGCGAATTTGGCCAGTATATCTTAACTGGAAGCGTTACGGATAAGGCTAGGTCAGATCTGTATGGCGAAAGCAGCAGGCATACCGGGAATGGCCGCATTATACGGAAAATGATGAGAACCATGTCTTTATACGAGACAGGAGACAGTAATGGGACTGTGTCATTACTGGACCTTAAAAATGGCAGATTCTCGCCTTCCATGTCAAAAAAAGATATAAAGGATTATGCTTACTATATTTGCAGAGGAGGTTGGCCCGTTGCCATAGGGAAAGACAGGGATGTTTCTTTAGCACAGGCAAAAGATTATTACGAAGTGGTCGTCACGGATGATATTTTCTCCCTTAAGGACATTCCGCTTAGAAGGGACGAACAGAGGGCGAGGAAGCTGATGCGCTCATATGCCAGGAACGTGTCTATTGCCGCAACGGATACGACCCTTCGGGAGGATTGTGCCGGGGGTGAGGATACATTTGACAAAGATGTTTTCGCCAAGTATCTGAATGCCTTAAGGAATCTGTATGTTATAGACGAGCTGCCTGCGTGGAACCCGAATCTTAGGAGCAGGACGGCCATCAGGACAAAGGAGACAAGGCATTTTACGGATCCGTCGATAGGCGCGGCGGCTCTGGGCATAACGCCGGAGGGAATATTCAGGGACATAACGACATTTGGCCTGCTGTTTGAATCCTTGGTCGTTCATGACCTCAGGGTGTAT
Organism: Lachnospiraceae bacterium; assembly: GCA_030529705.1. Lineage (GTDB taxonomy): Bacteria > Bacillota > Clostridia > Lachnospirales > Lachnospiraceae > Chordicoccus. The sequence goes on from JAUMWM010000185.1 coordinate 3,466, forward strand.
GCGGATACGATCGGAGCCCAGGTCTATAAATACCGTGATTCAAAGAAACGGGAAGCGGACGCGGTGATACAGTTTGACGATGGCTCGTGGGCATTGATAGAGATAAAGCTTGGAGGGGAGGATGATATCAGGAAGGCCGCCGAGAATCTGATCAGGATTGCGGGCGATATTGATAGTGAAAAGACTGGGAGGGCGGCTTTTCTGATGGTCGTTACGAAGAACAAGATTGCTTATCGGATGGAGAACGGCGTTTACGTTGTGCCGTTGTGTTGTCTGAAGAATTAGCCTGGTTTGCCTCTGGCTCTTGATAATGCGGGGGAGGGAACCCGCAGGCGGATACAGGATTCAAAATGTTTGCGGGCTCTTGATAATGCGGGGGAGGAAACCCGCAGGCGGATACAGGATTCAAAACGTTTGCTGGCTCTTGATAACGTGGGGGAGGGACGTATCTTCTCCTGCGATGCGGAAGAGGGGGCGCTCCTTTTCTTACGAAAATTTCGTAGGAGAAGGAACGTCCCTCTTCTGTGATTTTTTAATCTGTGATAAAATAATAACATCGCAGCATAATGTAACGTTTCAAATTTTCAAGAACAAAGGAGGATGTTTATGAGTGAAAAAGGGAACAGTAAGATGCCGCTTATCCTTGCCTTTCTGGCGGGAGTTTTGATCACTGCGGTTATAGCATTTGCGCTGACAAAGCAGCAAAATGTTACGACTGCGCAGGCAGATTCGTCGAAGCAGGATGCCGCAGCCGTGCAAGCGGATGAGGCGGAGAAGGATGTCTCTGCCGTGGAAACGGAGCCGGTTAAGGAGGAGGCAGACACGTCGGAAGCGACCGCGGCAGCCGGCGGGAGCATTGACGTTGCCGCAGTTTTCCCGTCCTGGAATCCGGACAGCGAATCCTTGAAGGAACTGGTGGACTTTGTGGCTGCCTGCACGGATGAGTCGGGCGACAAATACCTCGAGCCGGCGGACCGCGTCGCCGTATTTGACATGGACGGCACTATTCTCTGCGAAAAAGCGCCCGTTTACGTCGATTACTGCCTGACAATGTACCGCGTGCTCGACGATCCGGAATTTGATGCGACCGAAGTGGAACGGGATGCCATGCAGCAGGTACGCGACCATGCGTATTCCACGGGCGAGACCTTTAAGCCTGAGACGGTAACAAAGCATGACCTGGTTGCGTCGGCATTTGCAGGAATGACTCCCAAGGAGTTCCGCGACTACGTGGTTAACTTCGCGGATAACACGGACGTGGTTGGATTTGAAGGGATGACCTACGGGCAGTCGTTCTATAAGCCTATGATAGAGGTGATTGATTACCTGCGCGCAAATGAATTTGACGTGTGGATGGTCTCGGCCTGCGAGCGCGAGGTCGTGCGGGCGCTTGTGGAACGCTACGACTTCCCGTATGACCACGTCATCGCCACGGACGTGCCTTATGAGGCTTCCGGCAAGGGGGAGGACGAGGCTGCCGATGATTACAACATGACTCAGGAGGATGAAATCCTGCTCGGCGCACCGCTTGACGAAGTGGAATGCGGAAAGTCCGGCAAGCCGGCGGCCATCGCGCGCGAGATAGGAAAGCGGCCGGTGCTGGCATTTGGAAACAGCTCCGGAGACTTCTCCATGCTCAACTATGCAGAGGGGAACCCCGATTACAAGGGCATGGGCTGCTTCGTGGTGTGCGACGACACGGAGCGGGAATACGGCAGCGACGAAAAGGCTGCGGAATACTATGAGACCGTGGAGAAAGAAGACTGGACGGCCTTCTCGATGGCGAATGACTGGAAGACCATTTACGGGGACAACGTGAAGAAGACGGAGTTGCCGGGAGCGCAGGAAGCGGCAGCGGAGGAATCACAGGCGCAGGAAGCAGCGACTGAAGAATCGGCGGCCGAGGAGGTTGAGTCAGAGGCCGAGGCGCTGCCGAATGCCGCATAAGAGGCTTTCGGCCCGCGGGGACGGTCCTTTTGGACCAAAAAAATTCGGCCCGCGGGGACG
>JAUMWM010000186.1 GCA_030529705.1 Lachnospiraceae bacterium
CCGCGGGCCGAAATTTTTTGGCCCAAAAGGACCGTCCCCGCGGGCCGAAAGTGCATGAAAAATCCGAAGGCGGAAGCCTTCGGATTTTCCATTACATTATATGAAATAGAAGTGTATTTGGCTGATTGTCTTATTCCCGGTCGTGTCGGGGAAATCGGTCATTTCATCAAGTAATCTTGAAGGTTCCGGATGCCGTGCCCTTGTAGTTGCCCTTGCCCTTGACGGTGACGGTAGCCGTTCCCTTGTTGGTATTGTTCTTGTAGGTGACCGTGTAGTCCGTACTCACTACCAGGGTCTTGCCGTTAAGCGTTACGATCGGAGCCGGCTTTCTTGCGCTGCCGGTGTAAGCGTAACTTGCGGACTTCGTCTTTACAGTAGCGCCGCTGAGCGATGCCGCCGTAATCTTGAATGTTCCGGTAGCCGTTCCCTTGTAATTGCCGATACCTGTGACGGTTATTGTCGCCGTACCGACATTCGTGTTATTCTTGAAAGCTACGGTGCAGTCCGTGTTGACCACCAGCTGCTTGCCGTTGCTTAAGGTAACGGTCGGCTTCGGGCGGCGCGCCGCGCCTGTGTAGGTATAGCTTGCGGATGTCGTCTTTACGGTTGCGCCCGAGATGGAAGCGGCCGTAATCTTGAACGTTCCGTAGGCCGTTCCCGTGTAGGAGCCTTTGCCCTTAATGGTCATCTTGGCCGTTCCTACATTTATATTATTACTGAATGTTACCGTATAGTCCGTATTTACAACGAGGGTCTTTCCATTAAGCGTTACGATCGGGGCCGGCTTGCGGGCGGCGCCAGTGTAAGCGTAGGATGCGCTTTTCGTCGTGACGGTTGCCTTGCTGAGATTTGTTGCTGCGGCCTGATAGTCGGTCGTGCTTTGCGGATATTTGCTTGTGAAACTTGTCTGCTTAAAATCGCTGTTGGCTACATAGCCATCATTTGTCGTGAACGTGGTGCCTCTCAGGTAATACTGGGTGTTGCTTAAGTTGTCGTCAAATGTCGCGTCGAGGTGATAATACTTTGTTCCGACTTTTACAATATTCCATGCATGGCCTCTGCCCTGGTAATTGCCGGTTACGATGCGGTTGTCAATGCCTGCCTGAAGAAGCATCCTGTACATTACGAGCGCGTAACCCTGGCAAACCGACTGCTTCTGGATGAGGTTGCCGTATGCGGTGTACCTAAGGTCTCCGTTGCCCGAACCGTATGTCGCATTGCCTACTACGAAATCATGGATGGCTTTGATTTTCGCCACCTCTGTCTTGGAACCCAGGTTCAGGCTTGTGAGCGTCGTATTGATCTTGCTTGTTACCTGAGACTCCTGAGAGGCGGACGACTTGTAATTGGCAGATACCTGGAACGCCGCATTCGCCATAGGATAAAATACGAAGGAAGCGCTCGCTACCTGGGTTAAAAGGTAGTCGCCTTCAGTTCCGTTCCCGGTGTGTTCCTTTCTCGCCTCATTAAATGCATTCGAGAAGAAGTTGAAATCATAAGTACCGGATGTCGGGAAATTATGTTGAATCGTGAAATTCGAGGTGCGCGCTACAAGATTTTTTCTGATTTCTTTTACAAATGCATCTCTGGTTGTAACTGTCGTCGTAGCGCCAACCTCGGTTTCCCCTCCTCCGACAACTTCTATGGCTTCGATCTCGCTTCCAACTTCATCAACAAAGCTCCTTTTGATTTCCCTGCGAACTACCCCGCCAATCTCTTCCTCGATAATCTGGGGAGCGTCCGTAACATCAGCGGCCTCAATAACCGCCGATGAACCTATTATCATTATCGCTGTGAGTACGAGCGCGATTGCTCTCTTAAAATTCTTCTTCATGGCTTTATCCTCCTATTTCATATTATTCATATAACGTCATTCACGTTCTTTTATTATCTAACGTTATACCTGAATTTCTCGTCAAGTTTTCTGACTTCTCCGTTACAACCAGTGTTATTTCTGTTACTATATACTTAACATTTTTTCATTTACATGTCAATGTTTTTTGTATGATTTGATAATTATTTCGTCTCTTTGCACAAATGCGTTGTTTTATTTTTAGTATTTATGCATATCTCACAATTGCATTTGTTATTTTTAACAATAGCCTAATGCTTTGTTTTGGCAAATGCAGCGTTCGATTTCCCCATTTTTCACATGGATAATATGGTAAACTTGACCATATTTCACAGCTGCTTCACAAATCGCTCCGCATTTCAGCATTATGACGAAACAAATTTGGCAGAAAGTTGCTCGATATCCATCTTCTTGACAACCTCTGTTCCCACTGATATTTTAAATGTAATTGCTCAGACCCCATTGTCGTTCTGAGCAGCATCCAAAAACCCAATGCAAGGAGGCCGCCCATGGCTAGAACCCTCACCCGCCGCCAGCTCATAGAACGCAGCATCAACAAGCGCTTCCGCAAGGAACTCTGGGCCCCGTTCATGACGGCTATTATTAAATATGAACTTATCCAGCCCGGCGACAAAATCGCCGTCTGCATTTCCGGCGGGAAGGACAGCATGCTGATGGCCAAGCTCATGCAGGAGCTGCACCGCCACACCAGGGTGCCATTCGACCTCGTCTTCCTCACCATGGATCCGGGTTATAATCCCGCGAACCGGGAGAAAATCGAGAGCAATGCAGACCTTCTGGGCATCCCGCTGACTATATTTGAAACAGATGTGTTCAATGTCGCAAACAGCCAAGAGCATTCCCCCTGCTATCTCTGCGCCCGCATGCGCCGCGGCCACCTGTACAGCAAAGCCCAGGAGCTTGGATGCAACAAGATCGCGCTCGGCCACCACATGAGCGACGTCATCGAAACCGTCGTCATGGCCATGTTCAACAGTTCGAAACTCGAAACCATGATTCCGAAGGTCCACAGCCTCAACTTCGAAGGGATGGAACTCATACGGCCGATGTACCGCATCAAGGAGGAGGACGTGCTGGCATGGTGCCGTTATAACGGGCTCGATTTCATCCGGTGCGCCTGCAAATTCACCGAGGCGGCAGCCAGGGCGCAAAACGGGGAGAACTCCCGGCGCCGGGAAACCAAGGATTTGATTCGAGAACTCAAAAAGGCGCATCCCGGTATCGAAGACAGTATTTTTAATGCGGTACATGCAGTCCAGCTCGACACATTTCCGGGTTACAAAACGAACGGGGAGATGCATTCCTTCACGGAAGGTTATCAAGACAGGAAGCCATAATTAGGACCCTGCATGTCATTCGCCAGGATCGCATGGATGCGGCCCGCATGTCTTGAAATCCAATACGTTCCGACTGTACGGATGCCCTTATATTGTTTCCACCTGACTTCTTGTTTTCAGCAGTCGCCGTATGCGTAGACGACCTTGCCCCCGCAGACCGTGTACTCCACGCGGCCGGTCAGTTCCCAGCCCGTAAACGGGGAGTTCTCCGCTTTCGAGGCATAATCCCCGGCAATGACTCTGGCGGTCGGGTCGAATACCACGAGATCCGCCGGGCCGCCCTCCGCGATATATCCCGCATCAAGGCCGTAAAGCCTGGCCGGGGCGAGGGACATGCGGTCCACAAGCTGGCTCATCGTGAGATAGCCCTTGTCCACGAGTTCCGTGATCCCCAGTGCAAGAGACGTCTCAAGACCGATTATCCCGCTCGGCGCTTCCGTAATCAGGACGTCCCTCTTTTCGGAAGTCGTGTGCGGCGCGTGATCCGTCGCGATCATGTCAATCGTTCCATCGGCAAGCCCCCAGATGATCGCCATCCTGTCTTCTTCCTCGCGGAGCGGCGGGTTCATTTTTGCAAATGCCCCATACTTTATGCATGCCTTCTCTGTCAAGGTGAAGTGGTGGGGCGTTGCCTCCGCATGGATGTTGTTCCCCTGCTTCTTAGCCTGGCGGACAAGTTCCACCGCCTCCCGGGCGCTGATGTGCTGGATGTCAATTTTCGCCCCCGTCTCCAGGGCTATCTGCAAATCCCGCTCCACCATGGTTATCTCCGCCATGCGGTCCGAGCCTTCATTTCCATAATATTCGCTGGCCTTCCCATGGTTGATTCCGTTCTTATTAATATAGAAGGGATTCTCTTCATGGAAGCTGATCGGAAGCCCCAGCTTGGCCGCCTCCTCCATCGCGGCTTTGGCGATTTCCGGATTGCAAATCGGAACGCCGTCATCCGTGAAGCCGGCGGCTCCGGCATTTGCAAGGGAGGCCATATCCGTAAGTTCTTTGCCCTTCATGCCGCGGGTGACATTTGCGCAGGCTAATACGTGGATTCCGGTCTTTTTCCCTTTTTCAAGGCAATACCGAAGGGTCTCCTCGTTGTCGATCGGCGGGCGGGTGTTCGCCATCATGACGACCGTCGTGAATCCGCCTTTTGCGGCCGCTGCCGCGCCGGTCAGGATGTCTTCCTTCTGCGTGAAGCCGGGATCGCGGAAATGCACGTGGACGTCAACGAGGCCCGGAGCGACGATGCAGCCGGAGGCGTTGATGACTTTTTTTATCTCGCTATCGTCATCAGGTTGGTTTTCTGCGTCTGTGGGGCAGGCGCCTTCGGACTGCGCGTTCGTGTCTGCGGGGCAAGCGTCCCAAGAACGTGCATTTGCGTCCATTATTTTCAGGATCCTGCCCCCTTCAATATAGATGTCTTTCTTGCCCTCCATCCCTGTTTTAGGGTCTATCAGGTATCCATTTGCTATCATTAACATTGTTGCATCCTCTGATTCTACTTGCTGGTCTTTTTCCCGACCGCGCTTGCCCCATAAATTTTTACATGGCGCTATGTTGCGCATTTTTGGGGGGCACATTCGGAAAATTCTTTAGCAACTTAAAGCTTTACTTTACGTAAAAATCCTTTAGGAGTATTTTCTCGCCGCGTAGGCCATGATTCCCGCCACCGTTTTCGCATCGCGAATCTCACCGGCGTATATCCTCCGCAGAAGCTCTTCTTTTTCAAATGCCTCCGCCCGTATCTCCTCCGCCTCGTCCAAATGCTGGGTCCCGATGGGCTGCAGGTTCTCCGCCAAGTAGATGTCCGTGTATTCGTTGCAGTAGGCGACGGCCGTCTGGATTTTTACCAGCGGCAGGATTTCCCCGCAGGTATACCCGGTCTCCTCCTCCAATTCCCGTTTCGCCGTGACGGACGTGTCGGGATCCTCCGCGTCTTTCGCCCCGGCCGGCAGTTCGAGGGTCTCCCGATCCACCGCCGGGCGGTACTGGCGGATCATGAGGATACGGCCGTCCGGCAGAACCGGGACTACGCAGGCTCCTCCGCCTTTCTTGTGCTGCAGGAAGTCCCATTCCTCGATTTTTCCGGTCGGGAGCTGCATGGTATCCTTGCAGAAGTTGAGGACGACGCCGGGATATACTATTTTTCTGTCCAGCCTTTTCAGATTGTGTTCCATGCTTCCTCCTTCCGGCTGATAAGTTGAACATTCAGTTTCTTACGAGCTTCGGCTCCGGGCTTCGGCCTGCGGCTCCGGCCCGTG
>JAUMWM010000187.1 GCA_030529705.1 Lachnospiraceae bacterium
GGGGCCAAAGGATCGAAGCCGAAAGGCCGAAGCCAGAAGGCTGGGATCAAAGGACCGAAACCAAAGGACCGGCCAAAGGCCGGTCCATAAGCCGTAAACACTAGATTGTCAGATTTCGTCCCGCATGCTGTCCTCAAGCGCATCCACGATCGTGTCGACGACCTTCGTCACCTTGTCCTGCACCTCCTGCGGGGCATATGGGAACGTGTAGGACACGTCGGATGCCAGAAGCAGCGGGAGGTCGTTCAAGGAGTCGCCGATTCCGTAGACTTTGCAGTCGCCGTAATACTCGCGGATGACGGAGACGGCCTCGCCTTTGGAAGTTCCCTTCGGAGCGATGTCTACCTCGATGACGTTCTGGAAGGCGTTCAGGTAATCGCCGTATTTGTCATTGATCTCTTTCGTGAGGGCCGCGGCTTCCTCGAGGGTCTCGCAGTGGATCCCGACGCCGTGGACCATGCCCTCGGGCGCGTCATCCATTCCGGTGATGACGTTGTACTCGCCCGGATAATCCATCTCTTCGAATACGTTGATTACGCCATCGATGTCGATGGAAATCCTGTTGCCCCGCGGCTTTACGTCTTTCACGATTTTGTCGATGACGTCGCGGTCGACAAATAATTTGCGGATGCCCTTCATATCCTTGTCGATGATGTTGGATCCGGTGCTGGTAATCCAGAAGTCGGGCTCAAAATAGCCGCCGATAAATGGCGTGAGGCCGCCGACCTGCCTGCCGGTGCAGAGGCCGAAATAGTTTCCGGCAGCCTGATATTCTTTGATCTTCGCTACATTTTCTGGGGGAAGCTTCACTTCCGCTTTGTAGAAATACAGGGTGCCATCGAAGTCGCTAGCAAATACTTTCTTCATCGGTTTTTTCCTTTCGTCATTTGTTTAAACCTTAGATGCACAATGGTTGCCTATCCGCCTTGGCTGATACCTATATGATACCATGAAAGCGGGAGAATTGTAACAAATAGAGTGAATATTCATAAGGTTTTTTGATTTTCTTTATTCGATTCGTCCCCCATATATGTTAAAATAGACGGAGGCATAAGAGTTACTGTTCGCACATGCGACACAGCGCTTGTCATCCTGAGCGCAGGCGAAGGATTTGCATACACAGCTTTTCTAAGACATACATCGGGAATGTCATCCTGAGCGTAGGGCAAGGCCTATTTATCATCTACAGCGGTTTTATGTAAAAGATCCTTCGCTACGCTCAGGATGACAGGTTTCTAACTTTTAATGAAAAAGAGAAAACGAATGGCCAACATATAGGATAAAAGATCCTTCGCTACGCTCGGGATGACAAGAGCGGAAGTCAACCGGTACATTTGAAAAATATCAGAAAGGACAGTACGGATGAGAGAGGATATATTCAGAAAGAAGAGCCTGGACCGGATCCAGTCGCCGGAACAGATCGATGACTATGTCCGCGTCATCACGCCCGGATTATGGCTCGTTTTGGGGGCGGTCATTCTGCTCCTTTCCGCATTCATCATGTGGGGAGTCATGTTTAAGGTAAGCGTTGACGTGGCGCAGGATGACGGCACGGTCGTGACTGAGGAGGTCGCCCCGATATCGTTTGTATTTGACGAAGGACTGTAAGTTTGAAACTACGTTTCAAATCTACCATTAACGGCACTCGCGCATATGCGCAGGGGCAGATAAGAGGTAAATATGGGCGTATTTGACAAATCACAAAAGAAGGAGCCTGTAGGGCAGGGGCGCGTCGCCAAGGTGCCGATCGTCATGCAGCTGGAAGCACTGGAGTGCGGCGCGGCCTCGCTCTGCATGATTCTGGCTTATTACGGCAAATGGCTCCCGCTTGAGCAGGTCCGCAAAGATTGCGGCGTATCCAGGGACGGGTCAAATGCCAGAAACCTCCTGATCGCCGCCAGGTCATACGGCTTGAAGACGGATGCCTACCGTTTTGAGCCGGAATATTTGAAGGAGAATGGATTATTCCCCAGCATTATCCACTGGAACTTCAACCACTTTGTGGTCCTGGACGGCTTCAAGAAAAACAAGGCGGTGCTGAACGACCCCGCGAGGGGAAAAGTGGAAGTGTCGATGGAGGAATTTGACGAATCCTTCACCGGCGTGTGCATGCAGTTCGCTCCGGGAGAGGATTTCGTTCCCTCCGGAAGCCAGAAGAGCATCTGGGGATTCGTGAAGAGGAAGCTGACGGGGACCACCACGGCAATCGTCTTTTTCGTGCTGACCTATATCCTCACATCGATTTTTGGCATCATCAGCCCGGCATTTACGAGGGTGTTTTATGACTACCTCCTCACCGGCAGGCAGATGAACTGGGTCGTGCCGTTCCTTACGCTGTATGCGGCATTTGTCCTGCTTGAAATCGTCCTGTCCATCGTGCAGACTCTGTTTTCCCTGCGCGTTGAGGGAAAATTCGATATCATGGCAAATTCCGAGTACATGTGGCATGTGCTCCGCATGCCGGTCGAGTTTTTCTCCCAGCGGCTCGCCGGGGATATTGCCATGAGGAAGGTGACAAATTCCAGCATCACGACCACCCTGATTGAAACAATTGCCCCCGGCGTCCTGAATATGGTTCTGATCGTGGTCTATTTCGCAATTTTGATGAAATACAGCGTGATTCTGACCTTCGTGGGGGTGGGGAGCATCCTGCTTAACTGGGCTCTTGCCAGATATGTCGCTGATAAGGAAGTCAATATCCAGCGCGTGCAGATGCGGGATGAGGGAAAGCTTCAGTCCACCACGGTCTCCGGCATCGAGATGATCGAAACGATCAAGTCGTCAGGAGCCGAGAACGGATTTTTCCAGAGATGGGCGGGCTTTCAGGCATCGGTCAACTCGCAGGAAGTCAATTTCCTGAGGCTTAGCACATGGTTCTCCGTCCTGACGTCTTTCCTGTCGCAGTTTACGGAGATGGTGATTCTTGCCATCGGTTTCCTGCTGATCTTCAAGGGGGATTTCACGCCCGGCATCCTTGCCTATTTCCGCAGCCTGCTGGAGTCCTTTTCATCGCCGGCACTCAGTCTTATCACTGCGGAATCGACTATCCGCGAGATGCGGACCAATATGGAGAGGATAGAGGACGTGCTGGATTACCCGGTAGATGTCACGGAGGAGCAAATGATGCTGAAGGACGACATCTCCTACAGCAAGCTGACCGGGAAGCTCGAGATGCGGAACGTGACATTCGGCTATTCGCCCCTGGCGGAGCCGCTGATCCGGGACTTCAACATGACGCTGGAATCTGGGAAGAAGGTGGCATTCGTAGGAAGTTCCGGATGCGGGAAGTCGACTCTTGTCAAGCTCCTCTCCGGCCTATATCGGCCCTGGTCCGGCGAGATTTTGTATGACGGCGTGCCCATGGACCAGGTTGACCATAACATGTTTACCGGATCCGTGGCGGTCGTCGATCAGGACATCACCCTGTTCGAGGGTTCCGTGGCAGAGAACATCAAGATGTGGGACACGTCTATAGAAGATTTCGAGATGATTCTGGCCGCGCGGGATGCGAGGCTTCATGAGGACATCCTGCAGCGAGACGGGGGATACAGGTATAAAATGATGGAAGGCGGCCGGGATTTCTCCGGCGGGCAGAGGCAGCGCATCGAGATAGCCCGCGTCCTTGCCCAGGATCCGACGATCATCCTGATGGACGAGGCGACGTCCGCGCTGGATGCCAGGACGGAATACGAGGTCATGCAGTCGATCGCGGCCCGGGGCATAACGTGCGTGGTCGTCGCGCACCGCCTGTCCACGATTCGGGATTGCGACGAGATTATTGTCATGGACCATGGGGTAGTCGTGGAACGCGGCACCCATTCGGAACTGATGGCGAACCATGGGATGTACGAGGAGCTGATCACCAGCGAGTGATTAGATTCATTCATAGTTTAAGGGAGAAACAGAAGATTAATGGGTTGGTTTGATGAACAGATACGCCAGAGGGTGCAGAACGACGATGACATATTTGCCGATTCCTTTGCGCAGATGGCGAATCTGGTGAACGGAGGAAAGAAACTCGATATTAAGTTCCATAACGACCAGGAGCTCGCGGGCGAGGCAATCGGTCAGATCCTGAATTTTTACCATGTCCATGCACAGGAAATTCCGGATAACCTGAAGAATCTTGATGAAGTTCTGGAGTACCTGCTCAGACCGTCCGGAATCATGCGGAGAAATGTGCGCCTGAGGGGAAAATGGTACAGGGATGCCACGGGAGCTATGCTGGGTTCTCTGAAGGATGGGCGTGTCGTTGCGCTCATACCGGGCGGGATCACCAACTATGACTATATTGATCCGGACACGAAGAAATCTGTTCCGATTAATTCCAGGAATGTTGGCGAAATCGATACGGATGCCATCTGCTTTTACAAGTCCTTTCCGCTCCGGGAACTCGGAATCGCCGATCTCTGCAAATATATGTTCTCACTGCTCAAGCCCCGTGATTACGTGCTGGTAATCGGACTCATGGCAATGATTACCGGAATAGGGCTGCTGGGTCCGTATCTGACGAATTATCTGTACGGTGATGTCCTGATGTCAAAGAGCGAGGCTCTTCTTTCCGCGACTCTGCTGACGATGTTTTTCGCCGGTCTGTCGGGGACGATGGTCAGCCAGCTCCATACGATTGTAAAGAATGCGATAGAAAGGAGAATCAGTCTCGCTGTCGAGAGCGCGACGATGATGAGAGTGCTGTCTCTGGAGCCGTCCTTTTTTAAGGATTACAGCGCGGGCGAGCTGTCGAGCCGTATCGGCGGCGTCAATGAGCTGTGTTCGGCTATATTTGAAGCTATTTTTTCTACGGGACTTTCAGCCTTGTTCTCGCTTGTATATATTTTCCAGATCGTAAAATATGCGGCTGCCCTTGTCGTGCCCGCTGTGACGATCACGGTAGTATCACTGGTCTCAACCGCCCTCATCACGTCCCGCCGGGTCAAAGTGAGCAGGGAAATGATGAAGGAGGGGAGCAAGGAGAGCGGCCTTGTTTATCAGTTGATCGGCGGTGTTGCAAAGATCAAGAATGCGGGTGCGGAAAAGAGGGCATTTGCCAAATGGGCGCGCCAGTATACCAAGACGGCAAAACACAGGTTTAATCCCGAACTGCTTATAAAGCTCAGTCCCGCAATCTCGGGCATCATCTCGATGGTCGGAACGCTCGTCATGTTTTCCGCGGCGATAGGAGCCGGGGTAAACTACAGCGACTACATGGCTTTTTCGGCGGCATACGGAAATGTGGAGGGGGCGTTCACAGCCCTTATGTCCATGGCTATGACAGCAGCGCAGATCAAACCGCTTCTTGAGATGATTGAGCCGGTCCTGAAGGCTGTTCCGGAAATTTCCGAGAACAAACAGGTCGTGACGAAACTCAGCGGCGGTATTGAGGTAAATAATGTTTCCTTCCGCTATAATGATGGAATGCCGCTCGTGCTGGACAATCTTTCCCTGAAAGTGCGGCCGGGTCAGTAC
>JAUMWM010000188.1 GCA_030529705.1 Lachnospiraceae bacterium
TAGCTTCCTGCTAGAACAGGTCCCCGTTTTGATGCTTTTTCTTGAAATGTTTAGGATTGAGTTATAAATAAATGTCCCGATTTCTATCCCTATATGCTGGAAAAATCGGGACATTTATTTTTGTCCCAATCCTAAGCCGGAAAATTGATTAGGAAGGAGAGGAACAGTTACCGTTCACACATCCGATAGCGTCCTTGTCATCCTGAGCGTATGGCAAGGTCTTTTACCATCTACAGCGGCTTTATGTAAAAGATCCTTCGCTACGCTCAGGATGACACCCAATATACGATGGGTACAGATGATTGTAGTGTGGAAGCGTGGACAGAGTAACAAGGGAAGCACAATAATCCTCCTCATGCCCGAAAATCATTGAGCAGAAGCGCCCAGTCATGATACAATATCGTATCGGATTGGGTTCGCTTTATTTTTTAGGAGGATTTTGAGCGTGAAAAAGAAAACGACAATTCTGGCTGTGCTGGTGGCAACTGTTTCGATGGCATTTGCGGCGTGCGGCAACTCGAAACCTGTAGCCTCGCAGGTAAAGAATACGGCAACGGCAACAATGGATGAGGGCGAGATGCCTATAGAAGTTACGATCGACGTGAGCACCGGCTATTCAGTCGTGTTTGATCATGACGGGTTTTTGCTGTTTGATGGCGAGTACGATGATTCGACATACCCTCTTGTCACGGCGACAATCCTGACGGAGGACGTCTATAATATGTACATCGAAAATAATAAGGATAGCGATAGCTTCCAGGAAGACTACGGCATCATGAAATACACATCTTCTATTGGGGAACTGACTTACCTTTACAAAGTCGGAGAGAAGGTTCCTTTTATGATGTCCTTTGAGGAGGGCGTTGACGAGAAAAAGGCGGACGAAATAACCGGATGCATGGAATTTGATTATGAATAACAAGAGCGACGTTGATATGAGATGGGTATTGAGTTTTCGACATCATCGGGCTATTTGAAAAGATGAGAGGGGCAGTCATGGAATTATTAAAGAGAGATTATCTGACCCTGGATGACGACGGGGAAAACATTTGCATGCTTCTTGACACGTCGCATGAAGCGGTTCGCGAAGTCGGGCAGAAGATGTCTGAAATCAGGCCGGGCCTTGAGATGGATGGGAAAGGCTGGGAAGCGTTTCTAAAGTATTACCTGAATGCGGAGAACCCGGCGCTCCTTTCGGATTTGAGATTTGATTCGGAGGGGGATATTTGCAAGGCTTCTTATAAGAAAATGTCAGGCTTTACTCGCGCAAAAGGAGTGACCCTCGGGAAATATGTTCTTTCCCTGCTCGGGGAAGCGAGCGAGAAGGGGCTGTACTGCGTGATAAGGGACGAGGGCGATTATATTGACTGGAAATGAGGAAGCCTCAAGATTGTAGTGTAGTCGATTGACGAAATGACAATCCAATGATATACTAAAAATCGGATTATCGGTAATCTGTTTCCTGTTAGTGATTCTCGGAACTTAATCGTGACGGTTTAAAAAATCGTAGAACAAGTTTTAAGTGCTGGCTCAAAAGGAGGTGTGTTCGTTGTCTGTCCCGGATAGAAGTATTGATCCTCGGCTGCTGTCTGCCGCCAAGGAGGAATTCTTAAAAAATGGATATGAGGCATCTTCCCTGAACGGAATCTGCAAAGCGGCAGGCGTGACTACGGGAGCCCTGTACAAGCGTTACAAGGGAAAAGAGGATCTTTTCAGCGCGCTTGTATCCGATACGATTAGGGATATGGAAGAATATGTTTCGGCCATAGGGGAAACAGACCTGGCAAAGATCTCAGACCAAGAATTGCATGATTCCATTGGCATGTCGGTGGAAGCGGTTGAACATTGGCTGAGATTCTTATATGAACGGAAAGACGGTTTTACTCTTCTGGTCAAATGCTCGTCCGGAACCCGGTATGAAAATTTTCACCATGACTGGGCGCAGGTGATGAATAAACTGGAATTCAAATACTACCAGGAAGCAAAAAAAAGAGGGCTGACAACGCGGGAGGTTTCCATCGAAGAAATCAATGTTCTGACGTATGCCGTCTGGGCTTTGTTCGTCGAACCGTTCATCCTCGGATTTACGTGGGATCAGATGGTAGAGCATGCGGAGGTTCTGAATGACTTTTTGGACTGGCATAAGGCTCTGGGAATAGTGAAACCGGCAACCAAAGAATAAACGGGTGTCACATTAAGATATTATGCTGCCTTATATGGACAGAGATTACAAACGCTGTCGCCATATGCAGCAGTTTTGATTAATGTGACACGAAATTTTTACCGAGTAGATAATTAAATTATCGGTAATATCGGACTATGCAAAGGAGATGATCCAGACATCCTGTGCGAAGAGGATGGGAAAACCGGAAGAACTCGGCTACGCCCTTGCGACCATAGCGGACGAACGGAACGGTTATCTGTGCGGCATCGATGTGCTGATTGACGGAGGAGCTTCCACGGGAAAGAAATTCAAGAAAGAAAAATGATTCCAGTACAAAATGGACATTTTTCCCTGTGCAGTCTTTTTATCCCGTCTTGAACAACAACGTCTGGGAACGATGCACTTTCGTCCCTCCCGGATGTTGTGGCACAAGCTGGAACAAAAATCCTCGCACATTAGAAAGATGCATCCTTTCTGCTTCCTGTTCCGTTGTTTACGGCGAGGAGAATCTGTTCGCCATCAAGGCGGTTGTAAAGAGCTCGGAAACGCTTGATGAAAAGGCAGTAAGGGAATTTGTTGCTGAAAAAATGGGGGAGGACGCTGCGCCGAAGTATATTGTCGCGCAATAAAGATTGGTTATTATATGAAAAGGATGATTTCCACAGAGGGATGGCAGAGATGCTGTCCCTCCTTCTTTTTTTGTTGTTATGGTAACTACTCAGCACTTCTTGTCATTCTGAGCGTAAGCGAAGAATCTTTACCCTAAAAGTATGCTTTGGGTTTAAGATCCTTCGCTTACGCTCAGGATGACAGGCATTACGGTGACCTGCTGAGCAGTTACTTGTTATGAAGAAAATACTCATAAGAGCCTAAAATACAAAAGATATTGAGAAAAGAATGCTGTTGGGCTATAATGAGATGCGTTCTGTCTGAGTCCTTAGAAGAAAATATAAGGGGCAGGAATGCAGAAATAAAAGACGGATAGAAACCGCTTTATGGAGGCGGCAGTTGTGGTCCGTTTGAAAAGCGGCACAGTATGTCGATTCAGGCGAAAAACACGCCTAAGAGGAGGATTTAAGCAAAAATGAAGTTAGGTATCGTCGGTCTTCCGAATGTCGGAAAAAGCACACTTTTCAACTCACTCACCAAAGCGGGCGCAGAGTCCGCAAATTACCCCTTCTGCACGATCGACCCTAACATCGGCATCGTGCCCGTGCCGGACGCGCGGCTGAAACTGCTGGCGGATTTCTCGCGTTCGAAGAAAGTGACGCCGGCCACGGTAGAGTTCGTGGACATCGCGGGCCTCGTGAAGGGGGCTTCCAAAGGGGAAGGTCTCGGGAACCAGTTCCTTGCAAATATCAGGGAATGCGACGCCATCGTCCATGTCGTCCGCTGCTTTGAGGATTCCAATGTCATCCACGTCGACGGCACTGTGGACCCGGCGAGGGACATCGAGACGATCGAGCTGGAGCTGATATTTGCAGATATTGAAGTGCTGGAGAGAAGGATCGCGAAGACCGCCCGCTCGGCGAAATCCGGTGCGGACAAAAATGCGAAGAAAGAGTACGAGATTCTCGTGGAACTCAAGAAATATCTTGAGGAAGGCAACAAGGCAATCGGCTTCGAGACGGGCAGCGAGGAGGGCGATAAATTCAAGCATGGCCTGGACTTGCTTACGGACAAGCCGGTCATTTATGCTGCAAATGTATCCGATGCCGACCTCGCCGATGACGGGGAGAGCAACGAATATGTGCAGGATGTCCGCAGAATAGCCGGGGAGCAGAATTCCGAAGTGTTCGTCATCTCTGCCCAGATTGAACAGGAAATCGCCGAACTGGATGACGATGAGAAGCAGGAGTTTCTATCGGATCTTGGAATCGAAAAGTCTGGCCTTGAGAAACTGATTGCGGCAAGCTATCGCATTCTCGGCCTCATGAGCTTCCTGACGACCGGCGAGGATGAGACCCGCGCTTGGACGATTCCGATTGGATGCAAGGCTCCGAAAGCGGCGGGCAAGATCCATACGGATTTCGAGCGCGGCTTTATCAAGGCGGAAGTCATCAACTATAAGGAACTTTTGGAGTCCGGTTCCTATGCGGCGGCGAGAGACAAGGGGAAGATTCGGATCGAGGGCAAGGAGTATGTCGTCCAGGACGGTGATGTAATTCTGTTCCGGTTCAATGTGTGATGGCTGATGTTCTATATGGCTTTGCTATTCCTGTTGCAAGGTTTTATGTTTATGGCGATGCGGGATGCACTGTATGGAGGATGTAGACAGAAGTCGGACGTAATGATTGGTGGCGATGATGGATTATTCGATTAATTTCCCGAATCTGGGGATTTATTTGAAACATGTTGGAAAGAACATCATGGTCGGGAATTTCGCGATTGCGTATTATGGGATCGTGATTGCTTTGGGCATGATGCTCGGCCTTTTGGTTTGCACGAAAAGGGCTAAGGAAACGGGGCAGTCGGAAGATGATTACGTGGACCTGGTGATAGGCGGGCTGATTTGCGGCGTGATCGGGGCAAGGATTTACTATGTGATATTTGCATGGGATTATTATAAGGACGACATCCTGTCGGTTTTCAATATCCGCCAGGGAGGGCTCGCCATTTATGGCGGCATTATCGGGGGAGTTCTGGCCCTGTGCGTTATCGGGAAGATGAAAAAGATTCCCGCATGGAGGGTTCTCGATACGATTGCCATGGGGGTTCCGGTCGGACAGATAATCGGACGGTGGGGGAACTTCTTCAACAGGGAGGCATTTGGAAAATACACGAATAACCTGTTTGCCATGCAGCTTCCCGTATCCGCAGTCCGGCAGAACGAGATAACGGAGGAGATGTGGCAGCACGCGGTGACAGTGGACGGCGTGCAGTACATCCAGGTGCATCCGACATTCTTATATGAAGGGATGTGGAATGCCGGGCTCCTTCTGTTTTTGTTCCTGGTCAGAAACAAGACGAAGTTCGAGGGAGAACTTTTCCTGCTCTATGTGGCCGGCTACGGCCTGGGCAGGTTCTGGATCGAGTCATTAAGGACCGACCAGTTGCTCCTTCCCGGAACACATATTCCGGTATCCATGGTTGTTTCGGCGGTGAGCGTGGTCGTGTCTGTGACATGGATTGTCTGCGGACGGAGGAGAGCAGGCAAGAAGCCGCAGGCGGCCTAAGAATCCTTCCGTAAACAAATGCTTTATTTTGCTTGCCTTTTCGGGCTGCAAACACCTCAAAATTGAAACTCGCGGAAGCTTCGGCCCGCGGGGACGGTCCTTTTGGGACGAAATTTTTCGTC
>JAUMWM010000189.1 GCA_030529705.1 Lachnospiraceae bacterium
ACACCCCAATTGCCGCAAAAACAGGCGATTTTGTGCGGAAGTGTGAACAGTAACACTCCAAGTCACGAGTTGGAACACAATCGCTATCATTTGTGTTGTTTATCGGCAGCGTTTGGAGTATACTATAGCTGAAAGGAGATGATTATTATGTCAACAAGCACGATTCGACTGAATGAAGGCGTCCGCGAGGAAACCACTCGGATTGCCTCCGAGATGGGTCTTACTTTCAATGCTGTCATGAACATCATGGCTCGAAAGTTTAACGCCGAGAAGGGATTTCCGTTTCCTGTCAGACTGGAAACTGCTAAGAAGACGGTGTTTGATATGAACTCTGACGAGTTCGAGGCAGCGTGCCAAGCCGCCGTTGCGCAGCGGGAAGAAGTCATCACCATGGATTACGTAACGCGGCTTGACCAGGATACAGGCATGATCACAAAGGTCTATGCAGATGGGCGGGTGGAATATGTTCTCGACTGATTCATCTCGCCCGCGGATTCTTGTATTTGCAGGCCCGAACGGCTCCGGTAAGAGTACGATCACAAAGGGTATACCGATTTGCGGAATCTATGTGAACGCAGATGAAATCAAAAGGATCTCACAGTGTTCAGACCTTGAGGCGCCGCAGGAAGCGGAACAGATCAGGAATATGCTGTTGAATGCCCGCAAGGACTTCACTTTCGAAACTGTTCTGTCCACAGATCGCAATCTTGAGTTGCTGCGGAAGGCAAAGGCACAGGGATATGAGATTCACGCTGTGTTTGTGCTGACTAATGATCCGAAAATAAACGTGGAGCGTGTCAAGTCCCGAGTTCAAGCGGGAGGGCATGATGTGCCAGTCGAAAAGATTATCAGCCGGTATGAAAAATCGCTGCGAAATCTCTCTCAGCTTGTACGAATTGCAGACCACAGCCGTGTCATTGATAACTCCGGCGACAAGCCGCATTTGATTTGCGAGGTTGTAGACCAGAACCTCACAATTTGGGAAAATGGAGAATGGAGCAAAGCGGCGATCCTGAGACTGTTTGTTAGAAAACACTAATTGATTTGCGTGAGCCTGTTCTACAGATGAACCCGATATAGTATGAGGAGAGCCACGGTGGCTCCCCTTTTTTCTCGCTTTTCAATGTAAAGAGAATTGATGAATTTGCTTTGATGGCCTACAGGGCAGTCGGAATGACAGTGATTTGTTTGGCGGGAAGCGAGCTTCGTTCATTTGCAGATTGCTTTTGCCTATGATTACCGATATAATTGTTTCAAAAGCGTACTTTCAAGGAGGAGGGGATTAGATGAGTAAGAATAATGGGAAATCCACAACGCTTGAAAGCGAGGCGAAAACAAAAAATGGCGTAAAGCGAATGGTGTTTTCGCTCGTTGCAATCGGGGTCGAAGTCGTCTTTATTTTTTTCCTGCTGACTAAGCTGCAAAATCATGCCGCCTGGATCGAAATCGTCCTTCACCTTTTAGTGCTGCTGCTGGTTTTGGGCATTTATGCGATGGATATGACGTCTTCCATGAAGATGCCCTGGATCATTCTGATTCTCACCGTTCCGGTTCTCGGTACGGTCCTGTACTTGCTGGTCGGACTTAATGGCGGCACGCATAAAATGCGGAAGCGGTATGAAGATTTGGACCGCCGGCTCCTGCCGCTGCTGTCAGGGAAGGATGGTGAGACGAGCAGGCTTCTCGGGGAGACGGATCCCGCCGCGGCCGGAATCAGTTTTTACCTTCGTACAAATTCCGGCTACCCGGTATGGCAAAACACGGATGTCGTCTATTATGACGACGCGGCGAAAGGGCTGGAAGCCCAGCTTGCGGATTTGGATAAGGCCGAGAAGTTTATATTCATGGAATATCATGCCATTGAGGACAAGACCTCCTGGAAGCGGATAGAGGACGTGCTTGTCCGCAAGGTGGCCCAGGGCGTGGAAGTTCGAGTGTTTTATGATGACATGGGAAGCATTGGCTTCATCACTACGGATTTTGTGAAGAAGCTGGAAGGTTTGGGAATCGCCTGCCGCGTGTTCAATCCCTTCCTCCCGTTCCTGAATTTGTTCCTGAATAACCGGGATCATCGGAAGATAACGGTCGTGGACGGCAAGGTGGGGTATACCGGCGGCTACAACCTGGCAGATGAGTACTTTAACCTGACCCATCCCTACGGCCAGTGGAAGGATACCGGCATTCGCCTGGAAGGTGATGCGGTACAGTCTCTGACGGTCACTTTCCTGGAAATGTGGAATGCGGGGAGAAACAAGATAGATGGACGGGAAGATGCCGATTTTGGGAAGTACCTCCCCCATTACGAGTACCGGGCCGTTCAGAACGGGTTTATCCAGCCCTATGCTGACAGCCCCATGGATGACAAGCGGGTCGGGGAAGACGTCTACATCAGCATGGCAGAGAAAGCGGAACGCTACTGCTATTTTGTCACTCCTTACCTGATTGTGACTGACGAGATGACACATGCCCTGACTTTGGCTGCGAAGCGCGGCGTGGACGTCCGGATTGTCACGCCCGGAATACCGGATAAAAAGATGGTCTATTCCGTGACGCGCTCGTTCTATCCAGCCCTGGTAAAGCATGGTGTCCGGATTTACGAGTGGACGCCGGGCTTCTGCCACTGCAAGATGAGCGTTGCTGACGACAAGATGGCAACTTGCGGCACCATCAATCTGGATTACCGCAGCTTGTACCACCATTTTGAGAACGGCTGCTGGATGTATGATTCGGCCATTGCCGCTTCGATTCGGGATGATTTTTACACTTTGTTTGATGAGAGCTGTGAAGTCACCGAGAAATACCGCGAGGGAAAGAACTCTTTCATGAAGATTTCGCAGTTGTTCCTCCGCCTGTTTGCGGAGTTGCTGTAAAGACATGTAAGTATTTTTTTGCTACTTGCTAACCGACGACAACGAAGCAATGGCGAAAAAAGATAGGTGTTTTAGCAACATAACTTATGAAATGCTGCATTACTGTAGTTGGGAAAAGGATTAGCTATAAAATACTTTTGACTTGCATTTGAAGAGGTTTGTGCTAGAATTTGCAGATGAATTAGGACAAAACTTATTTGAAATGGAGGCATCTGTACTATGGGTATCCGATTTGGCGCCCTGAAAGAAAAATATAGCCATATCCGTCCCGGCTCTGTTGTATTTTCTCTTCTTGTGTTCCTTATCACAGTCGGGATGGTGAGCTTTATCGGGATACATTACTACGATATTCAAAAAGAGGTGTTGCTGCAGAAAGGCGAGCTGAACGCTAAAGAATCAGCCAGGGAATACGACAGGCAACTGGTCACAAGCGTCGGTATCGTGACCATGGTGGGGCGCAACGTGGATAAAAAAATCATGTCCGGCGTCCAGAATGACGAAATCGAGCGGTATCTCACCGAGCAGACGGATAATATGACCGCGACTTTATTCCCGGGATCGACGGGCCTTTATGGGTGGATTAATAAAGAATATCTGGACGGATCGGGCTGGATTCCCGATGCGGACTATGTTCCGACCGAGCGGCCCTGGTATGTAGAGACGCTGAAATCGGAGGAGAAGATAACCTTTGTTGAGCCGTACCTCGACATGCAGACAAAGACTATCATGATGACGGTCTCGCAACTTCTGGCGGACGGAGAAAGCGTCCTTGCCATGGATGTCAGCCTTGATCCCTTTCAGGAAATCGTAAAAAGAGTATCCTCCGCCACTATGGGTGGCCAGGCCCTCGTGCTTGACCGGTATGGGAAAGTAGTCGCCCATTCCGATGAGACCCAGGTGGGGACAAATTACCTGAAGGAGAAGGACGGCCTCGGCAGCGAAGTAGCCCGGAAGATTCTTGTTGAGGGCCGGATGCAGTTTGAACTGAGGGAAGATGAGGGTTACTACTTTGTTTATGTCGACGATCTCTTGGGAGGCATGTACAGCGTCAGCCTGATTGATTATGATGCCTGGAAGCGGCCGCTGCGCCGCGTCATGGTGACGTATGCGATTGTGATGATCCTCTTGGTGGCGTTCCTCATATTTGTTTTCCTGCGCCTGAATTCGAAGAATATGGAGCTGCAGGAGCTAGTTGACCGGGTAGAGCAGGAAGAAAAACGCGGAAAAGAGTATAAGATGCTGTCCGAAACGGACCGCATGACGGGGCTTTTGGACCATGTCAGCGGCAAGCGCAAGGTAGACGAATTATTGGCAAGTGAAGCGACAGGGGCATTTCTGGAACTGGATATCGATGATTTTAAGTCTATCAATGATACCTGCGGGCATCAAGTGGGAGACCTTGCCATCATTGCAGTGGCGGACGCTCTCCATAATAGTTTCCGGGCAGATGATATCGTCATACGGCTGGGCGGGGACGAGTTCGGCGTCTTTGCAGTCGGGATTGTCGATCCGGGGACGGCAGGAAGAATTATCGGCCGCCTGTTCCGCAGGATTGAGAGTATCGAGATAGCGGAATTGAATGGAAGAAAGGTCAGCGTCAGCGCGGGAGTCGCGCTTAGTAATGGCAAGGATGCCACTTTCGATGCGCTTTACGCCCGGGCTGACAATGCGATGTATCTCAGCAAGAAGTCTCCCGGCAATTGCCTGACTTTTAGCATGTGATTAGACCTTGCGGTCCAGATAGCTCTGCCGCATGTACATCCCGATTGGGAATACTTCCACGGATGCAGGAAGCTCGCTTTGGATATCCCGGCTGCAGCAGGCGCAAAGAACAGGTAGCCCGCACTTTTTCCCGACTTCTTCCGCAAATGCAAGCCCGTCAAGGACGTCCCCCGCCGTTGTCTCGCGAATAAAATGGCTGTTGGAGATGAGGCCGGACATGGCAAGGCCGGTCGTCTCCTCGATGGACTTTATTTCGTCAAGGACTTTTTGGGCGGTATCGTTTCCCGGACGGTTGCGGTTTACTACGTAGAGCATGCGGTAGTCATTTGCAAAATGTTTCCGAAACTGGTTGAGGATCATGGCGCCGATGTTGTTCCCGCCCGTATCCAGAATGACGCGGCAGTCGGGATTTTGCACGGGTGCTAAGATTGCCGGGTCAAGAGTCTGGAGCTCGGAACCGTTGCGGCCGTGGTAAGGGTCGGAGTAGACGCGGATGCCCGATAGCTCCATTTCTTCGGTGAGTTCGCGGCTGCGGAAGTAGGGGTTCTCCAGATCGAGGTCGCAGAGGGCGAGGGAGGACAGGCCAGGTACGCCCTCGTCTCTAAGAGCGGCAAGGGCGAAGGCTAGGGAGACTGAAAACTCGGTCTTTCCGCTTCCGAAGTGGCCTGTGACGAGGATAATGCGGGGACCTGAGATGATATTTTCTAGAAAGTTGGTCATGCGGGGCTCCTTATCTGTGTAATCAATACTACACCCATTATTATTCTGTATAAAGAGGTTGTCAATGAAATTCGGCTCGCGGGGACGGTCCTTTTGGGTCGAATTTTTTCGACCCGCGGGGACGGTCCTTTTGGGTCAAAATTTT
>JAUMWM010000190.1:0-2281 GCA_030529705.1 Lachnospiraceae bacterium
TGAATTCCGTCCAGACGGAGAAGATGTACCGGCAGGCGGTGAAATATGCAAATCTCACAGGCCGGGAAAGGGTGATTGACGCATACTGCGGCATTGGAACGATCGGGATTACCGCTGCGTCGAGGGCTAAGGAGGTCATCGGCATTGAGCTGAACGGAGATGCCGTGAAGGATGCGGTGAGGAATGCCCGGGCAAATAATATACGGAACATCACTTTCTATGAAAATGACGCGGGCATTTTCTTAAAGGGGATGGCGAAGCAGGGAGAGATGTGCGAGGTCATTTTTATGGACCCGCCGAGGAGCGGCTCCACGGAGGAGTTCATGCAGGCGGCGGTCGATATGCGGCCGGGGAGGATTATCTACATTTCCTGCGAGCCGAAGACGCTGGCCAGGGACTTACGCTGGCTTGGCAGGCATGGCTACAAGGCCAAAGAGGCGGTGGCTTACGACATGTTCCCATTTACAGAGAATGTGGAAACTATCGTGCTATTAACCCGTAGTAATCGCAAAAAGGTAGGATAATATCGCTGAGGATTTAAAGGATGAGTGGAGTGGCAGGGGAAGATATGAGCCATCGAGAGATGGAGCGTAGGTCATTCAGGCAGGCCGTGGGCAATCCCGCCGCCTGCCGCGTCCGCTATTACATAGCATGCGTCAACCTTTTTGCCGGCTGCCTTGTCATAAATGACAATGTTCAGGCCCGGACCCTGTAACACATAATTGTTCAGATCAAGGATGGCCTGCGCGCCGCTTCCCTCCTCTGCATTTCTGCTCAGCGCCGTCACGGAGACGCCGGATATCGTATCCTCCAGGAAATCCGAAGTCAGGGAGAAATCCGATGTCTCATATGCCACGTTGCCCCGGTCGACCACTGCGATATAGGGGTGATTCCCGGCAGCGGCATCGATATGTGAAAGCCCCATATCGCGGAGGCCCTGCATGACAACTTCCGTCATCGAAACGGTCGTATCCCCGGCAGCGGTGAGGACGTAGAGATAGTCTTCCGTATCGTAAGTCTCGATTAAATGGGCAAAATAGGTGGCTGCCCGGTTATCGGTCTGCAGGATTTGCCTGGTGCGGTAAGACATATATTTGCCATAATCTTCCTCTACGAATGCGTAGTCCGTATCGCCTCTCCGGTCGGGCAGGGCATAGGTTTCCTGCAGGGTTTTTCCGAGAAAGGCGGAGAATTTTTCGGCGCCGGCCATATTCAGATGCAAGCCATCCAGCGTGTCGGTCTCGGCGTTCAGCCCCAGATGCCGCGTTTCAGCGATGAGATTCAGGCAGGGGATGCCGTGCGCATTTGCAAATTGTTCTATTGCATAAGCTTCGCTAATCCGCTGCGGATACAGATCGGCAGTTAGCAGGCCGGGTCCGAAAACCGGAAGAGTGAGGAGGACGAGCTGCGTGTCCGTCTCCTCGCACAGCAGGATTGTTTTCTCTAGATATTCCGTCACGACTTCCGGGAGATCCCAGGAGGGGTCGGGGTCACAGGGGTCGAAATAACCGGAATTCTTACTCTGGGCCAGCACCCACGAGCCGTAGGCGGTGCCTGAATCCTCGTGAACCACGTCTGATTCGGAAAGGCTGGTCCAGCGCGAATGGTATTCGTACCATGGAAAGAGAAAACGGAGGGAATCTTCGCCTTCTTTTTCGATGCCAGAAATCAGTTCGTACCTGGACGGCGAGAAAAAGGGCATGTTATCGGTAATATAATGGACGTCCTCGGTACCTTCATAGGTTGTATTGTAGTCGCCCATCCCGACCTCGAGGACGACGAGGCGCGGATGCTGCCGGGCGATGGCATCTTTCAGGAGATAGTAGGACAGGGCGGCTGTCTGGTCGCCCGTTCCGAGGTTATAGGAGGAGATGCCGAACTCTTTATAGAGGACCATCGGATAGACGCCCTGTTTGATTTTGGAGGTTCCCGCAAAAAGAACGTCGAATCGGTCACTGTCCTTTTTATAGAAGCCTTTCGGCAGGACAAAATTTCCTTCATCCGGCGTGAAGGCACGGAAAAAGAATCCTGCTGTCAGACAGAGGATTGCTAAGAACAGTATGCATAAGCATATTTTTTTTGCGGCTGCCTTCATGGCGTTCTCCTCAAAGGTGTAGTGTTACTCGTCCATAAGTTTGTCGATCAGTTCACACATGGCATCTATGGAATTGAAGTTCTCCGGAATGAGGTCGGTAGCCTTGATCTTGATGTCGAATTCGTCGTTGATCTCGCTGACGATGGAGATGATGTCGAAGGAACTGAGGATTTTGTCATCAATCAG
>JAUMWM010000190.1:2381-5452 GCA_030529705.1 Lachnospiraceae bacterium
CGATATCGACCGCAATCTGAAGGATAATTGCCATCATGAGGATGGAAAATTCCCGTTCGGATACGCCCAGCTTGAATAGGGAGCCATCGGTCAGCACCCAGGGATTGCAAACGGTGAAAGTTTTCCGAAGCATCTGGAATGCCGTGGCCGTATCCGGCGTACAGTCGAAATAGCGGCCGATCGTGACAAGAAACGTCGTTCTGACCATGCAAAAGCACTTCCATCCGACCGCTTTTCCATCTATATGCAGGAAGTCCCGCATTTTCCCATAAACGCGTTCCAGTAGGGTATGGCCTGACACCAGAGTCGCATGGTAGATGCCGAAGATGACATATCTCCAGCTTGCGCCGTGCCAGATGCCGACCAGGACAAATACGATGAAGGACGCGATCGTCGTAGGAATTACTTTTCCGATATACGGTCCTAAGGATTTCTTAAGGTTTTTCTGCATCTTTGCAAATGTCCCGGAAAGCGCAATCGGGTAGAAGACATAGTCTTTCATCCAACTGCCGAGCGTTATATGCCATCTTTGCCAGAATTCAGCGACGTTGAGTGCCATATAGGGCCGCTTGAAGTTTTCGGCAAGACTGACGCCGAACAGCTCGGAGGCGCCGATGATGATATCGATGCCGCCGGCGAAATCACCGTACATCTGGATCCCGTAAAACAGCACGCCAAGAAAAACGGTGAGGCCGCTATAGGAATGGTCCGCATAATGCAGGATGATTTCGTTGACGATTATTGCGCATCTTTCCGCAATGACCATTTTCTTGAAGTAGCCCCAGAGCATGCGGTAAATGCCTGTTCTGAATGACCGGACGTTAAAGGATCTTTCGTCATAGAGCTGCGGGGCCAAGGCATCGTGCCGGCTGATCGGTCCCTGGATGATCTGCGGGAACCAGGATGCAAATAGCGCAAATTTGAAAATATTACGGTCCGCCTGGTATTTGTCATTATATACGTCAATGAGGTAGCCGGTCGTCTGGAATGTATAGAACGAGATACCGAGGGGTAGGATGAAACCGACCTGCGGAATCCGAAACGAGACACCCAGATGGGAGAGAAGGCTGTCGGCATTTGCAGTAAAGAAAGCCGCATATTTCAGGACGATCAGCATATCGAGGTTGATGAGAAGCGTCGCCAGAAATACCTTATGCTTTCTGGAATGGGCTTTCGCCCGAATCTGCTTTTTTTCGTCCCTCGACAGCGGGGTTTCGGAGGCTTTGATTTCCAGGCGGGCAGACTCGCTGATCCGGTTCATGGCAAGGGCGCCGCAGAAGGTCGTTATGATCGTGACGGTGATGAACAACCCTGCTTTAAGGCCGCCTGAAATATAATAGAAAGCTATGCTGGCCAGAAGCAGGATGACCCATTGGTATTTTTTCGGCACGAGGTAGTATAGCAGGACGGCTATGCCGATGAATACTATATAATGAAGAGAAAAAACAGCCATGGGTTCACCTGTCAAAAATGGTTGGAAGGATTCTTGGATTACCAATGGAGAATTATATTGCAATATGTTATGATTGTCAAATAATTGTATCCGTGAGATGTTTCGGCCCGTGGGTTTCGGCCCATGGGGACGGTCCTTTTGGGTCAATATTTTTTGACCCAAAAGGACCGTCCCCGCGGGCCGAAAAGAATCGTCTCTGCGGGAAAAACGCAGGAGGCTGTTATTGGAAAATGGCGCTGAACGAATATATACAATCCGGCGGGAAGTACTTGAGGTGCGGATACACCACCGGCACCTGTGCCGCCCTTGCCTCTTTGGCGGCGGCAAAGCTGCTGCTTCTAGGAGAGGCGCCCAGGAGCGTGTCGGTTATCACGCCGAAAGGGATTAAGGTCGAGGTGAAGCCAGAGATATGCGAGCCTGCCGAGGCAGGATGCGGCTGCGCGTCTGCGATTGCCGGAGTGAGGAAGGATGCCGGGGATGACCGGGATGCCACGGATGGGATATTGGTATGCGCAAGGGTGACTGTCTGCGAGATTGAAAATGCACCGGGAGACAGACCCGTAATTATGATTGACGGAGGAGAGGGAGTCGGGCGCGTCACGAAGCCCGGGCTTGACCAGCCTGTCGGATGCGCCGCCATCAACCGAGTTCCCCGCCGGATGATCGAGGAAGCGGTCGGGAATGTATGCGAACTGGCAGATTACCGGGGGGAGGTATCCATCGTCATCTCGGTTCCGGGCGGAGAGGAGATAGCGAAGAAGACCTTCAACGGACATCTTGGAATCAAGGGTGGCGTCTCGATTCTAGGAACTTCGGGAATCGTGGAACCGATGAGCATGCAGGCTTTCATAGATACCGTGTGCCTTGAGATACGGCAGGCACGGAGTCTTGATGACTCGGGCAGGCTCATCTTGGTTCCGGGAAACTACGGGGCGGATTTTCTTCGGAAAATGAGGTCGGGCGCCGTTTTCGGACAAATGCTGCCCCCCGATATCCCGGTCGTCATGTGCTCGAACTTCATTGGCGACGCTCTCGATGCGGCCCGGGCGGAAGGCTTTCGCGAAGTTTTGCTTGTCGGACATATCGGGAAGATGGTGAAACTGTCCGGTGGCATCATGAACACGCACAGCGGCTTAGCGGATTGCAGGATGGAGCTTTTCGCGGCGCATGCGGCAATATGCGGGGCGGGCGGCGATATTTGCAAAAAGCTTATGCAGTGCGCGACCACGGATGCGTGCCTTGAGCTTTTGAAGGAGGAAGGATTTGTGGAAATCGTGATGGGGGCAATTATGGCCTCCATAGAGCGGTATCTGGTCAGAAGGACGGGTGGGGAGTACGAGACGGGAGCGGTGGTATTTTCAAATGTGTATGGTCTTCTGGGAGTTACTGCCGGCGGCGAGAATCTGCTTGGGCGGTGGAGGTAAATGGCAACTCATGGATGTTACTATGTACGCCATCTGTTTCTCCTCTTAGGCACACTTTTCGCCTAAACCTTCATACCGTTTCGCTTTCAGGCGAACCGCGCCTGTCTCCTTTGTCATCCTGAGCGTAGCGAAGGATCTTTTACGTAAAGCCCTTGTTGATGGTAAAAGATCCTTCGCTACGCTCAGGATGACAC
>JAUMWM010000003.1:0-1630 GCA_030529705.1 Lachnospiraceae bacterium
CAAGGGCAGGCCGAATACCGATGACCTGAAAGCGGCGGCTGAATTTGCCAGAAAGATAATAGGTTAATCGCATAGAAATTGGAATAACAGCAATAGGGGGTGAAGAAATTGACATTCGATGTATTCGATACAAATAGAATTGTTGAGTACGAAAGGCAAGCCAAGGAAACATGGGGAACCACGGATGCCTATAAGGAATATGAGAAGAAGAGTAACGGCCGGACACATGAGGATAATTATCAGATAAACAGGCAGATGATGGATATCTTCCGTGAGTTTGGAGGGATTAAGAAAGAAGATCCGAGCGGCCAAGGAGCACAGGCGCTGGTGAAGAAGCTGCAGGATTTCATTACTGAGAAAATGTATACTTGCACGGATGAAATCCTTGGCGGCCTTGGTAAAATGTACGCCTGTGGCGGGGATTTCACAAAGAACATCGATTGTTATGGCGGAGAGGGAACCGCACAGTTCGTGTCTGATGCTATTCGTATCTACTGTGGAGAATAGTACTCGATGTTGTGATATACTCTTGACACTCGAAGTATTTATAACAGAACCCTAACTGGAAGGACGGTGGGATAGATAGTTTTAATTGCACTTCCTCTGCTTCTTCCAATGAAGCTGAAAGACCAATGGACTCTGAAAACAGAGGCGGCTCTGACCTCTATTCAATGGAAGGATACGATACTATTATGAACAGGCAATCTCCAAACAATTTGTATTATTACGATCATGCTGTAACTGACCTGATTATGGAAAAGTATGGATATAGTCGTTTGGATGCTCTTCGAAAATTTACGGATTCTCAAACACATGTTCTTTTGGAGGATGCTGACAATGGTCTTCAGGCGTTTGGCGCCAACGGAATCTTTGATATCTGGGAATCGGAGATGATTACGAAGGATCCGAGAAATTCAGTATATATTCGGGAGGATTGAAATGATTTCTCAAATCAGTGAGGAAATGTGGTTTTTCATTTATTTGCTGGAGCATTATGCGTGCCATAAGAATCGGCATACCGGAGATGTCCTCAAGGAATGGGATGAAAAGGGAATCACAGACGAGATATTTGACGGATATTTCCAATATCATCAGGAACGCTTGGAAAATGCTTATGATGATATTGACAGTCTTGTTACGACTGGGGAGCATTTAGTTTGCAATTAATCCAACGATGAGATATATAATCTGGAAAGTTTAAAAAAGAGACATTGATGTAGTGGCTGACCCGAAGAACATTATGACGAAAAATGAAAGGGGTCAGACAGCACCTGGCTTATTCGTGCAAAGAGTCTGAAAAGGGATAAACAATGTTGAGCATATATTATGGCGATAATCAGGAAGAAAATTATATTTTTGATCCCGAAATGTTTTTTGATCATATTTCAGTGCAAAATATGAGAATACCTTTTCAGGGAGTCGTGTAACAGCGGCTCCTTTAATTATGCCGGTCTTTCACGGTGCGCAAGCGCCGAATCCGGCGCACGTAGTGCGCCTGTCAGAAATCCGTAATCAGATTTACGCCTAAATCAATCATGAACATGGAAAGAGCAGGACAAAACCCTGCTCTTTTGTGTTAAAATAATATCGGAAAGTGCAAGCATCACCCACAGAGCAACCGGAGGTAAGG
>JAUMWM010000003.1:1730-48057 GCA_030529705.1 Lachnospiraceae bacterium
GTTAAAATAATATCGGAAAGTGCAAGCATCACCCACAGAGCAACCGGAGGTAAGGTAGATGATTCTCGATAAAAAAGACATGACCGAAGAGGACATCAAGCTCAATTTCATCACGCCCGCCATCAACCGTAGCGGTTGGAAAAACGGCATCAATATCACGATGGAGACCAGGATCACGGATGGACGGATCAACATCCGTGGCAATATGGCTTATCGTGAAAAGCCGAAAAAAGTTGACTACCTCTTATACCTCAATCGATATCATCCAATCGCCGTGGTGGAGGCGAAAGACAATAACCACAGCGCCTCCTACGGCATGCAGCAGGCAATCATATATGCACAGATGCTGGATTTGCCATTTGCATACAGCTCGAACGGGGACGCTTTCTGCGAGCATGATTTTCTGACAGGGACAGAGCGGGAAATTCCTATGGATGCATTTCCAACGGTCGAGGAACTGGTTGCCCGCTATAAGAAGGAAAGAAACGGAGGCGAGGGGATAAATGATCAGGAGCAAATGCTCCTGGACCAGCCCTATTATTCCAGCCAGAATACCTATCCGCCGCGATACTATCAGCGCAATGCGGTCAATCGAACGCTTGCCGCGATCGCAAGAGGCCAGAATCGAATCCTGCTCGTCATGGCGACCGGCACCGGAAAAACCTACACA
Organism: Lachnospiraceae bacterium; assembly: GCA_030529705.1. Taxonomy (GTDB): domain Bacteria; phylum Bacillota; class Clostridia; order Lachnospirales; family Lachnospiraceae; genus Chordicoccus. Next base: position 2,401 of record JAUMWM010000003.1, read on the forward strand.
GCTTTCCAAATCGTCTACCGGCTTCTGACCAGCGGCGTGAAGCGAAAGGTCCTGTACCTGGCCGACCGCAATAACCTGGTTGACCAGTCTATTCAGCAGGACTTCGCACCATTAGAAAAAGTCATCCATAAAGTCAATTTCGCCAAGGACAAGAAAGACACGATTACAGCCTACCAGGTATATTTTGCCCTCTACCAGCAATTGATTGGAGACAACGACCAGGAGCATTACAGCGAGCTCTTTGATCCGGATTTCTTTGACCTTATCATCGTGGACGAGTGCCACAGGGGATCAGCCAAAGAGGATAGCCGCTGGAGAAGGATTCTGGAATACTTCAGTGGCGCTGCGCAGATTGGCATGACGGCAACTCCGAAAGAGACGATGTATGTGTCGAACATCGATTATTTCGGGAAGCCCGTCTATGAGTACAGCTTAAAGGCTGGCATCGAAGACGGCTTCCTCGCCCCGTTCCGCGTTTTGGGCATGACCATGAATATCAGCGACGGCTGGCGGCCATACAAGGGACAACGGGATTATTACGGAAATGAGATCGAGGACCGCATCTATAACAATTCGGATTTTGATTACAACATCATCCTTGCAGACCGCATCCAGGAAGTGGCTTTTCGGATTACGGAGTATCTCAAGCGGTACGGCAGGATGCAGAAGACCATCGTGTTCTGCGCGACGGAGGATGCGGCCGAGCGGATGCGCATGGCCCTTGTGAACTTGAATCAGGACATGGTGAAGAAGAATCCGGACTACGTGGTTCGGATTACCGGCAGTGATGAATACGGAAAAGGCAAGCTGAAATACTTCATTTCGGCATCCCAGAAATATCCGGTCATCGCGACGACATCAGAAATGCTTTCCACGGGTTCCGATTGCAAGATGACAAAGCTGATCGTTTTGGATAAGAACATCAACTCCATGACGCAGTTCAAGCAGATTATCGGCAGGGGCACCCGGGTCCGAGAGGATATGGGGAAGCTCAGTTTCACGATTATGGATTTCCGGGGCGTCGCGCGTCTCTTCTCCGATCCGGAATGGGACGGTCCCGTGGAACGAGTGGATGAATATGATCCGACAAATGCCCCCGCCGTGACGACGCCGAACACGCCTCCTCCCGCTGAAAAGCCGCCAATGCCCTATGTGGACGCATCGGGAGCCAAGGTCCATCTGATCCATGAGACGGTATCTGTCTATGACACAAATGGCAAGTTGCTTAGGCAAGAGAACATCATTGATTACACGAGGAGGAACATCCGCGGGGATTATGCGGACCTGGCGGCCTTTATCCGGAAGTGGTCGGAGACGGAAAAGAAAGAAGCAATCAGTAAGGAACTGAAAGCGCACGGCATTGATTTGGAAAAACTCAAGGCCGACGAGCAAATGGAAGACGTCGATGATTTCGACTTTATAACCCATGTGGCATACGATATGAAGCCGCTGACCAGGCGGGAGCGCGCGGAGAACGTGAAGAAGCGCGATTTCCTGCACAAATACAGCGGTGCGGCCAGGCAGGTCATAGAGGCACTTCTTGAGAAGTATGCAAATGACGGCATCGCGGAAATCGAAAAGACCGAGGTGCTGCGGCTCGATCCATTCAGGAAGTTCGGAAACCCGGCACGGATTGCCAGGTTCTTCGGCGGCAAGACCGGGTATTTGAGAGCTGTCAAGGAATTGGAAGAAGAAATCTACAGAATAGGATGAGCTTTAAATGCCTGCATCATGTTAGGGCGAATCAGGCACTTAGGATTTTTTTCTGCGCAAAATGGCAAGAAGTTTTGTCCTTGTCATCCTGAGCATAAGCGAAGGATCTTAAAAATGTTCTGCTTTATGCAGGTTAGGTCGAATCGTGAAGGGGAGTATTTACATGAGTGATTTGGGAAGTTTCGTAAAAAGGCTGAGGGACATCATGCGAAACGACGCTGGCATCAACGGCGACGCGCAGCGTATCGAGCAAATTGCATGGATGCTGTTTTTGAAAGTATATGATGCCCAGGAGGAGAACTGGGAGTTCGACGAGGAGGACTATGTCTCCATCATCCCGGAGGACTGTAGGTGGAGGAACTGGGCTGTCGATGATGGAAAAGGGACGGCGCTGACGGGAGAGCAGTTGCTTGAATTTGTAAATAATATTCTCTTCCCTGTTCTGCAAGGCAAAGACGTGCGGGATGCTTCCGGGAACACGATAATGGAAGGCATTATTGTGGACGCTGACACGCCGATCAAAAAAGCCATCGTAAAGACAACATTTGAAGATGCCAACCAGTACATGAAGGACGGCGTGCTCCTGCGCCAGGTCATCAATATCATAGACAGCATTGACTTCGGCGATTATGAAGAGAGCCATGCATTTGGTGAAATCTATGAAGCGATTCTGAAAGAACTCCAGAGCGCCGGGTCGGCGGGTGAATTTTACACGCCGCGCGCCGTGACAGATTTCATGGCTGAGATGATCAAGCCGCAAATCGGCGAGTTCATGGCGGATTTCGCATGCGGGACTGGCGGCTTCTTGGTTAGCTGGATCAAGAGGCTCGAAGACCAGGTGGGGACCACGGGAGACTCCGAGGCAGTGAGGAGCTCAATATACGGTATCGAGAAGAAGCAGTTCCCCTACATGCTCTGCGTCACGAACATGCTCCTTCATGGCATCGATGTCCCGAGGGTTTATCATGACAACTCTCTCCTGAAAGACGTCCTCGATTACACGGAGAAGGACCAGTTTGACGTCGTTCTCATGAATCCGCCCTATGGCGGTTCTGAAAAGAGCGACGTGAAGGGTCACTTCCCGGCCGACCTTGCAAGTTCCGAGACAGCGGACCTTTTCATGTCCGTCATCATGTACCGGCTCAAAGAAGGTGGGCGCGCGGCGGTCATTCTTCCGGACGGCTTCCTGTTCGGTACGGACAATACGAAGGTGGCAATCAAGAAAAAACTCATGAGCGAGTTTAACCTGCATACGATCATCCGCATGCCGGGCAGCGTATTCTCGCCGTACACGTCCATCACAACGAACATCTTGTTTTTTGAACGTGAAGGGGCAACAAATGCCGTGTGGTTCTACCGCATGGATATGCCGGAGGGCTATAAGCATTTCTCCAAGACAAAACCGATGAAGTCGGAGCACTTCGATGAGGTTCGCAAATGGTGGGATAACCGCACGGAGATCAAGGATGCGGACAGCGATACGTTCAAGTCAAAGTGCTATGCTGCATCTGAGATAGCGGAGGGAAATTACAACCTTGACCTGTGCGGGTATCCGCATGAGGAGGAAGAGATTCTGCCGCCGAAGGAGTTGATTCAGCAGTATCAGGAGAAGCGGGCGAGCCTGAATGCGGATATCGACCGGATTCTTGCCAAGATTACCAGCATTCTTGGGATAGAAGAGGATGGTGAGTGATATGATGACGGCGGAGCAATTGAAGAATTCGATTCTGCAGCTGGCTATGCAGGGGAAGTTGGTGGAGCAGCGACCGGAGGAAGGTACGGGGGAGGAACTGTATAAAGAAATACAGGCTGAGAAGAAGAGACTAATTAATGAGAAAAGGTATAAGAACCCTAGGACACAAGTATCACTAACTGAAAGTGAGATTCCGTTTGAGATTCCTGAAACTTGGATGTGGTGTCAAGTGGGGGATTTCTTTTCAAATGCATCAGGTCTTTCTTATAAGAAAGGTATGCTGAATGAAAAATCTTCAGAGATGGTTCGAATACTTAGAGGGGGAAATATTGGTAATGAGGAGTACTTCTTTCGTGAAGATGACCAGTTTATCAAAAAGGAATATGTAGATGAGTCACTGTTTCTAAAGAAAGGCTATATGATAACCCCAGCAGTCACGAGCCTAAATCACATTGGAAAGATAGGGCTTATAGAGCAAGATTATTCGGATGTTGTTGCAGGTGGATTTGTCCTTATGCTCATGCCCTACTTTAACAATGATGTCGTATCAAAATTCTTTTTATATTGGTTTGATACAAAAGAACACCGTGATGCTTGTAGGGGTATCACTCATAAGTCTGGACAAGCCTTCTATAATCTTTCAAGGGAAAGGTTGATGAATCTTCCGGTTCCCATCCCGCCCCTCGAAGAACAGAAACGTATCGTTTCTAAGTTTGAGGAACTGATGCCGCTTGTGGAGCAGTACGCCGCTGCCAGTACAAAACTCAATATCCTCAATTCCACGTTCCTAGAACAGATGAAGAAGTCGATTCTCCAGGAAGCAGTGCGGGGCAAGCTGGTGCCACAGGATCCGAACGATGAACCGGCGAGTGGGTTGCTCGAGAAAATTGCGAAAGAGAAGAAGAGGCTGATTAAGCAAGGGAAGATAAAGAGGCAAAAACCATTACAAGCGATTGCAAAAGAGGAGATTCCGTTTGATATTCCAGAGAGTTGGGAGTGGGTGAGACTCGAGGGAATCTGCAAATCAATCACTGATGGAGACCATCAGGCACCGCCAAAAACTTTGAATGGTATTCCTTTTTTGGTGATATCGAATGTTTCGTCCGGAAGCATTGATTTTTCAAATACGAGGCATGTTTCTTCTGAGTACTATCAAGCCTTATCCGAAGATCGCAAAGCAAAGTATGGGGATATCCTATTTACAGTAACAGGTTCTTATGGTATTCCAATTAAAGTAGACACGGATATTTCGTTTTGCTTTCAACGGCATATAGCATTGATAAAGCCTATGATAGATGCGGATTTTCTTACGATGTTATTAAGTACCCCCATGATAAAGAAACAATGTGATGTAACTGCAACAGGAACTGCACAAAAAACTGTCGGTTTAGGTTCCCTGAGAAGTTTTCTTCTACCCATTCCACCAATTCAAGAACAAAGAAGAATCCTTGAAAAGCTAAAAGAAATTTTGGGAGAAATGGTATTTGTCTGACTACAAACAACTGCAACATAGGAATGACTGCATGTGTACGGATTTGAAAGATCTTGGAGGAGGCTTCATGTCTCCTCTTTACTGTTTTTGATACGTATTAATTGAATACGTATCGACATAATACGTGTACTATCGTATAATAACTAGCTAAAGGGAGAATACTATGCCTAAACGACCGAGAGAAATGGAAAAGGAGATTCTTAACGACGGATGGATATTCAAGAGTCAGGAAGGGTCGCACAGACACTATGTACATCCGACCAAGCCAGGAAAGGTTACAATCCCTTTTCATAGCAAGGAACTGAGTAAGATTGTTGAGAAATCTATTAGAAAGCAAGCTGGACTTGACAAGTAGTCTTGCTGCGGAAAGGAGCCCTAAATGTTATCTATATACCCTGCGTGTTTTTTCAGAGATGAAACTGGATATTCTGTAGTATTTCCGGATTTGAATTGGCTTGCCACCAACGGCAGCACCGAAACTGAAGCAATGAAAATGGCTATAGACTGCCTGGCTGGATATCTCTATTGTTTAAAGAAAGACGGTAATCAGGTACCGGATGCATCTGCTATGAGCGATATATCGCTGGCAGATATTGCAAATGAGTTGGATGCCGACACAAATGGCGCATTTGTAAATATGGTTTCCGTGGATGTCGCAGAATATGCCAAAGAGCATTTCGAGAAATCTGTCCGGAAGACTCTCACCATCCCTGCATGGCTGAATGTTGCTGCCAAGGAGAAGAAGATTAACTTCTCGCAGACGCTTCAAGAAGCTTTGCTTGCCAAAATACGGGCATAATATTATTCGGTTTCCTATCGCTACAGAATTCAATATCAATCATCTTCCATATTATCAGGAACGACATTTTACTATTGTGAGTATGATGGGTTTTCTCGCTGACGGGGGATTTTCAAAGAGTACTTTACTTTCGTTTATTTCGATGCAGATGGTATAGCAAGCTTGCTGCGCCTGTCAGAAATCCGTTATCTGGTTTTTATGCCTAAACCAATCATCAAGATGGAAAGAGCAGGACAAAACCCTGCTCTTTTGTGTTAAAATAATCGTCAAATGATGCCATGAAGGATTGGAATGGGACGGAGCGGGAAATGAAAAAGATTGGTATTGGAAATGAAAACTATAAAGATTTCATAGACGGCAGGTTGTATTACGTTGATAAAACCTTGCTGATAAGGGATGTCATTGAAAAAGGTGGAAAGGTGACGCTCTTTACGCGTCCTCGGCGCTTCGGCAAGACTCTCGCTCTTTCCATGCTGCGGACCTTTTTCGAAAAGGAGATAGACATAGAGGGCAATGCCATTGACAACCGCAGGTATTTTGAAGGAATGAAGATCATGGATGCCCCGGAAGAGATCCTTTCCATGATGGGGCGGTATCCGGTTATTAAGCTGTCCCTGAAGTCGGCGAAGCAGCCGGACTTTTGGGAGGCGGCATTGCAGCTTCGGGACGAAATCGTGTCTGAGTTTAATCGCCACATATATATAAAGGATTCGGACAAGCTGACGGCGGAAGAGCGGCAGGCATTTGCGGAACTGTCATTGACGAAAAAAAGAGAAGATATTAAAAACGAGGACGATTTCAGGAAAGAGATTGGCCGTTACAGAACTGCGCTCAAACCTCTTTCCGTATGCTTGAAAAAGCATCATGGCGAGAACGTCATCGTCCTGATTGATGAATACGATGTGCCGCTTGAGAACGCATATTATGAAGGTTTCTATGAAGAAATGGTCGGTTTTGTTCGCTCGCTCTTTGAGTCGGTATTGAAGACAAATGATGCGCTTCAGTTCGGCGTTGTGACAGGCTGCCTTCGGATTAGCAAGGAGGGTATATTTTCCGGGTTGAATCATTTGGAAATTAGTTCCATAAGAGATGCCGGCTTTGCGGAGGGGTTTGGCTTCACGGAGCATGAAACGGAAACCATGCTGATGGATTATGGGATTGCAGAGCGGATTTCCAAGGTAAAGAAATGGTACAATGGCTATCTGTTCGGAGAAACAGAGATATACAATCCATGGAGCGTGATAAATTATGTGGATGCAATTGTCATCAACAAAAGGAAGTTTCCCGAACCTTATTGGGCGAACACGTCATCAAATGCCATCATTAAGGACCTGGTGTGGCAGGCCGATGATGAGATGAAACGGGAGCTGGATGTGCTGATTAGCGGCGGAACGATAGAGAAAGAGATACACGAGGATATCACTTATGATGATATTCACGCATCGGAGGATAATCTGTGGAATTTCCTATTTTTTATCGGATATATGAGAAAGGAATCGGAAAGGACGGATGGTGAAAGAATCTTTCTTACTATGCGGATTCCGAATGTCGAAATCCGCAGCATTTATCGGAATCAGATAAGCGCATGGTTCAAAAAGCAGGTAAAGGAGACTAACAAGGGAGAACTGAACAAGGCAGTTTTGGAGGGCAACACAGATGGAATTGCGGATTATGTGAGCAGCATGCTCGCAAAGAGCATCAGTGTATTTGACTCTGACGAATCGTTCTATCACGGCTTTTTCCTGTCGCTTCTTTATGAGGTGCCGGGTTATGCGCCGAGGTCGAACCGGGAAGAGGGAGACGGTCGGCCTGACATTGTGCTTTATTCGGATCGTCCACGTGATTCTGCGATCATTTTCGAGATAAAGGTACGAAAGAAGTTCTCGGAAATGGAGGACGGGCTGCGGGAAGCCTACGATCAGATTATAGACAAAAAATATGAGGAAGGCGTGCTGGACGACGGCTATCTTGGCGTGAAGTCCTATGGCATATGCTTCTGCAAGAAGAGCTGCATCGTGGGGGCGCTCCCCAGGCGATAGACTTGACAAGTAGTCCTGTGCGGAAAGAAGGCTCTTAAATGTTATCTATATACCCTGCGTGTTTTTTCAGAGATGAAACAGGATATTCTGTAGTATTTCCGGATTTGAATTATGGAGAGAATGAAGGTGGAACTTGAAGCAGTCATGTGTACGGTTGAACTGTAGTTTTGTCATCCTGAGCGTAGCAAAGAATCTTTTACTTAAAGCATCAGTTTTGGAAAAAAGATTCTTCGCTACGCTCAGGATGACGCCCTATTTATCACAAGCACAAGCGACTTCGGATGCTGTCTCCGTTTTGTACAATATCATAGCAGCGCCAGCAACTCTTCCGAAGTCAAACTCATGATCGATGCGCCCTCTGTACCGATTATCGCATCCGCAAGCTCCCGCTTGGCCTCCTGAAGTTCCAGTATTTTTTCCTCGATGGAATGTGCAGCGATCAGGCGGATCACGGTCACTTCCTTCGTCTGCCCGATTCGATGGGCCCTGTCCGTCGCCTGATTCTGCACGGCCAGATTCCACCAGGGGTCATAATGGATGACGAAATCCGCACCCGTAAGATTAAGGCCGGTTCCCCCCGCGCGCAGGGAAATCAGGAAAACCGGCGTATCTCCGCTGTTGAACTCGTTCACCAGCCGCAGCCTTTCCTTCTTAGAAGTTGCGCCGGTAATGGTGAAGAAAGGGATGCCCTCTCGTTTTAAATCCTCCGCCAGCAGATTCATCATGGATGTAAACTGTGAGAAGATCAGCATGCGGTGTCCGCCGTCAATTGCGCTGAGAACAAGGTCGCGGCATGCCTCCCGCTTTGCGCTTTCTCCTTTATAATCCTCAAAAACGAGAGAAGGATCGCAGCAAATCTGGCGAAGGCGCGTTATCTCGGCAAGAATCTTCACCCGGTCTTCGCCGGATCCGGTGAAGCTTTCAAGCATTTTCTTCATGTGGACAACCTGGGCGTCATAAAGCTTCCGCTGCTCGCCCTCCATGGACGCGGTTCTCGTCTCCTCAATCTTGTCCGGAAGTTCCTTTAAAACATCCGCTTTCTTCCTTCTGAGAATGAACGGCCCTGTCATAGCGGCCAGACGGTTTGATGCCTCCTCATCCTTTCTCTTCATGATCGGCAGTTCAAAACGGGACGAAAATTCAGAGGCGGAATACAGGAAGCCCGGCATAAGGAAATCGAAAATACTCCACAATTCAGAGAGCCGGTTTTCAACCGGCGTTCCGGTAAGGGCAAAACGATGCCGTCCGCTCAGTACCTTCACGGCTTTGCTCACGGCTGCGTTCCTGTTTTTGATATACTGGGCCTCATCCAGAATAATGGTGGAAAACGACTTGCCTTCGTAGAGCGTTATGTCCCGTTTCAGGAGGTCGTAGGATGTGACGTAAAGCCATCCGCCGCTTTTCTCCATTTCCTGTATTGCCTTTTTGCGGTCTCTTAACGTTCCGGCAAGCGTCACGCAGGGAATATCCGAAGTAAATCGCCTGCACTCCTCCTGCCAGTTATAGACGAGGGATGCCGGACAGACGACCAAAGCTGGCGCCTCCCCTTCTCGGTACTGAGTCTTAAGAAACGTCAGGAGCTGCAGAGTTTTTCCGAGTCCCATCTCATCAGCCAGAATTCCCGAAAATCCGGCTCCTGCGAGAGTAGAGGCCCATCGGAACCCGTGCACCTGATACGGACGCAATGTCTCTTGCAATTCTTCAGGCGCCTCAAAATCGGATTCCCGGATCGTTCGAAACGACCGAATGAGGCTCTTGAAATTCTTGTCGCGCAGGGAGACGATCTCCTCGTGTCCTTCCAGCAGCTTGTCCACATAAAGGGCGCGATATTCCGGCATGTGGACGCCGCCCTTTATCAGTTCCTCCATGGAAATATCGAGATTTTCTGACAAATTATCCAGCTCCCGGAATGCATCCGCATCCCTCAGATCCACGAAATCGCCGGAAGAAAGTCGGTGCCAGTGCCGCCTCTGGCGGTAAGAATCCAGGACTTCCAGGAGCTCCGCTTCCGACAAATCCTTCGTCCGAATCGAAAGCTCCAAAATTCCGCTTTCCAAGGATACCTTGAAGGACGGATGCGGAGCCGGCCTCATGCGCACGGATTGAAATGCATCGCTTCCTTTGACTGTGCCGAACCGGGAGAGCGTCTCCACCCCTTCCGTCAGAATCCGTACAAGGGTGTCGTTATCTGCGAATGATCTACATACCCCGTCTCCCTCGCCGTACTCCGGGAAGAAGGATTGGACGGTTTTTCGGACGCGTTCTTCCTGGATCTGGTCCCTCATAAAGCCCGCCTCAGACTGTCTTTCTGTAAACAAGTCGTATTTGGTCCCCCCATAGGAGACAAGCGACCGGCAAGTCAGCTTTTCCTTCTCGGTGTCGATATAGAATGCAAATGCCGGCTCCGGCGGCAGTACGTCCTCCCCGACATCGCCAATGTTGTCCACCAGATTAATGTGTACAGAGTCCTGCAGAGCCGGAAGCACGCGATAAAAAAACTCCGGGAATTTCTTTCTTCCGATGACGCAGAAAAAATCATGGCGTTCCCCGGCAATATCCAGAAACGGGTCCAGGAATTCCAGCTCTTCCTGAGAAATTCTGCCAAATTGCCTTTCATCCAGAATATACTGGTACTGGTTTCCCTTCAGGAGACGGGGGATTTCCCCTTCTATATGAACGGCCTGAAGGTTTCCTTTTGAATCCTTTTCCTCTGTCAGGCGCAGCCGGATGCCGAGCTTTCCGGGACCAGCCTTCACCCATATTTCACCATCTTTATCCGGGTCGCCCGTCTCTTTGAGGTATAGAATCTCTCCTCCTTCTGCGATGCTGTAAACAACATCCAGATCGCTTCCGTCCAGCGGCACCCCGCCTCCGATTTTCAGCGTCTTTACGGAATGATAGTAATTCGACCCATATTCCAGTTTCTGGTTGATCCGATAGATATCCCGAACCCTTGTGGCAATGAAATCGTACCATTTTGCCGAATCGGGTGTAAAAGTTTCCCTACCGAAATGGATCTGCGATTTCTTGGAAATCTCGTACACCCCGTCATCTTCAACAGCCTGATAGAGCTTCTCAAGTCCCCGAACTAAATAGCGGCGTTCGTCTGCCCTTGAGACCAAAAACGTGAGCTGGAGTTCTCCGCGCACCGTTGCAATTCTAGGATACAACTGGATAATAGGCAGTTTTTCCCGGACAACATTTGCTGACGATGCGGGTACTGCTTTTTCAGTCAAAACGGACAGGAATTTCATTCCCAGCCGGTCCGTCTCGTCCCCGGGGTTTTCCGCCGCAATTTTCTTCCATAAGGCATGATAGACTGCGATGGCATGGCCGCACATCGTATCGGTTTTTCCCCGCCACGAATAATACGGGTCTTTTTTGTAACTGTTTCCGCAGCTGCAGCGCATATCAATGATCTCGTTTCGACTAAGGGTCATTTGCACGGAATAGAATCCGACATTTGCATCGACCACCAGATTCTGTTTCCCCTGTCCGGACGAATAGTCTTCCTTCATCCGGATTTCCGGGGCTGCCCCTTTCTGAACAAGTTCCTCATATACCTCCGTTTCAAGGCGGTTCGTCTCCGTTTTACCAAGAATCTTGTCCGGCTTGAAGATGATGTCGGCTCCAATCTCCGGCAATTCACCTTTCTCTCTAAGGAATTCTTTTACCGAAAGCTTCGTAGCTTTTTTCGTCTGACGTTCATTTTCCAGTCTTTCTTTCTCCTTCCTCTCTTCCTCCAGGCGAATTTCCTGAAGCCTTTCTTCTTCTGTCTGCGTGAACGTGAAGGGTCCCCGTATCTTCTCCCAGTGGAACATGAGCGAGGCCAGATGACGGCAGAGCTTGTAGTTCATCCCCTGGGAACAATTGCAGCTTGCGTCAACTTTGAAACCATCCACACTCGCATATGTATCCGCCCAAAGGTCCCTTCTCCAGTCCAGAGCTACGGCGTCCATACATTCGGAATATGTAGTGGGCACATTCCTTACCGCTACATGAAAACCTCCCTGCGTTACGCCCCAGGCACCGGTCCCATCCTCATATTCCCCGAACTCAATTAACTTTCCATTCGCTTCATCTGTTTTTCCCTGTTTCAGAATGGTTTGAGAAAAATCTTCTTGCCAGTCCCATTCCGTTACTTTTTGGTGTCTTTCACTCATAATAGACCTCTGTTATCTGTATTTGCCTGAACGGCAGCTGTGTAGGATCGCAATTTCAAGCCCTTATATTTTACAATGGGAGGGCGGGTATTCCAACAAAAAAGGAATAAAAATCCTGAGTTTACTAATGAAAACATTGACATTACTGATAATTAGAGTATAATCAGCTTATATTTATTAAAATCTTATAAACCGATGAAGTGGGAGTAAAGGCGGCAAACGCGCATACAGAGAGCGGACGTGGCTGAGATGTCCGATGCAAACGGGTCGTTTATGCAGAGCCAAAAAGAACATGGCGCATAATCGCCATATGTCCTTCAGTCTGCATTGAAATGGTCCACGGAGGGCGCAGTGAAAGCTGCGACGTGTTGGCATACGTCAGTTGCCGGGGATATGTTTGTATCCTGCTAAAGGGCGCGGCTTCATGCCGCGAATCAAGGTGGCACCGCGGAATAGTATTGTTTCGTCCTTGATCTGCGTTTTGTGGATCAAGGGCGTTTTTTTACGTCCTAGGATATTTCGTTTCCGATACCCTGAAGATCCACATGGGGAAACCATCATTCGATATTTTTATGGAGGTAACAGTATGATTCAGGAAGCCATAGTTAAAATCGTCAGCAAACAGGACCTCACCTACGAAGAAGCGTATACCGTCATGAACGAAATCATGTCCGGCGAGACCACCGCTACACAGAATGCTGCGTTTCTGGCAGCTCTGTCCACGAAAAGTACCCGCGCGGAGACGATTGATGAGATTTCCGGATGTGCCGCAGCCATGCGCGCACACGCCACGCCCGTGGAAACAGGGATGGACACGCTGGAAATCGTGGGAACCGGCGGCGACCACTCGAAGTCCTTCAACATTTCCACCACCAGCCTTTTTGTCCTGGCGGCGGGCGGCGTAAAAGTGGCCAAGCACGGAAACCGGGCCGCATCTTCGTGGAGCGGCACCGCTGACTGTCTGGAGGCGCTGGGAATCAACATTCTCCAGGATCCGGAAACCTGTAAGCGGCTTCTTCAGGAGGTCGGAGCCTGCTTCATGTTTGCCCAGAAATACCATAGTTCCATGAAATATGTGGGAAGCATCCGGAAGGAGCTGGGCATCCGCACGGTTTTCAATATCCTGGGGCCCATCACGAATCCGGCAAAGCCGAAATACGAACTCCTGGGCGTTTACGATCCGCTGCTTATTGAGCCTCTGGCGAAGGTCCTTACGAGTCTTGGTACCACCCGGGGCATGGTTGTCCATGGATGGGACGGGCTGGATGAGATTTCCGCCTCCGCTCCCACCGAGGTCTGTGAGTTCCGGGACGGTGAGTATAAAGTTTACCAGATCCGTCCGGAGGATTTCGGCCTTCCTCTTGGCCTCAAGTCGGAGATCGTGGGAGGAACCCCGGCGGAAAATGCGCAGATTACCTTGGACATCCTGTCTGGAAAAGACCGGGGCACAAAGCGCAGTATCGTTCTTCTTAATGCGGGCGCGGGCTTATATATCGCAGACAGGGCAGCAACGCTGGCAGAAGGCGTAAAGCTGGCGGGCGATCTGATCGATTCCGGCGAGGCGCTTGATAAGGTGCGGCAGCTGAAAGAGGCTTCGAACGCATGAGTACGATTCTTGATATTATTGCCGGTCATGCTCGGGAACGGGTCGCTTTGGATCGGGAGCGGATCTCCCTTGCAGAAATGAAGGCGCTGGCGGCAACGGCTCGGGCTGCCGGACAGGATTTCCTCGATGTAGCGGCAGTGACCGGGAAAGCATTTGTTGCCGAAGAGTCAGACGGACAGGAATTATCTGAAACTTTAGCGGGGCTCGGGCAGGCCTTTTACGATGCGGTGGCAAAGCCGGGACTTAGCTTTATCTGCGAGGTGAAAAAGGCCTCGCCGTCCAAGGGCGTCATTGACCCTGTATTTGACTACATGGGCATCGCCCGGGAGTATGAAGCGGCGGGAGCGGACTGTATTTCCTGCCTGACAGAGCCCAGATGGTTCATGGGGTCGGATGAGATTTTCCGGAATATCCGAACAGCCGTCAGAACGCCCATGCTCCGCAAAGACTTCGTGGTGGATGAGTACCAGATCTACCAGGCGGCTGCCCTGGGTGCGAACTGCGTGTTGCTGATTTGTGCCATCCTCGACACGAAGGACATAGCCGGGTATCTTGGCATTTGCGAAGATCTGGGGCTTGCGGCACTGGTGGAAGCGCACGATGAAGCGGAGATTGCCTCTGCCGTCAGTGCCGGTGCCAGGATGATCGGTGTGAATAACCGGAACCTGAAAGACTTTTCCGTGGATTTTGCAAATGCAGCCCGCCTCAGGGCTCGCATCCCCGCAGACCGGCTTTATGTTGCGGAGAGCGGTGTCATGTCCCCGCAGGATGCGGCGGCCATGAAGGCCGTAGGCGCGGATGCCATCCTGATGGGAGAGGTGCTGATGCGCGCGGAGGATAAGAAGTCCTTGCTGAAAGCCATGCGGGAGGCGGCGAGATGACAAAGATAAAAATTTGCGGCCTGTCAAGAAACGAAGATATTTCCTATGTGAATGAGGCAAAGCCGGATTATGTCGGCTTTATCCTGCATTTTCCAAAGAGCCGCCGGAACATATCATCGGAGAGGGCAGCGACCCTGAGAAGTCGGCTTGCCCCGGGAGTTAAGGCGGTGGGGGTATTTGTCAACCAGCCTGTCCAAATCGTTGCGGAAGCGGCGGCTCTCATTGGGCTTGACGTGATCCAGCTCCATGGACAGGAGGATGATGCTTATATCACTGATTTGCGGGAGATCATCGCGCATGACGCTCCCATGTCATACAGACAGGAGGATGATGCCCATATCTTCGCCTTGCGGAAGCGCGGCCCGTGCGGAAGGCCGACAACGATGTCATGGATGCATACCTCCGCATCGGGTAATCGAGGCACCCTCCCGATTTGGAAAGCATTTAAAATTCGCTCTGCCGCAGACCTTGCAGCAGCGGAGAAAAGCACGGCGGATGAGATTCTGCTGGACAATGGATATGGGACCGGGGCTGCATTTGCCTGGTCTCTTTTGGAGGGATTTCACCGTCCCTTTATGCTTGCGGGAGGACTTACGCCGGAAAATATTACGGATGCCATAAGAACCCTTCGGCCAAAGCTGGTTGATATTTCCTCTGGCGTCGAGACGGATGGGCTTAAGGATCGGAACAAGATCCTCGATGCGGTCAGAGCGGTCAGACAATTCTGATTACAGGATCGTGGGAGTACGAAAGCGCATCCATCCGTACAGGAAGAATTTTTTAAAAAGGAAGTGTGAATTCTATGAGTAAAGGAAGATTCGGCATTCACGGAGGGCAGTATATCCCCGAGACGCTGATGAATGCGGTCATCGAGCTGGAAGAGGCGTACGATTATTATAAAAACGACCCGGATTTCAACCGGGAACTGACGGAGCTTTTCAATGAGTATGCCGGACGGCCGTCCCGTTTGTATTATGCCAGTCGTATGACGGAGGATCTGGGAGGTGCAAAGGTTTATCTCAAACGGGAGGACCTCAATCACACCGGCGCCCATAAGATTAACAACGTCCTGGGGCAGGTGCTTCTTGCAAAGCGCATGGGAAAGACCCGCGTCATTGCGGAGACCGGCGCGGGCCAGCACGGCGTTGCTACGGCTACTGCGGCGGCTCTTATGGGCATGGAATGCGTGGTATACATGGGGAGGGAAGATACGATCCGTCAGGCTCTGAATGTTTACCGCATGCGGCTGCTCGGCGCAGAGGTTCGGCCGGTGGACAACGGTACCGGCACTCTGAAGGATGCGGTTTCCGAGACCTTCAGGGAGTGGACGAACCGTATCTTTGATACCCATTATGTCCTGGGATCCGTCATGGGTCCTCATCCATTTCCCACGATAGTCCGGGATTTTCAGGCGGTGATCTCGAAGGAGATCAAAGAGCAGATTCTGGAGAAGGAAGGCCGGCTGCCAGATGCGGTCCTTGCCTGCGTGGGCGGCGGATCCAACGCCATCGGCGCATTTTATCATTTTATTCCGGATGAGGGCGTCCGGCTTATCGGCTGCGAGGCTGCGGGCGGGGGCGTGGATACATTTGAGACCGCGGCGACGGTTGCGACCGGGCGGCTCGGCATTTTCCACGGCATGAAGAGCTATTTCTGCCAGGATGCATTCGGTCAGATTGCGCCGGTGTATTCCATCAGCGCCGGACTTGATTATCCCGGCATCGGGCCGGAACACGCATGGCTTCACGACACCGGCCGCGCGGAATATGTTCCGATCACGGATGAGGAGGCGGTGCGGGCATTTGAATATCTCTCCCGCACGGAGGGTATCATTCCCGCCATCGAATCGGCCCATGCTGTCGCCTATGCCAGGAGGCTGGTTCCTGCTATGGGAAAGGACCAGATCGTCGTTATCAACATTTCCGGCCGCGGGGACAAGGACTGTGCGGCCATCGCCCGGTACAGAGGGGAGGATATCCATGATTAAGATTGCTGACGCGTTCCTAAGCGGAAAAGCCTTTATCCCGTTCATCACCTGCGGGGACCCGGATCTTGAAACCACTGCAAAGCTCGTTAGGGCTGCCGCGCGAAGCGGAGCGGATCTCATTGAACTCGGCATCCCGTTTTCCGACCCCACTGCAGAGGGCCCGGTCATTCAGGAGGCCAACGAGCGGGCTCTAAGGGCAGGAACCACTACGGACAAGGTGTTCGATCTCGTGCAGGAGCTGCGGCGGGACGTTGCGATTCCGATGGTCTTCATGACCTACGCAAATGTCGTGTTCTCCTACGGAACAGACAGATTTCTGCAAAACTGCGCAGGAGCGGGCATCCAGGGGCTGATTTTGCCCGATGTTCCTTTTGAGGAGAAGGAGGAGTTTGATCCGGCCTGCAAGGCATACGGACTTGAACTGGTCTCCCTAATCGCTCCGACATCTGAGGACCGGATCGGCCGAATCGCAAAAGAAGCCTCTGGGTTTGTTTACTGTGTATCCAGTCTGGGCGTCACCGGTGTGCGTGCGGAGATCACCACGGATATCGCTTCCATGGTGCAGCTGGTGAAGCGGGAGAAGGATATACCCTGCGCCGTGGGCTTTGGCATTTCAACGCCGGAGCAGGCGAGAAAGATGGCCGCCCAGGCGGACGGCGTCATCGTAGGCTCCGCCATTATGAAGCTGGTTGCAAAATACGGGCGGGAAGCCGTTCCCCATGTTGCGGAATATGTTAAGGAAATGAAGGATGCGATCCGTTTTTAAGAAATTTTATCATCAATTGGTCTGTGCCGAATTGTCCGCTTTCATGGTTTGCGGCAAGTATGGGGAATGGTAAGAGAGGCTGAAATGGTATACGAATTATCTGATACTTCAAAAGCAGCAGTTCTTTTTGAGGGCTGGCAGGAGACGCTTATTTACAGCTGCATGCAAAAGGTGATGGGCAAGGTTTATGTGACGGATTTGGAGCAGCCAAAGTCAGCCCTTGCCCATATCGGATGCTTCGCATTTTATGGGGGAGAGCCGGAAAGGGAGCTGGTGATGGTGAGGCCGGCCGGCTTTGTGATTATGGCGCCGCAGAATGAGGCGTGGGCAGAGCTGATTGAAGAATGCTGGCCATCTGCGAAAAAGGCGGTCCGATATGCGATCAAAAAGGATACGAAATTTGATACAGCCATGCTTAAAAAGATGGCAAATGCGGTTCCGAAAGGCTATGAGCTGCGGAAGATTGACGGTGAGATTTATGATCAGTGCCTGAAAGACCCGGTTACATATGATTTTGTGTCATCATTTGAGAGCAAGGAGGCATATCTTAGGCTCGGGCGCGGGATGGTCCTGTTGAAGGATGGCAGAATTGTTTCCGGCGCATCCTCCTATTCAAGATACAGGGAAGGTATCGAGATTGAAGTCGATACTGTGCCTGAAGAACGGAAGAGGGGACTTGCGACAGTTGCATGTGCTGCGCTCATTTTGAATTGCTTGGAGGAAGGGCTGTATCCGAGTTGGGATGCGCAGAACCTGACATCGGTTTATTTGGCGGAAAAGCTGGGCTATGAGTTTGATCATGAATATACGGTATATGAGGTGGGACGGGAATAAATGAATGAATCGACAAAAAGATTTTCCCTTCGCTCAACTAATTGTAGACAGTCTTTGATTTTTCTGTTATTATACTTGTGTTGTTAAATAAGCCGGCGTGTCGGAATGGCAGACGATGCAGACTCAAAATCTGTTGCTCGCAAGGGCGTGTGGGTTCAAGTCCCACCGCCGGCAGACTGTAAGAAATCCCGTTTGTGCTTGAAATATAGTCATAAACGGGTTTTTTCATAGGAATCTATGAAGAATGAATCGGAGAAGAGTATGGATTGCACGCAGGCAAAGGCGATGGTTGATGCTTATATCGAGGGAACCCTGACCGACCAGGAATGCAGTGAGTTTCTGAATCACGTGAAGGGGTGCAAGGAATGCCATGATGAACTTGAAACGTATTTTATCGTTGACTATGCCTTGCAGTATCTTGATGAGGCTAACTCCAACAGGTCTTATGACATGCAAAAGCTCCTGAAAGATGATATCGAGGAGAATGAGAGGCGCATCCTGATAACGAGGATGGCGAGGATGGTTACGGCGGCGGGGATTATAGCCTCGGAGGTCATGCTGCTTCTGACGACCTTTATTAAGCTGCATCCGTCGCTGGCTAGGGCGATAACGCACTATATTTCGTATTTGTTTCCGGACTAAGGTTTTTGTACAAATGATGCTGTAGGTATAAGATCCTTCGCTTGCGCTCAGGATGACAAGACGGAGGATGACAACACAGAAGATGACATGTTGCAAGTCCAACCGAACAGGTGGCATTTATGGATGTAAAGATCCTTCGCTTCGCTCAGGATGACAAGGCGAAGGATGACAGTTCGGAGGATGATAAGTCCAACCGCACAGGTGGAATAGACGAAAGGCAAGATTATGGGGAAAAAACTGGTTTTGATTGATGGTCACAGCATTATGTTCCGCGCGTTTTATGGGATGCCGCTGACCATGACCGCGCCGGACGGCGTGCACACTAATGCAGTGTACGGGTTTCTGGCTATCATGCGCAAGATTATCGAGGAGGAGAAGCCGGATTATATCGCGGTTGCATTTGACAGGCCGACGCCGACGTTCCGGCATGAGAAATTTGCCGATTATAAGGGCAACCGGTCCGCCGCGCCTCCGGAGTTTCATGAGCAAATGCCGCTCATCCGGGATTTGCTTGATTCCATGGGAATCCGGCACATCGAGCTGGACGGCTGGGAGGCGGACGACATCTTAGGGACTCTTTCCCGCAGGGGGGAGAAGGAGGATATGGATGTAGCCCTCGTGTCCGGCGACCGGGATCTTCTGCAAATTGCGACGGACAAGACGGAGATTATCCTGCCCAAGACGAAGGGCGGCCAGACGACCTATGAGCGGTATTATGCCGCCGACGTGCTTGACGCCATGGGGGTCACGCCGCTTGAATTCATTGACATGAAGGCCCTGATGGGGGACTCCTCCGACAATATCCCCGGTCTTCCGGGCGTCGGGCCGAAGACGGCGTCCGCCATCATCTCCCAATACCATTCGATTGAGAACGCTCATGAGCATTTGGACGAGATTAAGCCGAAGAAGGCCCAGAATTCGATGCGCGACCACTATGACCTCGCGGTCCTCTCCAAGGATTTGGCCACGATTCGGACAAATGCCCCCGTTGATGTTTCATTTGACGACCTCGCTTTGGGCGATATTTATAATGAGAAGTCCTATGAGATGTTCCGGCGGCTCAATTTTAAGAGCCTGTTTGGCCTGTTCGAGGCGGAGAAGTCCGAACCTGTCGGGGATATGGAGGTTGTCGTCATCACGGACAGGGAAGAGATCGTCCGGATTTTCGAGGAGGCGGAGAAGCATGTGGCGGACGGCGGAGACGTAGGGATTGATTTCGTCACGGAGAAGCGCGTGCTGTATGCGGCTGGCCTGGCATATGGGGACAAATGCTACGGCTTTCCAGTATTTGCGAAAGATGACGGTGCCGAAACAAAAACTGAGACTATAGAAACTATAAGTGAAGGTTTCGAAACAAAAACCGAGACTATAGATGAAGGTGCCGAAACAAAAACCGAGACTATAAATGAAGGGTTCCTGATGCCGCTGTTTTTGAAAGTGACGGACGGTCCCGGACGCATCGGAACCGTGAATGCGAAAGAAATCCAGAAGCTCCTGCATATTGAGGACTCCGATGGCTTCTACGACTGCGTGATTGGGGCCTACCTTATCGATCCACTGAAGTCCGACTGGGAGTATGCCGACGTGGCAAATGGCTACCTGAAAACCCATGTCAAGTCGCGGGAGGAGTTGATTGGAAAGAAGGGTCCGGCCGCCTGGATTAGCGACAGGAACAAGAAGGGGGAGAGCGGGGAAGCGGCATTTGCAAATATAGCCGTCACCGCAGGTCTTGCCGCCCGGACGGGTTTGCTGAGTATCGACCCGGTTCTTGCAAAGCTGGAAGATGAGGGGATGAAAAAGCTCTTCCTTGATGTCGAGATGCCCCTGACGGCTGTGCTTGCGTCCATGGAGAACGAGGGGATCCGCACCAGCCGGGAAGAGCTGGCCAGCTACAGCGAGATGCTTGGAAAGCGGATTGACGAGCTGACGAACGAGATTTATGAGGAGGCCGGGGAGGAGTTTAATATTAACAGCCCGAAACAGCTCGGGGTGATTCTTTTTGAGAAAATGATGTTGCCCGGTGCCAAGAAGACGAAGACCGGGTATTCAACGGCGGCCGACGTCCTTGAGAAGCTTGCGCCTTATGAGAAAATTGTTGCAAATATTCTTGAGTATCGTACTTATTCGAAGTTGAAATCCACTTATGCGGACGGGCTTCAGGCGAATATCGAGTCCGATGGCCGGATTCGGACGACTTTTAACCAGACGATTACGGCGACGGGGAGGCTGTCCAGTACGGATCCGAATTTGCAGAATATTCCCATGCGGGAGGATTTGGGCAGGCGGATCCGCAAATGCTTCTTCCCTGCGGATGGCTGCGTTTTTGTCGATGCCGACTATTCGCAGATTGAGCTTCGCGTGCTTGCCCATATGTCCGGGGACGAGAAGCTGATCGAGGCTTATCGGGAGGCCAAGGATATCCACAGGACGACGGCGTCCCAGGTGTTCCATGTTCCATTTGACGAGGTGACGGACCAGATGCGGCGGAATGCGAAGGCCGTCAATTTCGGGATCGTGTACGGCATCAGCAGTTTTGGGCTTTCCCAGGGCTTGTCTATATCGAGGAATGAGGCCCAGGAGTATATCAACGACTATTTCCGTACGTATCCCAAGATTAAGGCTTTCCTTGACGGGCTTGTTATCAGCGCGAGGGAGACGGGATATGCGTCGTCCTTGTTCGGGAGGAAGCGGCCGGTGCCGGAGCTGAAATCTTCAAATTTCATGCAGAGGTCATTTGGCGAGCGCGTGGCCATGAACAGCCCGATTCAAGGGACGGCGGCGGATATTATTAAGATCGCTATGGCGAGGGTGTTCGACCGCTTGAAAGCGGAGGGGATGCGGTCTAAGCTTATCCTCCAGATTCATGACGAGTTGCTGATTGAGGCTCCGCTTGACGAGGCGGAGAAGGCTAGAGAGATCCTCGAGGAGGAGATGAAGGCGGCCGCTAAGCTCGATGTCGTGCTGGAGACGGACTGCCATATCGGGACAGACTGGTACGAGGCGAAGTGAGCCGGTTCGGCTTGTGGGGACGGTCCTTTTGGACCGAGAAATTTCGGCCCGCGGGGACGGTCCTTTTGAACTGAGATTATTTATCTGCACGGTTGCCTTGGCTTTGTCGCTGTACGATATCTTGTCATCCTGAGCGAAGCGAAGGATCTTATACTAACAGCATACGTTGTACATAAAAGATCCTTCGCTTGCGCTCAGGATGACAAAGCTTAAAAAAGATCCTTCGCTTGCGCTCAGGATGACAAACTGTAAGTTCATCCGTTCAGATTGAATCATGCGTAAAATAGCATGAAAGGTTTTTTTGAGAATCGTTTGTGGAAAGAGGTTCCATGACCTAGAGTATGAAAATAATCGGGGTGACTGGGGGAGTGGGTGCGGGCAAAAGCAGCGTGCTGGACTACCTCCATAAAAAATATAATGCGGTAGTCGAAAGGCTCGATGACGTAAGCCGCAGACTGCTTGACAAGGATGGAGCGTGTTATCGGGAGACTATTGAACTGTTTGGTTCGGAAATAGTTCGAGATGACGGATCCTTGGATCGCTCTTGTATCGCCTCCATCGTTTTCTCCGACCCATCTATGATGGAGAAGCTTAATGGCATCGTCCATCCGGCGGTTCGATGCGAGACGGAGAGGATTATTGCGGAGAATAGACAAGAAGGTACGGACCTTCTTGTTCTGGAGGCGGCTCTGCTCATTGAGCAACATTATGATGAAATATGCGATGAACTGTGGTATATTTATGCGAGCGTAGAAACGAGGACCCATCGGCTGATGGAAAGCCGGGGATATACCCGGGAACGGATAGAGGGGACGATGGCGTCCCAGCTAAGTGAGGAAGAGTTTCGCGCGAAAGCGACATTTGTCCTTGATAACGATGGAGATTTTGAAGCTTCCAGAATACAGATTGACAAGCATATGGAAGGGTAGCATACTTGCGGTCATAATGTCATCCAGAGCGCAACGAAGGATTTTTTATATATAATCGCTGTAGAGGGTAAAAGATCCTTCGCTTACGCTCAGGATGACAAGGGACGATTGAAGGAGGGAAAGAGCGGTTTATGAGATTCTGCAGCATTTGCAGCGGCAGCAGCGGAAACTGTATTTATATCGGAAGCGAAAACACCTCCGTTCTGGTGGATGTCGGCATTTCGGGCATCCGCGTGGAACGGGGGCTCAACGAGATTGAGATGACGACGAAAGACGTGGACGGAATCCTCGTCACGCATGAGCATTCGGATCACGTGAAGGGGCTGGGAGTTCTGGCGAGGCGGTACGGAATCCCGATTTATGGGACGGAGGGGACTCTTGCGGAGATTAGGAAAAGCACGTCGATCGGAAAGATTCCGAAGGGGCTACTTCGGACCGTGAAGGCGGACGAGGAGTTCGAAATCGGGGATCTGAGCATACTTCCATTTGAGATATCCCATGATGCAGCGGAACCGGTCGGCTACCGGGTCGAGCATGAGGGAAAGAAAGCGGCCGTCGCAACGGATATGGGTTGTTACAGCGACTATACGGTGGAGCATCTGAAAGGGCTGGACGTGCTGCTCCTGGAATCCAACCATGATGTCCATATGCTGCAGGTCGGCCGGTATCCATACTACCTCAAGATGAGGATATTGAGCGAGCATGGGCATTTGTCAAATGAAACGTCGGGCCAACTGCTCGGCAAGCTCCTGCATGACGGGGTGAGGCACGTTTTCCTTGGGCACCTCTCCCAGGAGAATAATTATGAGGAGCTCGCCTATCAGACGGTATGCAATGAAGTGTCCTACGGGGATAACCCGTTCAAGTCGGATGATTTTGACATAACCATTGCGCACAGGGACAGGGTTTCCGAGGCGGTGAACTGGTGAGGGCGGCCTGAGCATCGGGCGAAGTTATAAACAAAGCGTGTGCTGAAAGAAAAGATTCTTCGCTGACGCTCAGAATGACAGGGTGCACTGCTCAACTGCCTATATTGTTATGAATCTTCGCGAAAGCGTATTAATTATCGAATTTCCGTTTTTAGCGGCGCGCACTGCGTTATAGAGGTTGGAAACCCTGGTTTCCTCATCCAGCAGGTCCTGCGCCTCCTTTTCCAAATGCTCCCGATCAACGCCAGGCCTGGTGATGATCGGGATTTCTGCATGTTCTGAGAGCAGTCCAAGCAGAGACGATGCTGACGACCTGCAGCCCAGCACGTGGGCGTAAAGCGCCCCCTTTTCCGATTCAGGCAGCCGCCCGCCTCTTGCCTTTAGCTGCAGCGTGATATGGAGTAGCGCGCGGTTGATGTGGGTCCTGGTCAATGACTTGTTTTTCAGGCTTTCTGCAAATGCGTCAAATGAGCAGCATTTCTCCCGATTCTTAAAAATAGTTCCGGCAAGGTCGGAGGTCACGTCCTGATACTGCAAATAGTAGTCCGGTGATGGCGCACTCCATATTTTTTCTGCCAGGAGGAGGGAGAAGTCGTTACTTTCCACGATGCCTTGATCCGCTGCGGAGTGCAGTTGGACTCTGAGCGAATCCTTGGGTATCACGGAAGAGAGGTCGCTGATATAGGATGCATGATTCACCATTAAATTCCGTATCGAAGAAGCAGATGCGTAACCCATGGAAATATCCGCATCGTGATGCCTCGCCCCGACCCGCTGGATTGTAATAGGCTTAATCTGCGACCCGGTATGGATTAATGCTTTTACGTACTCCACTCCAAGTATGTTGTTCGGGGCGGACAGGATTTCTCCAAATTGCGGCACGGCCATCGCCCGGGCCTTCGGAAAAGTTAGTCCGGTTTTCTGATATGCACGGAGTTTTTCTTTGAACGACTCGCTCTCGTCGGATAGGTACTGGGCGCAGGCGGTAATCTTGCTGATGTCTCCGCATTCGGAGCCGAATGCCAGGAAGTCCACGATTCCCAGTGCGTCAAGGAGGCGGATGGACCAGCGGGCGTAGTCTTCCGCGGAGGACGTGCAGTATCTGGTCGGCTGGGCGATGACAAGGTCTGCGCCGCCCATAAGGGCCGCCCGGCACCTGGTATGCCGGTCGAGGATGGCGGGGGCGCCCCTCTGCACGTAGTCGCCGCTCATGAGGATGATTACGTAATCCGAGCCGGTAATCTCCCGGGCTTTTCGGATGATTTCGGCGTGGCCGTTGTGGAATGGGTTGAATTCAGCTATGATGGCGGTTATCTTCATGCTTGCCTCCATACAATTTTTTGTGTTCTTTTTCTATAATTCTACCACATAAGCTATTGTTTGAATATTTTTTCAAGTGTATAATAAAAATATGGTAGCTGTTCACGCCTCCGGTATCTCCCTTGTTATCCTGAGCATAGCGAAGGATCTTTCATCATCTGTAGCGGCTTTGTGTAAAAGATCCTTCGCTACGCTCAGGATGACACCCGATTTATCACAAGAGCAAACGTTTTCAGTGTGGAAAACGTGAACAGTAATAAAATATGTTACTTAACGGCAAAAAGCGTCAATTAGAAAGGAGATGCAGAAATGAGTTTTATTGACGAGATTAAGGCCCGCGCAAAAAGCAACATTAAGACAATCGTTCTTCCGGAATCGGAGGACATCCGCACTTACAAGGCGGCAGAGCAGGTTCTGAAAGAGGGATTTGCAAATATCATCATCATCGGCAGTGAAGAAGAAATCGCTGCAAATAAGCAGGACTGCGACATCACCGGCGCGCAAATTATCGATCCCGCCAAGTCTGATAAGACCGCTGCTTATATCGACAAGCTGGTCGAGCTTCGCCAGAAGAAAGGTATGACGAAAGAACAGGCTACGGAAATCCTTCTCAAGTCTTATACCTATTTTGGCGTTATGATGGTCAAAATGGGCGATGCCGACGGTCTCGTTTCCGGCGCATGCCACTCCACGGCTGATACGCTCCGCCCAAGCCTCCAGATTCTAAAGACGGCTCCGGGAACAAAACTCGTCTCCTCCTTCTTCCTTATGAATGTACCGGATTGCGAGTTCGGAAAGAACGGGACATTTGTATTCTCTGACTGCGGCCTCAACCAGAATCCGACGGCTGAGGAGCTTGCCGCAATCGCTAAATCTTCCGCAGATTCTTTCAGGGCGCTCACGGGTGACGAGCCGCGCGTTGCGATGCTTTCCTATTCCACAATGGGGTCTGCGAAGCATGACGATGTGACCAAGGTCCAGGAAGCGACAAAGATTGCCAAGGAAGCATATCCGGAACTTGCTCTTGACGGAGAGATGCAGCTCGATGCAGCCATAGTTCCGTCCGTTGGCGAATTCAAGGCTCCGAACAGCCCGGTCGCAGGCCATGCGAATACGCTCATTTTCCCGAATCTTGACGCCGGAAATATCGGTTACAAGCTGGTTCAGAGGCTGGCGAAGGCTGAGGCTTACGGACCGATGTGCCAGGGTATTGCCAAGCCCGTCAACGACCTTTCCCGCGGATGTTTCGCGGAGGATATCGTGGGCGTTATCGCTATTACGGCCGTTCAGGCGCAGATGCAGGACTGATTACGGAACTTTATGTCATCTAATGTATAACAGTACTTATGATTTGTTATAATTCAGTTGCTTTTGTCATTTCGTCTCTGTCATCCTGAGCGTAAGCGAAGGATCTTTGACGTTCACTAGCTGGGGATGGTAAAAGATCCTTCGCTGCGCTCAGGATGACAAGAGGGAAGAACGGCAACTAAGAATATCATTCTTAGCTGCGCTCAGGATGACAAGGGGGGAAGAATGGCAACTGAGTTTATCATTCTTCGCTGTGCTCAGGATGACAAGGGTGAAAAAATGTTACGGACAGTAACCATCTATTTAAAGAAAGGCAGAATAGACAAGAATGAAGATTTTAATTATCAACGCAGGCAGCTCGTCTCTCAAATATCAGCTGATTGATACCGCCGATGAGTCCGTAAAGGCTAAAGGCCTCTGCGAGAGGATCGGTATTGACGGCTCCATGCTCACGCACAAGGCAGTCGGCAAGGATGATTACGTGATTGAATCCCCGATGCCGACCCACAAGGAAGCCATCAAGCTCGTACTGGACGCGCTGGTTGATGCCGATCACGGCGTTGTAGCAAGCGTAGACGAGATCGCGGCAGTTGGCCACCGCGTCCTCCACGGCGGCCTCAAGTTCACGGAATCCACGCTGGTCGACACGAAGGTCAAGGAAGTCATCAAAGAGTGCTTCCCGCTCGGTCCGCTTCACAATCCGGCAAATCTCATGGGCATCGAGGCCTGCGAGGCGGCCATGCCCGGCAAGCCGAACGTGGCTGTATTCGACACGACATTCGGCATGGCCATGGAGCCGTATGCTTACCTCTATGGCATCGACCCGAAATATTATGAGAAATATTCCATCCGTCGTTACGGCTTCCATGGCACCAGCCATATGTTCGTCTCCGGCGAGACAATCAAGTTCGGCAATCTTCCGGAAGGGAACCAGAGAGTCATCGTTTGCCACCTTGGAAATGGCGCATCCATCTCGGCCAGCAAAGGCGGCAAATGCGTAGACACATCCATGGGCCTTACCCCTCTTGAGGGCCTTATCATGGGAACCCGTTCGGGCGACATGGATCCGGCCGTCGTGCAGACGATTGCAAATGGCGAAGGCATCTCCGTTGACGAAGTCCTCACGATCCTCAACAAGAAGTCCGGCGTGCTGGCTATGTCAGGCGTATCTTCTGACTTCCGTGACCTCGGTAATGCCGCTGCGGAGGGCAATGAAAGAGCGCAGCTCGCCCTCAAAGCTTTCAGATACCGCGTAATCAAGTATATCGGCGCTTACACCGCAGCCATGAACGGCGTGGATGCCATCACGTTCACGGGCGGCATCGGCGAGAACGATTTCACTGTCCGCAGGGATGTCTGCGCCAGCCTTGAATATCTCGGAATCAAGATTGATCCGGAGAAGAATTCGATCCGCGGGAAGAAGATTGAAATTTCCACGCCGGATTCCAAGGTCAAGGTATTCGTTATCCCGACGAACGAGGAGCTTGCCATCGCCCGCGAGACAGTCCGCGTGGCCGGCTTGGCATAAGGACGGTAAGGACGGTAAAAAAGCTGCTGTTTACGCTTCCGCATAGAAATAGTCTGTTCTTGTGATATAATCGACGTCATCCTGAGCGTAGCGAAGGATCTTTACCATCAGCAGATGGCTTTCTGTGAAAGATCCTTCGCTTACGCTCAGGATGACAAAGGAGAAGCAGATGGCGGGAACAGTAATCCGAGAGTCACAAAAAAACTATATTTGCAGGAAAAAAATGTTGACAATCAATACCCCTGCTATGTATAATGTTCAAAGTGTCTAAAGGATAGGAGGTGGTACTGATGTCCATTTGTCCAAAGAATAAGCATTCAGCTGCAAGACGTGACAAGTCCAGAGCAGGTCACTGGAAGATGGCTAAATCTACATTAGTCAGATGCAGCAAATGTGGCGCTTTAATGATGCCGCATCGCGTCTGCAAGGCCTGCGGATCTTACAACAAGAGAGAGATCGTTAAACAGGACACAGATTAATCTTGTAACTGTTGCCATGCATGACAATGGTTATTGTATTTATGAGCAGACCAGAAGGCTGCCGTCGCTTGTCGGCGGCAGCTTTTTTGACATTTGCCGACAGGGCGCTGCTTTTGTTGATGCGTAGCAGGCAGATTTGCCGTCAGGGTGCTGCTTTTGCCGATGCGCAGCAGGCAGAGGAGTCAGTTGCAGTCCGCCTGGAAAGCGGCGCAGAATGACGGATCAGGCGAAAAGCGCCTAAGCGCCTGCATAATCAATACAGAGAGGTATCATATGGAATTTCAGAAAATCAAGGAACTCATTGCCGGCATCCTGAATATTTCCGAAGACATGATCACGGAGAAGTCGTCTTTCTATGATGACCTGGGAGCCGACTCGCTGGAACTCTATCAGATTATTACCCTCATCGAGGATTCTTTCGATGTGGATATCGCTGACAAAGGCCTTGAACGTTTCGTTACAGTAGGTGACGCTGCGCGCGCCCTGGCTGCCGCAAGGTGAGTTTCGGCCCTGGGGGACGGTCCTTTTGGACCAAAAATTTTCGGCCCAAAAGGACCGTCCCCGAAGGACGAAATTTTTTGGCCCAGAGGGACTGTCCCCCTGGGCGAATATGGAGATAATGATGAATGCATTTCCCTTTTCAGATTTAGAGGAGAATATCGGATATCACTTTCACGACCCGAGTCTGCTTGAGACCGCGATGACCCACACGTCTTATGCAAATGAACACCGCCGCGAAAATATCGTCTCCAACGAACGGCTGGAGTTTCTGGGGGACGCCGTCCTGGAAGCGGTGAGTTCGGAGTATCTCTACCGCAAATACCCGGATTTGGAAGAAGGAAAGCTCTCCAAAATGCGGGCCAGCATGGTTTGCGAGCCATCTCTGGCGATCATTGCAAGGCGGCTGGAACTGCCCCGCTTCTTGATTCTCGGGAAAGGCGAGGAGTTCATGAACGGTCGCAAGAAAGACTCTATCACCTCGGACGCAGTGGAGTCCGTGATTGGGGCGATATATCTGGACGCGGGATTTGAAGAAGCCAAGCGGTTTATCCTGAAACACGTCCTCGGCGACCTCAAAAAAGAAGAGTTGTATTACGACAACAAGACCCGTCTGCAGGAATACGTGCAGGAACGGGGCATGGTGCTGGAGTACAAGCTCATCTCGGCAGAAGGACCGGACCACAACAAGTTGTTTCGGATAGCAGTGATAATCGACGATGAAATTTGCGGCGTGGGAGAAGGACGAACGAAAAAAGCGGCATCACAGGACGCGGCCAAGGCGGTATTGGAGAGACTATGTATTTAAAGCGAATAGAAATGCAGGGGTTCAAGTCATTTGCAAATAAAATGGTCTTTGAATTCCATGACGGCATCACCGGTATCGTCGGGCCGAACGGGAGCGGCAAATCCAACGTCTCCGACGCAGTGCGCTGGGTGCTCGGGGAGCAGAGTGCGAAGCAGCTGCGAGGCGGAAACATGCAGGACGTCATATTTGCCGGGACCGAGGCCAGGAAACCGCAGAGCTTCGCGGCGGTGTCCATTACATTTGACAATTCCGACCACTCGCTGGACATCGGCTTCGAGGAAGTCACGGTCACCCGCAGGCTCTATCGGTCCGGGGAGAGCGAATACAAAATCAATAATTCCGCCGTCAGGCTGCGGGACATCCACGAGCTGTTTTACGATACGGGCATCGGAAAGGAAGGGTATTCCATCATCGGCCAGGGGCAGATCGAGAGGATTATCTCCGGCAAGGCCGATGAGCGGCGGGAACTCTTCGATGAGGCGGCCGGCATCGTCAAGTTCAAGCGGCGGAAAAACATGACTCTGAAAAAGCTCGATGAAGAGCAGGCCAACCTGGTCAGGGTCAATGATATCTTGACGGAGATCGGCGGCAGGCTGGGACCGCTTAAGAAGCAGAGCGAGGTGGCGAAGATTTACCTCGACAAGCGGGAGACGCTGCGGGACCTCGATGTGAACCTGTTTCTCATCGACAATGAGCGGATAGGCAGGGAGCTTGAGGAAATCACTGGCAAGGCGAAGATTGCCGATGACCAGATGGCCGGCGTGAATGCGGAGTTGGAGAATGCCAAGGAAGAGTATCTCCGGCTGGATGAGGAAATCACGGGGCTTGACGGGCAGATTGCGGAACTTTCGGAGCGGAATTCGAAGAACCAGCTCACGAGGCAGCAGCTCAAAGGCCAGATAGACCTCCTGAACGAGCAAATTCATGCCGCCAGGCAAAGCAGCGAGCATTATCTTGGAAGAAGGAATGCGATTGGCGAGGAGCGGGAGAGGAAGAAGGCCGAGAGGGTAGACCTCTACAAGCAACTTTCCGAGCTGGAAGGAACTCTTGTTGCAAGGCGGAAAGCCTTAAACCACGAGGAAGAGGAACTTCGAAAGATAGATGAGAAGATTTTCGCCCTGAATGATGAGATTGGCCGCGCAAGGAATGACATGATCGGGGTCCTGAATGGCAGGACAAATGTCAAAGGCCGCATGCAGCGCTATGACGCCATGCTGGAACAAATTTCCATCCGGAAATCCGAGCTGGACAACAGGATGCTGCGATTTGCGGAGGAGGAAGCCGAGGCGAAGGAAAAGAAAAGGAAGGCCGAGGAGAACTTAAAGAGCATCCGCGACCATATGGCGGCTCTTCGGGACGAGTCGGCGGCTTTGGAAGGACGGGTCGCAGATCTGCAGTCGCAGATTCGCGACGAGAATGAGCGGCTGGACGGCCTGCAGCAGGACTTCCATAGGAACTCTTCCCGCCTTGAATCCCTGCGGACCATCAATGAGCATTATGAAGGATATGGAAATGCAATCAAGAAGGTAATGGAGCAGAAAGGAAGGAACCCCGGCATCCTGGGCGTGGTCGCAGATCTGATTTCGACGGAGAAGAAATACGAGGTCGCCATCGAGACGGCTCTCGGCGGGAGCATTCGCAACATTGTGACCGACAATGAGACGACGGCGAAATACCTTATTGAATTCCTGAAAATGAACCATTATGGCCGGGCCACGTTCCTGCCCCTGACAAATATGAAGGCCAGGAAGGCATTTGACCGAAAGGACGTCTTAGGCGAGATAGGGGTCGTGGGCGTGGCGGAAGACCTGGTAACCTGCGCAGATGCCTATATGGATATGAAGAGGCAGCTCCTTGGGCGGACCATCGTGGTGGACAACATCGATAACGCTATCCGGATCGGGAGAAAATACGGCCATTCGCTTTACATGGTAACGCTAGCCGGCGAGTCGTTTTCGCCGGGCGGCTCCATCACCGGCGGCGCGTTCCGCAACAAGGAGAATCTGCTGGGGCGGAAGCGCGAGATTGAGGAACTGGAAACCAGCGTAAAATCCCTGAAAAAAGCCATGGAGGCTTCTACAACTCTCATTGATGAGAAGAGGGAGGAGCGCAACCGGCTTCGGGACGAGATCGTGCGGATCGGCGGGAAGATTCACGGGGAATCTATCCGGGAGAATACTTCCGAGATGTCCCGCAAGCAGGCGGACGACCAGATCCGGATGAACCATATAGACCGGGGCGCGCTCGACCGGGAGAGCGTCGAGATTGAGAAGCAAATCGGGAAAATTCACGCCTCCAGCGCGTCCATCGAGAAGGAGCTTGCTGCCTCCGAGGAGGAAGAAGGAAAACTGACTCAGCGGGTCGGACGGCTCGAGGAAGAGGAGGAGGAACTGCGGAAGGAGCGAGAGAGCCAGGCGGGCATTGCGGAAAACCTCCGCATGGAAGTCGCGTCGCTTGAGCAGAACAGAGGCTTTATCAAGACGAATTCGGACCGTCTCAAATCGGAATTGGTTTCCCTCGATGAGGAAGATAAAGGCATCACGGAGAGCCTGGCCGCAGGGAAAGCGGAAGTGGAAGAGAAGCAGGCATATATTGAGACCATTAAAGGAACGATCAAGGCCGCTGAGGCGGAATCTTTGGAGGACGCCGATAAGATTTCCGGACTGCAGAAGCAGCGGGAAGAACTCTCCCATCTTCATAAGAAATCTTTCCTCAAGAGGGACGAGCTTTCCGATACGCTCTCAAAGCTAGATAAGGAGAGCTTTCGGCTCCATTCGCAGAAGGAGAAGATGGAGGAGTCGCTTGAAAACTCCATTACGCATCTCTGGGAAGAGTATGAACTCACGCCGAACCAGGCGAAGAAATATCGGAACGAGGAGCATACGGACCGGAAGGAAATCAGAAGGCAGCTTTTGAAGGTCAGGGACGAGATTAAGAAGCTGGGCCATGTCAACGTCAATTCCATCGAGGAGTATAAGGAACTGTCGGAGCGACATACGTTCATGTCCGGCCAACATACTGACCTGGTGGAGTCCACCAAGACCCTTATGGGGATCATCTCGGAACTCGATGCCGGCATGAGGCGGCAGTTTAATGAGAAGTTCGAGGAGATTAACCGGGAGTTCGACAAGACTTTCCAGGCCCTTTTCGGAGGGGGCAAAGGGAAGCTCGAAATTGACCGGGAGGCGGACGTGCTTGATGCCGTGATAACGATTATTGCGGAACCGCCCGGCAAGAAGCTGCAGAACATGATGCAGTTGTCAGGAGGCGAGAAGGCGCTGACGGCCATCGCGCTTCTATTTGCGATACAGAATATGAAGCCGTCGCCATTTGCCTTGCTCGACGAGATTGAGGCGGCTTTGGATGACAATAACGTCAGCCGGTTTGCGGAGTATTTGCACAAGCTGACAAGGAACACGCAGTTCATCGTCATCACCCACAGGAGAGGGACGATGGTGGCCTGCGACAGGCTGTACGGGATTACGATGCAGGAGAAGGGCATATCGACGATGGTATCGGTGAACCTTATCGAGGATAAGCTGTCATCCTGAGCGTAAGAGAAGGATTTTCGTAATTGTCATCACCCGCCTGTCATTCTGAGCGTAAGCGAAGAATCTTTACATTCAGCGTTGTGTTTACGTAGGTTTTATGTTTAAGATCCTTCGCTAACGCTCAGGATGACAAGAGTGAAGGACAAGCAGGAAACAAAGGGGAATACGAGGAGGGTTGGAAATGGGTTTTTTTGATAAACTGGTAAAGGGACTGACGAAGACGAGGGACAACATGTCCACGAACGTGAACCAGGTGTTCACGTCCTATGACAAGATCGATGATGAGTTTTATGAGGATTTGGAAGATATTCTGATTATGTCCGATGTCGGCATCCGTACGACGGATGAAATCATTACGAACCTGAAACAGAAGGTGAAGGAGCAGCACATCCGCAGTGCTTCTGAATGCAAGGAGGTTCTTAAGGACACAATCAAAGAGCAGATGAGGGTACATGACTCGGACTTTGCCTTTGAAGATCAAAAGACAGTGCTTCTGATGATAGGAATCAACGGAGTCGGGAAGACGACGACCGTGGGTAAGCTGGCGAATTTGTACCGGACCCAGGGAAAGAAGGTCCTGATTGCCGCGGCAGATACATTCCGCGCGGGGGCGATCGAGCAGCTCGTCGTGTGGGCGAAAAGGGCAAATGTTCCGATCATTACGGGACCGGAAGGCGGAGACCCGGGTGCCGTCGTATTTGACGCGATCCAGTCCGCCAAGGCCAGGGATACGGACATGCTCGTTATTGATACGGCCGGCCGTCTTCATAATAAGAAGAATCTCATGAAGGAGATGAGCAAGATCTATAAGATCCTTGCCAGGGAATACGGCTATGCCCATATTGAGACACTATTGGTCCTGGACGGAACGACCGGTCAGAATGCGCTCCAGCAGGCAAGGGAGTTCGAGGAGATTACGGCTATTACCGGTATCGTGCTGACCAAGCTGGACGGCACGGCAAAGGGCGGGGTTGCGATTGCGATTCAGTCCGAGATGGGATTCCCGGTCAAGTATATCGGCGTGGGCGAGGGCATAGACGACATGCAGCGGTTCAATTCGGACGAGTTCGTGGAGGCGCTGTTCGCGGAGGTGTGAGTAGCTGATAGTTCAAAAAGTAGCTATTCAGTGTCCATCTGTTATTCTGGCATCAGCCTGTCATTCTGAGCGTAAGCGAAGAATCTTTAACATCAGTGTAAGTGTTTACGTATGCTGTATGTTGAAGATCCTTCGCTGCGCTCAGGATGACAAAGGAAAAGGGCGGTTCTTTAGGGATGAGGATTTTTGAACCAAAAGAACCGTCCCTGAAGGAAAAATCCTATGGGATGAAAAGGGAGTTTTATGGAACAAAGACAGGAGAACAAAATGGGTGTCATGCCCGTTAAAAAGCTGATTATCACCATGTCCATTCCCATGATGATCTCGATGCTCG
Organism: Lachnospiraceae bacterium; assembly: GCA_030529705.1. GTDB lineage: Bacteria > Bacillota > Clostridia > Lachnospirales > Lachnospiraceae > Chordicoccus. The sequence goes on from JAUMWM010000003.1 coordinate 36,805, forward strand.
TGCAGGCACTTTATAACATTGTGGACAGCATCTTTGTCGCAAGGCTCAGCGAGGACGCCCTGACAGCCGTTACTCTTGCGTTTCCCTTACAGAATTTGATGATAGCTGTGACCTCCGGCACTGGTGTAGGTGTGAACGCCCTTCTCTCCAAATCCCTCGGGGAAAAGAGGTTCGACAGATCCGACAAGACGGCAAATACCGCCATATTTCTGTCATTCTGTAATTTTGCGGCATTTGCCTTGATTGGGCTGTTTCTCGCCAAGGCGTTCATCCACAGCCAGACGCAGGATGCGATAGTTGCGGAGTATGGCATCACGTATCTCCGCATCGTCATGGGGATGTCGCTTGGACTGTCTTATCAGATCATGCTGGAGAGGCTTCTGCAGTCCACCGGACGGACAGTATACAGCATGGCAAGCCAGCTTTCAGGCGCCATCATCAATATCATCCTTGATCCTATCATGATTTTCGGGTATTTCGGCTGTCCGGCATTTGGAGTCGCGGGCGCTGCCTATGCGACAGTCACAGGCCAGACGGTTGCGGCATTGATTGGGCTGGTGCTGAATTTGAAATACAATCAGGACATCCGGATTCGTATGGATTATATATTGAAGCCGGAAGGCCAAATCGTCTGGCAAATCTACCGGGTCGGCGTTCCGTCCATCCTCATGATGTCGATCGGATCGGTGATGACCTATATGATGAATCGGATACTGATCGCTTTTTCAAACACGGCCACGGCGGTTTTCGGCGTATACTTCAAGCTTCAGAGTTTCTTCTTCATGCCGATTTTCGGTCTCAACAATGGCCTGATCCCTGTGCTTGCCTATAATTACGGCGCTAGGAGGAGGGACCGGATTGACGAGGCACTGAAGTTTTCTGCCGCGCTTGCGCTGGGCATCATGCTTACGGGGACTCTGATTTTCCAACTGTTTCCCGGAGCCCTGCTCGATCTTTTCAATGCGCATGAGGAAATGAAGGCAATCGGCATCCCGGCGCTTCGAATCATCAGCCTGCATTTCCCGATTGCGGCAGTGTGTATCGTCATGGGATCGATTTTTCAGGCGTTTTCGAGGAGCATATATTCGCTGATCGTCTCCGTTGCGCGGCAGCTTGTCGCGCTGATTCCGGCAGCCTGGCTGCTGGCGAGGACCGGAGTCGTGACAAATGTGTGGTTTGCGTTCCCGATCGCGGAGATCATGTCGCTGATTATTTCGGTGATATGTTTTAGGAAGCTGTATAGGGAGGTTGTGGCGGTGATGTAGATCTCATCTCCCGGGGATGGTTCTTTTGGATCAGGATTTTTCGACCTTCGGGGACGGTTCTTTTGACTTAAAGGAACCGTCCCCGAGGGTCGAATTTATTTCTCGATACTTGATAAATCAAAAGAATAGTGAGATACTGATAATAACGATTTGTTAATACTGACAGGAGGTCCTCAATATGCCCGTACATGTTCTCAACGAAGCCGAACGCTGTCTTGGCTGCAAGAAGCCGCTCTGCCGCCTGAAAGGCTGCCCTATCGCAACAAACATTCCCGAGGTGATCAGCCTCTTTAAACAGCACAGAATGATGGATGCGGCGGAGATGCTGTTCGAAAACAACCCGCTCTCCATGATCTGTTCTCTTGTATGCAACCACGAAGAACAGTGCGAAGGACACTGTATCAGGGGGAAAAAGGGAGAACCCGTGCATTTTTCCTCCATTGAAAATTATATCTCCGACTCCTGCTTTGAAAGGATCGATCTGAGCTGCGCGCCGCCGAACGGTATGAAAGTCGGCGTCATCGGAGCAGGACCCGCCGGCATCACGATTGCCATCATCCTCGCCCGCCGCGGATATAAAGTCACGGTTTTCGAAGGTCGGGAGAAAATTGGCGGCATACTCCGCTACGGAATCCCGGAATTCCGCCTTCCGAAGTCAATACTTGACCGTTATTACCGCAGAATGAGGGATATGGGAATCCTGTTCCGTCCGAATTTTGCTTTGGGAGGATCGACCAGTATACAGGATCTTTTGGATGACGGGTATAAGAGTGTCTTTGTCGGAACGGGTGCATGGAAACCCAGAAAACTTGGAGTTCCGGGTGAGACATTCGGTCATGTATTTTATGCGATCAATTATCTCAATAATCCGGATGTCTATGAATTGGGAGATAAGGTTGCAATCATCGGTGCCGGGAATGCCGCCATGGATGTCGCCCGCACGGCGATCCGTCATGGTTCCCGCGATGTTACGATTTATGTGAGGGGTGACACAGTCGCTGCTTCCAATCATGAATTCAATTATGCAAAACTCGACGGAGTCAATTTCGAATACAGGAAGAGCATCGTGCGGATCGTTGACGAGGGGGCCGTCTTCTGCGACCTCGTGGAAGATCCGGAAACAGGGAAGCTGGTGGAAGATCACTCTACCGATGCTCTGGTCGAGGCGGACAGCGTCATGATTTCCATCTCCCAGGTCCCACGCAGCCAGCTTGTGAACCGCGACCATGACCTACATCTGAATGAGAGAGGGACGCTCCAGACAGACGGACATGGCGAGACGACGATGGAGGGCGTATTTGCGTCGGGAGATGTCGTGACGGGCGCGAAGACGGTCGTTGCGGCGGTGGCTGTCTCCAAGCAGATAGCGGACAATATGGACCAATATATGCAGGAGAAGTTTGGAAGCAAGGCGGAAGAAGACGAAGAGTAAACTATACATAAACAAGCCTCCTGCCGGTGATGGCGGGAGGCTTTTCGAAAAACTTAGTTTAGTCATGCAGCACTTTTTTTGCAATGTCCGCTCCGGTCTTAGCGTCCTTCGCATAGTAATCTGCGCCGATTCGCAGGGCGTAATCCTCAGTCAGGACCGCACCGCCGACCATGATCTTGCAATCGATACTGTTTTCTCGAAGCAGCTTTATCGTCTCTTCCATGGAACCGAGAGTTGTCGTCATGAGGGCGGAAAGGCCCACGAGGCGGACATCCTGCTCTCTGGCAGTCTTTAGGACGAGCTGCGGATCCACATCTTTCCCTAAGTCTATCACGTCATAGCCATAGTTTTCCAATATCACCTTGACGATGTTCTTTCCGATGTCGTGGATGTCGCCCTTGACGGTGGCGAGGATGATTTTGCCTTTGCTCTCCGATGAGGAGTCTGTCTGTGCGAGTTCTTCTTTTATGACATCAAAGCATTCCTTTGCCACGTCGGCGGCGAGAATCAGCTGAGGAAGGAATATCTTACCCTTTTCAAATTTCTCCCCCACCGCATCCAGGGCCGGAATCAGTATGTTGTTGATGATGGCCATCGAGTCCATTTGATTCAGAAGCCGGGCCGTAAGCCTGCGGCCATCGTTTTTCATGCCGGTTTCCATGGCTTTGAGGATGCCCTTGCCCTCCGGTGATTCGGGAATGGAAGCAGAAACATCGGTTTTCTTCATATATTGTTTTTTTGCATTGGCGATGGCTCTGCAGCTCTCACAGGTACAGTCTGCCGGATGGGCTGCTGTCAGGGATAGCATGGGGACAAATGCCGCTTCCGGTGTTTTCGTCACATTTTCATTTTGAGGAAAGCCTGAAGGAGCCGACGCTCCATTTGCAAATGCACCCGCATAAGATGCAATAGATGCATAGCCCTGACGCAAATTCTCGAGCGAAATCTCAGCCGCACTTAGCGCCTCTCTTGTTTTTTTCAGTTGAACGGTGTCGGGTTCATGATTACCACTGTAAGAGATGAAGCCAAGGGAGTTTTCGTCATCGCCGGAGAGGACTTTGTAGGACTTGAATGCCCACATCATCGCCGAGAGGTTCGGGTTCATGATTGGAAGGTCCAGGCCGGCGTAGAGCGCCATCGTCAGGAACGATGTATTGATGTTGAGGCGGTTAGGCAGTCCGAAGGAGATGTTGGAAACGCCGAGCACTGTCTTAAGCCCGAGTTCGGTCTTGACACGGTGCAGTGCTTTAAGGGTCTCCATGGCTGCGCCCTGTTCAGCGGAGACGGTCAGGACGAGGCAATCAATTAAGATATTTTCCTTTTTGATGCCATATGAGAGAGCCCTCTCCATGATTTTCCTGGCTATCTCGAACCGGCCGTCAGCCGTCTTCGGGATGCCGTTCTCATCCAGGGTCAGGCAGACGATGGATGCGCCGTATTTTGCAATCAGCGGGAGGATACGCTCCATGACGGCTTCCTCGCCGTTTACCGAGTTGACAATCGGCTTCCCGTTGTAAACGCGGAGGGCAGCCTCGATGACTTCCGGTTTGGTGGAGTCGATCTGGAGCGGAACATCGATGACAGACTGGATCGCCTTGATTGTCTTTACCATCATCTCTTTCTCATCAATGCCGGGTGCTCCGACATTGACATCCAGTATATCTGCGCCGGCTTCGACCTGCTCTACAGCCTGGCTTAAGATGTAGTCCATATCCCCGTCAAGGAGAGCCTGACGGAAGCGTTTCTTGCCGGTCGGATTGATGCGCTCGCCGATGATGCGGGGCTCGTTGACCGCGACTGTCCTTAAGGGCGTACAGACGGCAAGTTCATGTTGAACCGGATCCTTTGCCGACGAACAGGTTTTTTTGCTGCCATCTTCAGTTTCCGTAGGGATGTTCATGCCTTTTTGTTCGGCAGCAGAAGGAAGCGAACGAATCATCTCCGACAGTTTCTTTATAAATTCCGGATTTGTCCCGCAGCAGCCGCCGAGTATCCGGACTCCGAAGGGCAGCATTTGCTTTGTAACTTCCGCAAATTCGTCCGGAAGGACGTTATATTCATTTGTCACAGGATCCGGGAGACCTGCATTTGGTTTGACGATGATCGGGAGGGAGGTCCATCTGTGAATCTCCTCCACGATTGGAATCAGGTCACGTGGACCGAGCGAGCAGTTGACGCCGAGGGCATCCACACCGAGCCCTTCCATGGTAAGGCACATGGCAGAGACGGAGCAGCCGGTGAAGGTTCGCATGTTTTCCTCGAATGTCATTGTGACAAATATTGGCAGCTCGCTGTTTTCTTTCGCCGCAAGTACAGCGGCTTTTGTCTCGTACAGGTCTGTCATAGTCTCGATAATCACGAGGTCTGCTCCGGCATCGCGCCCGGCGGTGACCATTTCCATGAAAATGCCGTAGGCTTCTTCAAATGAGAGCGCACCGGTCGGCTCTAATAGCTGCCCGATGGGACCGATGTCGAGGGCGACAAGAGTTTCAGTGCCCTCGGCGGCGGTGCCGGCGTTATGTATGGCAGCCTGTATGAGTTCGGGCACGGAATAGCCTGAATCAGCCAGTTTATGCCGGTTGGCGCCGAAGGTGTTGGCGTAGATGATCTGTGAGCCGGCGGCGATGTACTGACGATGAATGTCGATAATCCAGTCGGGCCGCGTAACGTTCAGCGTTTCGGGAATGGTTCCGAGGGGCATGCCTTTTTGCTGCAGCATGGTACCCATGCCGCCGTCCAGAAGGGTGAGAGGATTTTGCAACAATTGTTTTATGGTAGACATAATATACTCCATATGAGAAAAATGTATATGTGTGTTTCGGTTCATGTTTCGGCCCGTGGGGGCGGCCCCCAGGGCCGTCCCCAACGGCCGAATCCCAAAGACCTACCCCAGAAAAGTAGTCAAAATACGCAGCAAGAGCCAAAGCCAAATCTTACCGGACTCCAAGAGCGAAATGTCAGCAAGATGAGCATAAATCCGTCCGTCGATAAGGGCAGGTTCCCCGCAGGCTACAGTTAGCGCATTTCTTCTTATTCCTTGTAGGGATGTCTTCCCCCAGCCCGATTACACAAGTTACCGATTTCAGAGGCGTAAGGAGAAAAGAGGAACTTGAACAAACACCGATTCTCTTTGGCGCATCCAGAATGGAGAGGAAAGCGGCCTGCTGGTCGAGCGGGAAGTCACCATAGCCAAGTCCGAAACGCCAGGTATGCCCCGTGCCGGGGAAACTTTTCATGATTTCGCGTTCTGCCTCGTCACAGACCTGCTCGATGGCGGCAGATGCCAGCGCATCCGTTATCATGGCTTCTGCCATTCCAAGAAGCTGCTTTTTTCTGATCAGACGGTCCGCTCCCTCCGAGAGGGTGGCGCACAGCAGGATGATTTTCCGGCATCCTTTCAAATGCCCCGCTATTGCATTTCCCCGCAGCCTGAAAGAGGAACCGGGGATCTGTCCGTTCTCCAGCGGGAAAACGCGATAGATGTATTTGCAGTCAAGCGAGGATAAGAGTTCTTTTTCGCATTTGTCGAGAAGTGCCAGCGTGGACGCGTCCGGATCGGCGTTTCCGAATCCGAGATAATGAATGGCATCGCCTTTATTAATATTTGTAAGAGTAATTTTTCCTATGTTCATGGTTCTCTTTCTGCATAAAGGGGTTGTCATTCTGCGATAGAGTGAGCACTTAAGGCCGAGTGGCCTGATTTTTGCAGCAATTGCTCTTGTGTTTGTCATTCTGCGATAGAATGAAACGCTAAAGGCGACGGGTGCGGTCGGGTATAAAGCAGAAAATGCCATCCTGAGAGAAAGTGCAGGATCTTCTATGTACAACGGTTGTTGTCGTTATAAGATCCTTCGCTTGCGCTCAGGATGACAAAGATAGCACCCAGGATGACAAGGAATGCATTCAGGATGACAAGGATTGCGCTTAGGACGGCAGGGTATGCGCTCAAGATACCATGGCTTGCGATAATAAATACAAGAGGTCATATGACAGCTGACCATGAGCAGCCGTGCAATCGGATCTTTAATAAAGCTTCCGATGACAAAGCTCCACAGCAAACGCTTGTGACATCCTCAGCAATTATGCCTGCCCCTGCACGCTCTCCTGATAATTCATCCGCTTCTCTGCCGTAGTCAGCATCAGCTTGATCCGGTTCAACTGGTTGACCTCGGAGGCGCCGGGGTCGTAGTCGACGGCGGCGATATTTGCCTCAGGATACCTGTTCCGGATTTCCTTGATGACGCCCTTGCCCACGATGTGGTTCGGGAGGCATGCAAATGGCTGTATGCACACGATGTTCGGCACGCCCGCCTGGATCAGCTCCAGCATCTCGCCGGTCAGGAACCAGCCCTCGCCCGTCTGGTTGCCGGTCGAAGTGATCGGCGACGCCATCTCAGCGAGGTGGGCGATGTCGGCGGAGGGGATAAAGTGCCTGCTCTTTGCAAATTCCCTGTTCGCAGCCGCCCGAAGCCGCGTGATGCCCCAGATGCCGATGTTGGTAGCGACTTTGGACTTCCATGCAAATCCCAGGTTCTCCACCTTGAAATTCAAATTGTAGAACGAATAGTTAAAGAAGTCCATCAGGTCCGGCACAACCGCCTCGGCGCCTTCCTTCTCCAGAAGCTCCACCAGATGGTTGTTGGCGGCGGGCGAGAATTTTACCAGAATCTCGCCGACGATGCCGACCCGCGGCTTCTTTTCGTCCGTGATTGGGAGCTTGTCGAAATCCCGGATTATCTTTTTGCAGAGTATATAGAACTCTGGCAAGGTCGGGACCGGCTTCCAAAGATAATTCTTGCAGACGGCCGTCCAGTGCTCATATTTCCGGTTCGCAGACCCTTTTACGCGCTCGTAAGGCCGCATCCTGTAAAGGCATTTCATCAGGACGTCTCCCAGCACGATCGAGTAGGCCAGCTTCGTCAAAGCGGGAATCCCGATTTTGAAGCCGGGCTGGGGCTCAAATCCGTTAAAGTTCAGGGAAAGAACCGGCACATATTCAAGGCCGGCTTTCTTCAAAGCCCTCCTTATGAAACCTATATAATTTGATGCGCGGCAGCCGCCACCGGTCTGGGACATGACGACTGCGACCTTGTGGGTGTCGTATTTTCCTGAAAGAAGCGCATCCATAATTTGCCCGATTACGAGAAGCGATGGGTAGCATGCATCATTGTTGACGTATTTCAGGCCCATGTCCACGGCGCTCCGGTTGTCGTTTGAGAGCACCTCCAGGCGGAAGCCCGATGAGTTGAAGGCTGTCTCGAGAAGCCGGAAATGGATTGGCGACATTTGCGGGCAGAGGATGGTATATTCCTCGCGCATTTTCTCCGTAAAGGCAATCCGCTTGAATTCGGACGAAACAATCCGTCTGGCCCTTCTCCCCTCAATCTTTTCCTGCTGGCCTCTGGCTCGGATTGCGGCGAGTAGGGATCGCACCCTGATTCTGGCCGCTCCGAGGTTGTTGACCTCGTCGATTTTCAGGCACGTGTAAATCTTGCCGCTGTATGACAGCAGTTCCTGCACTTCGTCCGTCGTCACCGCATCGAGGCCGCAGCCGAAGGAATTTAGCTGGATCAGGTCAAGATAATCGGTTTTCTTGACGTAATTTGCCGCAGCGTACAGCCTCGTGTGATACATCCACTGGTCATTTACACGGATTGGCCTCTCAATCGTAGCCAGATGGGAGATGGAGTCCTCGGAGAGGACGGCCATTCCATAGGAATTGATGAGCTCCGGTATGCCGTGATTGATTTCCGGGTCGATGTGGTAAGGCCTTCCCGCAAGGACGATGCCGTGCTTGCCGGTCTCCATGAGGTATCGCAGAGTTTCTTCGCCTTTCTTCCGGATATCCTTTCGGCTTTTCAGGAGTTCCCTCCAGGCCGCTGATGCCGCAGATGCAATCTCCCTTTTTGGGATGCCGAGCGGCACAAAGATATCCGTGAGGCGGTCAGCCAGGATTTTTTCGCTGGTGAAGGCGAGGAAAGGATTCATAAAACGAATCTTGGGGTCTTTTAGTTCCTCGACGTTGTTTTTTATGTTCTCTGCATAGGAGGTCACGATCGGGCAGTTGTAGTGGTTTACCGCTTCCTTGAACTCATTCCGCTCATATGGCACGCAGGGATAGAAAATGAAATCTATGCCCTGGCCCAGCAGCCACATGATATGCCCATGGGCAAGCTTGGCCGGGTAGCATTCCGACTCGCTGGGAATCGACTCGATGCCCAGCTCATAAATCCGCCTGCTGGAAGTCGGGGATAGCACGACTTCGTATCCGAGCTTCGTGAAGAAGGTGAACCAGAACGGGTAGTTCTCGAACATGTTCAAAACTCTCGGAATGCCGACCTTGCCTCTTGGGGCATCCTTCACAGGTTCGTAGCCAAAAAGCCTTTCGTATTTGTAATCATAAAGGTTCGGCAGGTTGTCTTTATTCTTCTTAAGCCCAATCCCTTTTTCACAACGGTTGCCGGAGATAAACCGCCTGCCGCCTGAGAATTTGTTAATGGTAAGACGGCAATTGTTCGTACATCCCCGGCACCTGCCCATGGAAGTGGAGTAGGTAAAGGCATTGATCTCGTCTATGGAGAGCATGGTGGACGGCTTGTCCTCCTCGGAGCGCTCTTTAGCGATGAGCGCGGCTCCGAAAGCTCCCATGATGCCCGCTATGTCGGGACGGATGACCTCGCAGCTGGCAATCCGCTCGAAGCTCCGCAGGACGGCATCGTTGTAGAAGGTTCCGCCCTGCACGACGATGTTCTTCCCGAGTTCCGAAGCATCGGAGACTTTGATGACCTTGTAGAGGGCGTTCTTGATGACCGAATAGGCCAGGCCGGCCGAGATGTCCGCGACCGTGGCGCCTTCTTTCTGCGCCTGCTTGACTTTTGAGTTCATGAATACCGTGCAGCGGGTTCCAAGGTCTATGGGGTGTTCGGCAAATAGTGCCGCCTTAGCAAAGTCCTGCACCGAATAGTTGAGCGTCTTGGCAAAGTTCTCGATAAAGGAGCCGCAGCCGGAGGAGCAGGCTTCGTTCAGCATGACGTCGTCCACGGTCCCATTGCGAATACGGATGCATTTCATGTCCTGGCCGCCGATATCCAGGATGCAGTCTACTTTCGGATTGAAGAAGGCGGCCGCATAGTAGTGGGAAATCGTCTCGACCTCGCCCTCATCCAGCATGAGGGCGGCCTTGATCAGGGCTTCCCCATAACCGGTGGAGCAGGCTCCCGCAATTTCAACGCCGCGGGGCATATGGGCATAGATTTCCTTGATCGCATCGATGGAAGTCTGGAGCGGGTTGCTCTGGTTGCTCCCGTACGTGGAGTAGAGGAGCTTGCCGTCATCCGAGATGAGGGCGGTCTTCGTCGTCGTGCTTCCGGCATCAATGCCGAGGTAGGCCTTGCCCCGGTAGGAGGCGAGGATGCCCTTGTCAACCTGGTAGTGGTCCTGTCGTTCCTTGAAGGCGGCATAATCTTCCTCGCCTGTAAAGAGCGGCTCGAGGCGGGAGACTTCGAATTCCATCTGAATCCCGCTCTCCAGCTTGTCAACCAGTTCCTGCAGGGTGGTTTTCTCCATGCCCTCGGTATAGGGAATCTCGGCGGTCCTTGCTTCCGATTTCGCTGCATTGACGGACTCCATCGCTGCACCTTGTGCGGCGAAGAGATGGGAGTTTTCCGGCACGATGGCATGTTCGTCATCCAGCTTCAACGTGTCGATAAAGCGGGCGCGGAGCTGGTCAAGGAAGTGGAGCGGGCCGCCCAGGAATGCAACATGGCCGCGAATGGGCTTGCCGCAGGCAAGGCCGGAGATGGTCTGGTTGACGACAGCCTGAAAGATGGAAGCGGCCAGGTCTTCCCTGGTGGCTCCCTCGTTGATCAGAGGCTGGATGTCCGTCTTTGCAAATACCCCGCATCTCGCAGCTATAGGGTATAGCGACTGGAAACCCTTGGCATACGTGTTGAGGCCGGAGGCGTCCGTGCGGAGCAAATCCGCCATTTGGTCTATGAAGGAACCCGTGCCGCCGGCGCAAATGCCGTTCATTCGCTGCTCGATATTTCCATTTTCAAAATAGATTATTTTGGCGTCTTCCCCGCCGAGCTCGATAGCCACGTCCGTTTTCGGGCAGTGCTCTTTCAGGCATGTCGATACGGCGACGACCTCCTGCACGAAGGGCACGCCGAGGTGCTTCGCAAGCGTGAGGCCGCCCGAGCCGGTGATGGCCGGGGAGACTTCAAGGCTTCCCAGCTTTTCGAGGGCTTTCCTAATGAGACGCCCGCAGGTTTCCTGAATTTCCGCATAATGCCTCTGATAATCGGAAAAGAGCAGGTTGTAATTTTCATCCAAAACGGCAATTTTGACTGTTGTCGAGCCGATATCAATTCCAAGGGTATAATTCATGTCTGACCTCTGTGAATGTTTACTTCCATTTTGTTGTACTGATGGAATTATATATCTATGAGGGGTAAAAGACAAGGAGATTTCGGCTCGCGGGGACGGTCCTTTTGGGCCAAAAAATTTCGGCCCGCGGGGACGGGCCGGTTGGCGCTACAAATTTTGGGGCAGGGG
>JAUMWM010000191.1 GCA_030529705.1 Lachnospiraceae bacterium
CGTGTGAACAGATAAACGGTTTTCAAAAAAGGGCGGCATTTTATGTAAATGCGCCCTTTTTTCTTTGGGTTATGTTATCATAGAAACAGACCTACGGCTTTTTTTACTGAATATGGTCAGCAAGTTTTTTGTCAGTTGTTACACGGAAGGTGCTTATAAGGCTTGCTAAAAAAGGGATATCGGACAGGTATTCCTTTACATGGGTTAAGAAAGAAGAGGCATCTAACTACCACAAATACACTATAGGAGGAGGGATGAAAATGAGGTTCTGGAAAAACAAGGCATTTGCGATCATTCTTGTACTTTGCATGGCATTCGAAAATGTGCCGCCGGTATTGGTCGGTGCTTCCGAGAGGAATCCCCAGGTGGCAGGTGATTTGCAGGTTTCAAGTGATTTGTCGGCATATGGGGCAAATGAGACGTATGAGGCAAATGAAGCAAGTGGGACATATGATGAAAATGGAGCGATTGAGACATTTGTAGGAAGTGGAGCAATTGAAGCAAATGAGGAGATTGACGCAGATATAAACGATGGCAAAGAACAGGCAGAAGATGTTCCGGATGCACAGGCCGATGTGGCTGAAAAGGAAGAAGGGCTAGTTGGCCGCAGCGATGGCACCGGACCTTTCGCCATCGACAGATGGTGGGCGGCAGCAAAGGAAGAGGCCGCAAAGGCTGACCATGTTATCGGCTATGATCCGGATATCGGGGATATTTTCGGATATGACGCCCTGCCGTACAGAATTGTGAATTACTATAAAGTCATCATGCCGGGGGAGACGATTGCCATCCTTCCGGAGGTTGATCTGAATAATAATGGAGTCCAGGGAGGGATATCCTGGTTCAGCTTTACTGTCTGGCAGTTTGAGGAGTGCATGGTCAACACGGAATTCCTTGTCCGCAGTACGCCGGAACGCACTACCCTGACGCCGCTTGAGGAAAGGACGCTGCCCATCCCTTATGGCGACCGCGCGGTGGAAAAGCCGGATGATCCGACTCTGCCGGCGGCCGGCGCCCTCACGGAATTCACTTACACCAGCCTCTACCGGAATGACACGGGGCTTCCGATTGTGCTGAACGGCGCGCGGGGCGGTTATTTTGAGGCGTTTGAGGATTATGGCAATATCGAGGGGCTTCGCGAGGGGATCTGGACGAATTTTCAGGGGAGCGGTCGCAAGTATTACAAGACTACGCTGATATTTGCGGAACCCTATTATGACATTATCATAGATAAGGCCGCGACATTTGGTGTGTATTACTATATGAGGGATGACCTGGACTTTTCGAACCTGATATGGCCGGATCCGATGTCCAATTACGACCTTCGCTATTACGTGGACGGAAAAGACCATACCTATGTGCTTCCGATCCCGAAAGCAGAGAGTTATCGGTTCGAATTCTACGAGAACTATGAGGGGGGAGATTTCAGACCGGATGAAAGCGGGTCTATAGAAGGAGATGTTTTCACCTATACATTTAATTTTGAAACGAGATCCCATGAATTCGGTCAGCCGAATATAGGAGACTATCTCCGCAACCAGTATCTCCGTCCGGTTCTTCGGCCCTGGCCGACGCTGACCTTTGACGCGCACGGCGGTACAATTGACGGGGAGGCGACAAAGTTTATTGAATTCCCGGACTGGGGCGCCCGTCTATATAAATCGACCTTCGAGGGTTATGAATTCTTATATAATGAAGGCCTGACGACAAAGTGTGTCCAGATAAATGATCCGGTCCGCGAGGGTTACATTTTCCTCGGCTGGTGCAGGAATCCGGACGATCCGGAAGGCACTCTTATAGTTGAGTTATGGCCGGGCAGCGGCGATACCCGCCACCAGGTCGTTTACGCCGCATGGAAAGAGAAGACGGATATTTCCAATGCCGCCATAGCCGGCGTCAGCCTCTCCTACGGCTATTCCGGCAAAGCCTACACGCCCGCGCTCACCGTCACGGTGGACGGCGTTACACTGACAAAGGATGTTGATTATACGGTGGAATATGCTGATAATACGAATCCGGGTACGGCAACGATTACCATTACGGGAATCGGGAACTTTAAGGGCGTCAGGCTCAAGAAGTTTGAGATTGTTGACTGCGTCTCAAAAATCGTGAATGGAAAGACCTATCAGCTTATCCCGAAGAACAATTCCGGGACGGCAGTCTGCTCCTACTCCGGCAAGATGGTCAACAACACGAAGGTCTATATTACGGACAGAAGTAGCTCCGAAGCCATGAAGTTCAAGGCGGTGAAGAATTCGGACGGGACATGGAAGTTCATCAATGCCAAGTGCGAGCTGGCACTTGCGGTCCAGCAAAACAGTTCAGCGGTCGGCAAAGGACTGGTTCTTTATAATCAGACGGCAAAAACAGCACAGAACTGGAAGCTGTCAAAGAAGTCGGACAATTCATTTGCCATTATCAATGCTGTGTCGGGCCTGTCCGTTGCCATGTCCGATGCCTCCGCCGTGAAGGGGACTACGCTTTCCATGGCCGAGATGGCAAGCAGCGGCCTGCAGCGTTTCTACATCGTGGAGACGGACCTCGTGTCCTCTCCTTACAGCGGTGAATATGCAGTGAAAGCTGCCAAAAATAAGGCGTTCGGCCTCAATATCGCGTCTTCCTCCAAGTCTGACGGGGCAAATGTGAACCTGTATACCTACAGCAAAACTGCCGCCAGGAGATTCAGCCTGCGGTACAGCGGCGGGGGATATTACCGGATTGAGAATGTGAATTCCGGGATGGTTCTCACTGTGAAGGGCAATACAAAGACAGACGGGGCAAATGTCATCCAGAGCGCCTGGACGGCCGCGAGCGGCCAGAGATGGAAGGTTGCGAAGAATGCGGATGGTACGGTGACGCTCACGAATGCGTTAGGGACGGTGCTGCATTTGTCCGGAAACAAGACTGCAGACGGTACGAATGTGGTTGCCAAGGCTAAAGCTTCCACAACGGCGCAGAAGTGGTATCTGGGGTAAGACCCCTGAAGTTACTGTTCACACCCAATGTCATTGACTTAAGCAAATTTTTCCAAAATGGGGTATCTGCTTTTTCTTGTAACAGTTCACCCTTTGCGTCATAATAACTGTTTTGAGCATGAAGACTTTGTCATCCTGAGCGTTAGCGAAGGATCTTTCACCTTCACTGACTGCCTGCCTTAAGTAAAAGATCCTTCGCTTGCGCTCAGGATGACAAGCCGTTCATATCCAAAAGGCTATTTTGCTCGAAAGGTGAACTGTTACAACGATCCTGAACGATGGCCAAACATTTTTTTAATTATATTCGCCTATGCAAGAGTTATAGTGTATAATAATCATTTGTAAAAAGCAGACACTGACTGTTTGTGTGAGGTAAAGCAGATGAAGAAAAGACAACTGCCATATATTCTCCTGTGCGCCATTGGCATAATTGTAAATTATGCGGGAGCATTGCTGGCCACCAGGCTCCGTCTGCCCATCTATCTGGATACGATGGGCACGATCGGAGTATCCGCAATCGGTGGACTGCTTCCGGGTATCACGGTGGGCTTTCTGACAAATGTCTTTAACAGTTTTGTAGATCAATCAAATATTTATTATGCGCTTGTCAATGTGGTACTGGCCGTTTGCACTTCCTTCCTTGCCTCAAGGGGCAGTTTTAAACACTTCCGCAGATGGCCACTGATTATTGTACTCCTGGGAGTTGTGAGCGGTGTCCTGGGCGGCACCCTTGAATGGAGCATGAATTATGGCGCGCTTGGTGATGGCGCGTCCGGAGTGATGGCGCAAAAGGTAATTGCAGAGGGCGTGCCGGGCACTTTCTTTCCCCTGATTATCGTGAATATCTTTCTGAATCTTGTGGATAAGGCAATTACGATTCTGGTTGTGTTTCCGGTTCTCAGTCTTTTGCCGAAGAGTGTCGAAGAAAGATTTGAGTCCGAGGAGAATCGCTTCTCTCTGACGGAGACGGAAGGGTATGGGTTTTCACTCAGGACCAAGGTGCTTGTCATCATCTCTGCAATAGCCGTTTTGATTACGACGGTTGTTTCCGTGTCGTTCATTTCCCTGTATCACGAAGCGGTCATCGTCAAGGAAGCCAAGCTGGCGCATGGCGTCGCACATACGGCCATGTCAAATTTCGACGCGGACCGCGTGAATGAATATATAAACATGGACGTGAACGATCCCGAATATGCGGAGATCCGAAATAAGATTGGCACGATTGCGAACAGTTCGGAGGATATAGCCTATGTTTATGCCTATCAGATCCGGGAGGATGGCTGCTATGTGGTGTTCGACCCGGACACCACTGAGGGACCCGGCGCGATGCCCGGTGACGTGATAGACTTCGATCCTTCCTTTCTGGATGTCGTTCCGGCCCTGCTGGACGGGGAGACGATTGAACCCATCGTGTCAAATGATTCCTACGGATGGCTCCTGACAGTCTATGAGCCCGTATATGATTCCGCCGGGGATTGCCAATGCTATGTCGGCGTGGACATATCCATGACATATCTCACGGAGAACGAGAGGGTCTTCCTGGTCAAGGTTATCTCATTGTTCCTCGGAATTTTTATTGTCATTTTCTGCTATGTCACGTGGATGGCGAACCGGGCGGTTATTCGTCCGATTAATGCTATGGCCGGCGCGATGAGTAACTTTGCCACAGGCATCTCCGAAGACCGCCGGGACAGCGCCCAGCGTATCCATGAGCTGCAAATCAAATCCGGCGATGAAATGGAGTACCTGTTTCACTCCCTTGAATCGACCATCGATGAAATCGTCGAATATATTGCGGATGTTCAGTCGAAGAACAGGCAGATTTCTCAAATGCAGCAGGCTCTTATCATGGTTCTTGCCGACATGGTGGAAAGCCGGGATAAGTGTACGGGAAATCACGTGCGCAATACCGCGAATTATGTTCAGATGATTCTTGAGAAAATGGCGGAGGACGGCATATATGAGGATGAGTTAACGGATGATTTCCTTATGGACACTGTGGCCGGAGCACCGCTGCACGATGTGGGAAAGATTCAGGTTCCGGATGCCATCCTGAACAAGCCCGGCAGGCTGACGCAGGAAGAATTTGAAATTATGAAATATCATACCACTGCCGGAGGAGAGATGATTGACAAGGCCATCGCCATGATGCATGAGGGTACGGGTGCTTACCTGAAAGAGGCGCGGAATCTGACACTTTACCACCATGAACGTTGGGACGGCCGCGGTTATCCGGCAGGTCTGAAAGGAGAGGAGATACCGCTTTCTGCCCGCGTGATGGCGGTTGCGGACGTGTTCGACGCACTCATGTCGAAGAGGAGCTATAAAGAGGGCTTTGCATTTGAAAAGGCTATTTCCATCATACAGGAGGAATCCGGGACCCACTTCGATCCGAAGGTGGTGGAGG
>JAUMWM010000192.1 GCA_030529705.1 Lachnospiraceae bacterium
GAAAAATAAAGAAGGGAAAAGCAATATTTGTTTAGGTAATCAAGCGATTGCCCTATGACGGATGAATTTGTTATAGTGCTATGCGAATAAAAATGATATAATGAAAAGAGCGATGAAAACATCCCTCGCTGTGCCTGGCTGCGCCGCCTGATGACAACGTGTCAGAAGTCGGCAAGATGCAATAATATGTGGATTGTGATAGAGGCGGTATGCCAGGGACGGTATGAGAGTATTTGACAGGGTTACAAGTACACAATGATAACGCAACAAAACATTTAAGAAAGGCGGATTAACACTATGAGCGAAAAGAAAATTGATGTAACGGCTCTCGGCGAACTCCTGATTGACTTTACGGAGAGCGGCCTAAGCTCGCAGGGCAACAAGCTGCTGGAAGTCAACCCGGGCGGGGCTCCCTGCAACGTCCTCGCCATGCTGAACAAGCAAGGCCGCAAAGCCGCTTTCATCGGCAAGGTCGGCGATGACATGTTCGGCAGGATGCTGAAAGCCAGGACTAAGGAGCAGGGCATCGACATGACCGGCCTCATGATGGACAAGGAAATCCACACGACGCTTGCATTTGTAGAAAAACTTCCGAACGGCGATCGGGACTTCTCCTTCTACCGCAACCCGGGCGCGGACATCATGCTCACAAAAGATGAGGTCATTGCAAATAAAGCCCTCATCGAAGACGCAAAAATCTTCCACTTTGGCACGCTGTCCATGACGCACGAAGGCATCGAAGCCGCTACGATCGAAGCGCTGGACATTGCGAAGGCAAGCGGGGCCATCATTTCATTTGACCCGAATCTCCGTCCGCCTCTCTGGAGTTCCGAGGAGAAAGCGAAAGAGAAGATCGCCTATGGCCTCTCGAGGTGCGACGTCCTGAAAATTTCGGACAACGAGATCGAGTTCATGACCGGCGAAACGGATCTGGATAAGGGCATCAAGATGCTGATTGACGAATATAAGATTCCGCTTGTATTTGCAACTTACGGCCCGGACGGCTCCAAGGCTTACTGCAACGGGGTCGAGGCGTACGAGGCGGGTTTCCTGAATCCGGCAACGATCGAGACGACGGGCGCGGGCGACACCTTCTGCGCGAGCGCGCTGCACCATGTCTTGAAATACGGCCTTGAGATGACGGAGGACCAGCTCCACGAGCTGCTTGTATTTGCAAATGCCGCCGCCTCTCTCGTCACCACCAAGAAGGGTGCACTCTGCGTGATGCCGACAGGCGAAGAGGTAGAAGCTTACATCAAGGCGAGCGGGAGATAATTATCTGGAATTTTCCTTGGGGACGGTTCTTTTGGGTCGAAAAAATTTCTATGGGGACGGTCCTTTTGGGTCGAAATTTTCCTTGGGGACGGTTCTTTTGGGTCAAAAAATTTTGACCCAAAAGAACCGTCCCCAAAGGTCGAAATAGAAGCGAGGTTTTGTATGAAATTTTATTGTTTGATAGCGGCGCTTGTTATATGGATGGTCTGCGGAATCGGCTGTGGCACGACCAAGCCGGCAGACGATTCGTCTGCGGGGCAAGGGACCGTAACGCCGTCGGCAACGCCGGCCGTCAGCCTGACGGTTACGCCGAGCGTGTCGCCGACCGGAGGGGCGTCCAAGCCGAAAGCGAGTCCGACAGCAGCCGTTTCCCCAAAAGCGAAGGAATCTTCGAAAGCGGATTCGAGCGGGAAGAAGTCCGAAAAGAAGTCCGAAAGTAAGTCAGGTGGAAATTCCGAAACGAATAACGAAGGGACTGATGCAAATGCAGCCGAAACGGCCAATCAAGGCAGCTCCGGGCAGAATCCCTCGGAAGATGCCGGGACGAAAGTCGAAGATGATGGCGGATACGAGGTTGATACGGAAGACAAAGGGGATAATGAGTTGCCCGAGGTAGAGATTCCCGATGATGAACCGGCCGGGCAGGCCGGCAAACAGACTGAGGAGCCGGCACGGAATACGGAGCCGGAAAGTGAGCAGGGGAATACCGGGACGGATGACGAGGGCATTTATGTGGACGAGAGCGGCTATATTGTCCTCCCGGAGATAGAGTTTTAAGGTTACCGTTCACACTTCTGCTCAGAAATCGCCTGCGTTTGCGTAAAAGTAGATGTCATCCTGAGCGTAGCGAAGGATCTTAACCATCTACAGCGGCCTTATGTAAAAGATCCTTCGCTACGCTCAGGATGACACCCAATATATCATGGGGCCAGGCGATTTTGGTGTGGAAGAGTGAACTGTAACGTTCTAGGATACGGACAACAATAAAGAGGTTTGGGACTGTTGCGTTTGCACGAAATTGGTGTTAGAATATCCTTGTTTGAGGAGTCAATTTGACCTGCGGATGGATATTTGGTGCGACAGGCAAGAACGTTGGAAAAACCGACATTCTTAGAGAAGCCAATTTGATCCGTTGGTGGCGGCTCGGTGCAGCAGGCAAGAACATCGGAAAAACCTACATTCTTAGATAAGATTTGCATGACATCCGGGATGAAAATGAAAGACATTGGTTTTTTGCATTTGCAGGAAGGGGTAAGCATGAAAGAGACATATAGGGAGTTGGAAATTGAATTGATTTATTATGAGACCGAGGATATTATTACGGACAGCAATGATATTGAGCTACCCGAAATTTCGGTTCCGGATAATTCTACAGCGCAGTAATTTCTTATCGGATTTCAGAGGGAAATGGATTATTAAGAGTTGCCGCAAAGTAATTCCGCCAGATGGCGGGGTTATTTTGTGGCAACTTTTTTGTTATTATTCAGCAGACAGTCTACATTGTCATCCTGAGCGTAGCGAAGGATCTTAAACGTAAATCATACGCAAAAAGAAAAGATTCTTCGCTACGCTCAGAATGACAGGCGGGCGCTCAGGATGACAGAAGGAGGTTTGCGAGTTCACGTAAAATACACTTTTTGCACACAAAGCGATGATACTTTGAAAAGGACTTAACGTTTTTAGGTCTACAGGCGGAGGTTCGCGGGCAGAAACAGCGGATTAAAAACATGGGGAGAAGAACACGGACGAAGTCCGTGGATTAAAGAATACGTATCAAGCCGTGTGGGAAAGGGGAGAGCCCATGCAAAACAGACGGAAACGCAAATACCTAAAAAGAATAGCCATAACGCTGGGAGTCCTGATGCTCGCGGCCTTGATCGCCGGCGCAGGATTCCTGTTTATCTGCATTGTCACGTCGCCCAGCATCTCGATTCTGGACGCAAGGCCGGAAGGTTACAGGAGCAGCGTCCTCGACGACGAGGGGAACGTAGTCCTCACGCTGTCCGAGGAGGGATCCAACCGGGTGTACGTGGCGCTGGGGGAGGTGCCGGAGGACTTGCAGCATGCATTTGTCGCGATCGAGGACGAGAGATTTTACGAACACCATGGGGTGGATCCGAAGGGGATCGCGAGGGCATTTGTCAGAGGGATCAAAAGCGGAAGTTTCTCGGAAGGCGCGAGCACGATCACCCAGCAGCTCTTAAAGAACAATGTTTTCGAGGGCTGGACGCAGGAGGTCACCTTCTACGACCGGCTGGTGCGGAAAATTCAGGAGCAGTATCTGGCGGTCTGCCTCGAGCTGCACGTTGACAAAGGCTGGATCCTCGAAAACTATCTGAATACGGTGAATCTGGGCGGTGGAAACTGGGGCGTGGAGACTGCTGCGAAGTATTATTTCCATAAAGATGTCTCCGCTTTGAATCTCAGCGAGTGCGCGGTCCTGGCGGGCATCACGAAAAATCCGACGAGATACAATCCGAGGCTGAATCAGGAGGCAAATGCCGACCGGCGAAAGCTCGTCCTCGCCAAAATGCTGGGACTTGGATACGTCACGGAGGAGGCGTATAACGAGGCCCTGGCCGACGACGTGTATGAACGGATTATTGAGGCGGCAAATGAACCCCTCGACAACACGGAAATCCTGACGTATTTCGAGGACGCCATGATTTACGACGTCCTTGCGGATCTGATGGCGGCGACCGGGCTTGGCGAGGCGGCGGTCTGGAACATGATTTATCGGGGCGGCCTCACGATATTTTCGACCGAAAACAGCGTTCTGCAGCAAATTTGCGAAGATGAGGCCAACGATCCGGATCTTTACAGTACGGATGCACAGGTATCCATGGTAGTTCTGGATACACAGACCGGCGCAGTCAAGGCGATGGTCGGCGGCAGGGGGCCAAAGACGGCTTCCCTGATTTTGAACCGGGCGACCAGCGAGCCCCGCCAGCCCGGGTCGACCATCAAGATTATCGGCGAATACGCGGCCGGCCTTGATATGGGGGCGATTACGCTGGGGACGATATTTGACGATGCGCCCTACGCCTACTCGGACGGGACGGAAGTTCAGAATGCGGACGGGAGCTACGGCGGGATTACGACTGTGCGGAGCGCGATTGTGAAATCGAATAATATCGTCGCGCTGAAGACCTTCCAGCAGTTGGGGATCGACACGGTTTATGAGAAACTCGGCAGCTTTGGCCTGACGACCCTGACGGACAGCGACCGGGTGGAAGCTCTGGCTTTGGGCGGCCTGACGCTGGGCGTGACCAACCTTGAACTGACGGCGGCCTACGGGGCGATTGCACGGGGCGGGAGGTACATTTGCCCGACTTATTATACGAAGATTGTTGACTACGACGGGAATGTGCTTGTCGAGAAGGCCCCGCAGGAGCATAAGGTCATTGCCGAGAGCACGGCGGCGCTTCTTACAAATGCAATGGAAGACGCGATGTGGTCCGGGACCGGGGCGGACGCGGCATTTGAAGGGATGGATATCGCCGGAAAGAGCGGCACTTCGACAAATGGCATGGATCTCTGGTTCGTCGGCTACTCGCCCTATCTGACCTGCGGCGTGTGGGGAGGCTACGATGACCGGTCCGGGCAGGAGGAGTCGCCTTATGTGAAAAATGTCTGGCGGACGGTCATGCAGCGGGCCCACGAATCCCGGGAATATAAGCACCTGGACAGCGAGGAGGGGCTGACGCAGGTGGTCATTTGCAAAAAATGCGGGAAACGCGCCATCTCCGGCCTGTGCGATTCCACCGTCCAGGGGGACATGACCGCGACGGAGTTTTACGTCCCGGGGACGGAGCCGGAGGAGGAGTGCGACTGCCACGTGTCGGTGACGGTGTGCGATTCATCCGGGCTGAAAGCGAATAAGTATTGTACCAAGAAGCATACGGAGGTTTATCTGAAGGGTGCGACGCCCGGGACGGAGGATGAGGGGTATGTCCTGCCGGACTACCTTGCGAGCGGGGAGTGCAAGGAACATAAGAGTACCTGGTCCACGTTTTGGGGGAGCGGGTCCGGTTCGGGGAATGGCAGCGGGTCCGGGAACGGGGCTGGTTCGGGAAATGGCAGCGGGTCCGGGAAC
>JAUMWM010000193.1 GCA_030529705.1 Lachnospiraceae bacterium
TAAGTTCTGTCGTATTAAAACGCCTGTCTTTTTCGCCATTGCTTCGTTGCCATCGGTTGGCAATTAAGTTGAAAACTTTCACACAATAAACACAACTCACGCCTACTATAGACGGGTGTTATGGAACAACTATGCTTTGCAACTAAGTAAAGTCAAAAGTCCCATGGGATAAAAGGGAGGAATGATTTTGATTGAAGTAAAGAATCTGACGAAATGGTATGGCAGCCATGTTGCCGTGGATGACCTGAGCTTCACGGTCGATGAAGGGTCTGTCTACGGCTTCCTGGGACCGAACGGAGCCGGAAAATCCACCACGATGAACATTCTGACAGGGTATCTGGCGCCCTCGGAAGGGGAAGTCGTCATCAACGGCTACAATATTCAGGACGAGCCGGAAAAAGCAAAGAAGACGATCGGCTACCTGCCGGAAATCCCGCCGCTCTACCCGGATATGACCGTGAGGGAGTATCTTGCATTTGCAGCGGAACTAAAGAAAGTGCCGAGGAAAGACCGAAAAGCAGAGGTTGCGCGGGTGATGGATGAACTCGCCATTTCGGACGTTGCGGACAGGATGATAAGGAATTTGTCCAAAGGCTATAAGCAGAGGGTTGGATTTGCCCAGGCCCTGGTAGGCAACCCGGAAACCCTGATACTGGACGAGCCAACGGTCGGACTGGATCCCAAGCAGATCATAGAGATTCGGGAACTCATCAAGGAACTTGGGAAGAAGCACACGGTCATCCTGAGTTCCCACATCCTTGCGGAAGTCAGCGAAATCTGCGACACGATCATGATCATTTCGCACGGACGGCTTGTCGCGCTCGACACTCCGGAAAATCTCGCAAAGAGCCGCGGCGAGGGCGCGCAGGTCATCATCACGTCTCCCGCGGACGAGGAGATGCTTAGAAGGGCGCTTAGCGCATTTGCCGGCGAGGAGAATATCAGCATCGAAGATGCTAAGGACGGCCTTCTCACGGCTACGGTCAATTATGGGGGTGATGGGGATCCTCGCAAAGAGGCCGTCATGGCTATGGCAAATGCCGCCTGCCCGTATTATTCCGTTGACGTGAAAATGGCCAGCCTCGAAGATATCTTTCTGGAACTCACGGAGGCCGAGGGAGACGTGGATTATTCAAATGCGGAAGTCGATATGTCTGACGATGAGGAAGAGGACGGAGCGGATGCGGATGCCGAATCGAAAACAGATGAGGCGGTTGCAGCGGGAGCTTCCGAATCGATAGAAGATGAAGAGTTGGAAAATGCGGAAACTGTCGCATCTGAAACGATGGAAGGAACCCTGAAAAGTGCAGGAGCTGGTTCGGAAGTTACGGGAGCAGATGAATGTGCCTCATCCGAAGCGATGAAAGAAGGAACCCAGGCAGTTGAGGATGCCGAACCGAAAGCAACGGAGGCTGCAGCAGAGGAAACACTCGGAACGATAACGGAAGATGATTGCAAGAAAACGGATTCTGCTACAAGTGCCGCATCCGAAGCGATGGAACAATCGAAAGGAGGGGAGGACAAGTCATGACAGCCATATATAAGAGAGAACTGAAGAGCTACCTCACCTCCATGTACGGGGCAATCGCCATAGCGGTCATGCTGCTGCTGGTCGGCTACATGTTCCGCTATTATAACCTCTACAGCGGGGCTTCCAGCCTGATTTATGCGGTCTTCAACTCGAACCTGATATTCTATATCGTGGTTCCCGTGCTTACGATGCGGTCATTTGCGGAGGAACGCCGCCAGAAGACTGACCAGTTGCTCTTGACAGCGCCGGTCTCGCCGCTGCAGATCGTTCTCGGCAAATACTTCGCATTGGTCTCGGTTTATGCGATTCCCATCCTCGTGATGTGCGTGCTGCCGCTGATCATCATGCCGTTTGGCAAGGAACTCATGGCCATCGACTATATCAGCATCCTCGTGTTCTTCATGATCGGATGCGCGTATCTGGCCGTCGGCATGTTCATCAGTTCCCTCACGGAAAACCAGATTATTGCGGCGATCGGAAGCCTGTTTTTCGTTTTCCTGACGATGAGCATGCATAATATTTATTCCCAGCTTAGTTCGGTGAGCCTTGGATTCGTAGAAAAGATTCTGAAATGCTTTGATTTCTACTCGCATTTCGAGTCATTTGCTTACAGCAGCTTCAATCTTGCCGATCTTCTGTATTTCATTTCCGTAGCCCTTGTCGGCATCGTGCTCACGTACACGATCATGCAGGCGAGACGGTGGAAATAAGGAGGTGAGAGGATGGATTTGTTCAAAAAGAAAGACATAAAGACAGAGAATTCGGCAAATGGCGCCACTTCCGACAATGCGAAAGATTCCCGCATGCAGGCGAAGAGGAAGATCAATAAGAGGAATCTGGCAAATGGCTCTCTCGCCGTCGTCACAGCCGTCGTCATGATTGCCGTGATCGTCGTGGCAAATATGATCGTGTCGGCCCTGTCGTCGGATGCGATCTCGTTCGACATGTCCACAAATAAGATCTTTACGATTGGCGATACTACGAAGGACGTCCTTGCGTCCCTAGGAGAGGACGTCACGCTGCATTTTCTTATCCAGCCGGGCCAGGAAGATACGAGGATTGAGAGATTGCTCGACTCCTATGAGTCCGCATCGGACCACGTGAAAGTCGAGAAGACGGACATCGTTGCAAATCCGACTTTCTATCAGGAATATTCGGATACCGCAATTTCGCCGAACAGCGTCGTCGTAACTTCGGGCTCGAAATCAAAGGTCATCGAGAATTCCTTCATCTACGTGACGGACTACGCCACGTACGAGTATAGTTTTGACGGGGAGGGCCAGCTCACCAGCGCCATCGCCTATGTGGCGGGGAGCGATACGAGCGCGGCTTATACCGTCACGGGACATAACGAGATTCCGTTGAGCGCGGATATGACGGATTTGCTGGAAAAGGCAAATATCACCGCCTCCGACCTCAACCTGCTCAGTTCGGAGATACCGGGCGACTGTGATTTGCTGATTATATTTGCCCCGGCATCGGATTTCACGTCAGACGAGGCAAAGAAGGTCATCAGTTTCCTGCATGACGGAGGGAAAGCCCTCATCGTTACGGTCACGCAGGATGCCGATACACCGAACTTTGACAGCATTCTGGATGCGTATGGCATTAGCCGGATTCCGGGATTTGTCGTCGAGGGTAATGCGAATCATTACACGCAGGCTCCTTACATCCTTCTGCCGGAGATCATGTCAACGGACGTGACGGAGAAGGTGGCGGGACTGAACGTTGTGGATGCATTTGCCCAGGCAATCAATATCAGCACGGACGATGACGACCTTGCCTATACCGCCACGCCGCTGCTTGCGACCAGTTCGGAGGGGTATGTGAAGGCGCTTGACACACAGAGCCTTGAAAAGGCGGAGGGGGATATTGAAGGAACCCTCACGCTGGCGGTCAAGGTCGAGGAGACGGTCGGCAGCGAGTCTTACGGGAATCCGGACGTGGATCTGGACGGTGACGGCTCTTCGGCGGATGAGGCTTCTGCAAATGCGGATGACGGCGGACAAGCCGCCGATAATGCGGATGCCAGCGGAAAAGCTGATGGCGGGTCGGCAGCAGAGGGGACGTCAGACGAGCAAAGCGGAGCGGATAATGATGAAGAGGGCGGCGAAACAAAGCATATGAAAATGCTCTACTATTCTTCACCATGCCTGTTCAGCTCCGACGCCCTGTCCTCGCTCCTGCAAATGTACGTGGAGATGCCGGAGGGCAACATGACCTTGTTCTCGGAATCCATAACCTATCTGACTGACCGGGAGGTGACGGTATCCATCCCGTCGAAGTCCATGCAGGAGCCGAGCATAACGGTGGCGCAGGGGGCGGCTTCGGCAATCGGGTGCGTCCTGATGTATGGCCTGCCGGCGGCCGTGCTTGTGTACGGCATCGCTATCACGCTGATCAGGCGGAGAAAGTGAATAGAAATTGCATGTTTGAAATTTGCCCTTGTCATCCTGAGCGTAAGCGAAGGATCTTTATTGCGGTGGGTAAAAGATCCTTCGCTGCGCTCAGGATGACAAGGAGATACTGAGCAGTTGCAGGAAAAGGAAGTAAGGTGCTCGATGTGAAAAAGAAGATAATGGTACTTGCGGGGGCGGTCGTCCTTCTGGCCGTCCTCGTGGGAGTATATTTCGTGGTGAATGGAAAGGCCGATGCGGAGAAGGAAGCTGCGGAGACGCTGCTTGATCTGACGGCTGACCGCATCCAGGCAATCAGTTGGACGCCGGAAGGTGGGGACGCCCTCTCTTTCCACCGGGTCGATGGCCAGTGGTCGTATGACGGGGATAAGGATTTCAAGGTGGATCAGACGGCGATGAATACGGTGTGTTCGGGCGTGACAGGCATTACGCTCTACCAGACGATGGAGGATGTCACGGATCTTGCCCAGTACGGGCTGGATACGCCGGAATATATGCTTGAGATTACGGACACGGAGGGGAAGACGACCGAGATTGCTATCGGCGCGGATAATGAGGCGGTCAGTTCCCTGTACGTCTATAAGGACGGCGACAAATCGAAGGTCTACGCCGTGATGGCATCGCTGAAGACCTCCATTGCCAAGCAGCTTGCGGACTTGGAGGCTGCGGAGGAATCTTCGGGCGAGGAGCTGCCGGACGAATCATAACAGAGGGGGGAATGTCATGTATAGAATAGGAACGGGTTATGATGTACACAGGCTGGTCGAAGGGAGGAAGCTGATTATAGGCGGGGTGGAGATTCCGCACGAGACGGGCCTGCTCGGCCACTCCGATGCGGACGTTCTGCTCCATGCCATCATGGATGCGCTGCTCGGCGCGGCTGCCCTGGGCGATATCGGACTGCATTTTCCGGACACGGCGGAAGAGTACAGGGGAGCGGATTCCCGGAAGCTCCTTGCGCATGTGGGGGCTATGCTCGGCGAGCGGGGGTATAGAATATGCAACATTGATGCCACGATTATTGCCCAGGCTCCGAAGATGCGGCCGCATATCGAGAAGATGCGGGCGAACATTGCCGAAACCCTGGAGATATCTGTAGATCAGGTGAATGTGAAAGCGACTACGGAAGAGAAGCTTGGTTTTACGGGGCAGAAGCTTGGCATTTCTGCGCAGGCGGTCTGCTGCATAGAAGGATGATTTAAGGATTTCTAATATTGGGTATGAAAACGGGGCGGCTAAGCCGCCCCATTCCCTATCATCCGAAGGGTAGGCGAAGAATCCTAAACAAGGACGTTCTGACCATCACCGTTGCTGTCATCCTGAGCGAAGCGAAGGATCTTTATGTCAACAAGCAACTGTTATACATAAAAGGCAACTGCTCTTGCGCCCCCTGTCA
>JAUMWM010000194.1:0-3696 GCA_030529705.1 Lachnospiraceae bacterium
TTATACCATATTATCAAGTGTATGGTTACAAATATTCTCGATGCGGAAGCGCAAACAGTAACGCCTCAGGTAGCGAACCGCCCCCCTCAGACAGTTTCAGACGGGAGGTAACAGTCGTACCGCACGGTCTTGCACCCGATGGAGAATCCCGGCCTCCTCCCCGCAAGCGGCAACCCCTTAACCGGCCGCTTCACGATAATTCGAGATGGTCCCGCCTTCCATGCCGCCTCCATCAGCGCTTCCTCATCTACGCAAGGCGCCTCAAGTTTCTGGAAAATCTGAAGTTTTTTCGTGCTGATCCCGGACTTTCTTTTTGCCGGAAACATCGGGTCAAGATAGACGAGATCCGGCCTTTCTTCAAGCGATGCGAGAATCTCCGCGCCATCCCCCTCAATGAGTTCCATGCGGGAGGCAATCTCTCGCAGCTCTTCGCCGCATTCCATCCCAATAAAGCTTCCTGCCTTACCCGAATCCCCGCCCTGCGCCCGCATCAGCGCATCCCCAAGCAAGGCTGCAATAATCGGATTGTATTCGCACAGTATCACATGATAGCCGGCGGCTGCCAGAATAAAGGAGTCTTCCCCGAGGCCCGCGGTCGCATCCACCGCAAGGGGCCGGTCCGGCATCCCTTTCCACCTGGCTGCCCGGAGCAGCTTTTCATGCTGGAGATTTCCGCCCAGGACGCGGCGCAGCATTTGCCCAAAGTCTCCCCGAAGTTCCATCTTACCCGCAACAAGCGACAGGCCGCTTTCATCCAGCCGGAGATACATCGCCTCGCTCTCGACATCAGCCAGGCTGCTCACCACCCCGCCAGGGATTCTATCGGCCAGCCCACACGCCCTTGCAAATATATCATCCGATTCTTTCCGAATCATATTTTTTCCCGCTTCTGCGGATTGTTCTACCAGTATCCTCATCACTTATACTAATCCAATACTGCTTTACGATTGATTATAGAAAAAACAGGAGAAGGACCGTCCCTCTCCTGCTATCACTATACAAACAATTTTTGGCGAGTGCAAATGGGAAAGGGTCCAGCCAGTTGGATTATTTATGGAAGAACCCTTACATCACAACCGACCCCTCCGGCGTCAGCTCGTGCTCCTCATCCAGCCAGACGCTGACCGCGCCGCTGTCCACGGAGAAATCGCCATACCCCTGCCGATTTATTTTCACGCGTCGATCGACGCGCCCCATAACGTCATACATGGTCTTGCCGGCATGCTCCTTGCCGACGTACATTCTGCGGCGATGCCTTCCCTTGGTGGAGACGAGGACCGCCATGCCGTACTTCTCCCTCGTCCAGCCGATGCAGTTAGGATGGTCAAAGTAATCATGCTGCTTTCCGTAAGCGTAAAGCCTCCTAAGCATCAGCAGCATCTCAAGGTCCGTCCCGACCGGCGGCACGTTGTTGTGCGGAATCCCATAGAGGTCGCCGTAGAACACGCACGGATACCCATCCTCCCGGAGCAGAATCATCGCATAGGCCAGCGGCCTGAACCAAGGCTTGATCGGCGATGCAAGGGACTGGCCCGGCTGCGTGTCGTGGTTGTCGACAAATGTCACCGAGTGAATCGGATTTCTCTCCGTCAGCGTGTCCTTGAAGATGTAACGCAAATCATATTTGTCCCGATTATACGACGCGTCGCAGAAATGGAAATGCAGCGGCACGTCGAAAAGGCTCATCTGGTAATCCGTCTTGTCTAGATAATGCGTAAGCTTGTTCACATCGCCGCTCCAGTATTCGCCGACTGCGAACAGGTTTCGCCCGGCCTTCTCCCGCATGGCCTTTAGCCATTCGCGGTAGAAACCCGCATCGATATGCTTGACCGCATCAATCCGCACGCCGTCCATGCCGGTCATGCCCTCGTACCAAAGGCCCCATTTGGTCAGCTCCTCGGCAACTTCCGGAATCTTCTGGTCGATATTTGCCCCCATCAGGTAGTCAAAGTTGCCGAACTCATTGTCAACATCCTGGCTCCACTCGTGGTCCTTCAGCCTGTAAATCGGGCCGTTGCTGTCATTGCGGACGCCGGAGAAGCAGCGGTGGTTCCATTTGAAATCAGAATACTGGTTTCCCCTGCCCTTGAACCGAAATACCGTCTGTGCGCTCGTCGTAACGTACTCGGAATCCAGCTCATAATTTCTATTTTCCGGACTGACTCGGACAGCCTCGACCTTTTCCGACCGGTCAGCGCCCAGCTTGTGGTTCAGCACGATGTCCGGGTAGACATGAAGACCGGCCTGATGGCAGGCGTGGATGGCCGCATGGTACTCATCCTTCGTCCCGTACTTCGTCCTGACCGTTCCTTTCTGGTCAAATTCGCCCAGGTCATACACGTCATACACGCCGTAGCCGACGTCGTCCGACCCGTTCATGGCCTTGTAGGCCGGCGGCATCCAGATGGACGTAAAACCCATGGCCTCGAGGGCGGCGGCATTTTCAGCAAGGCGGTTCCACAGGTTTCCATCGTTCGGCAGATACCACTCGAAATACTGCAGCATCGTCCCGTTCCGGGTGAAGGAATTGTAGTAGGCCATAAGGACGTCCGTCCCCGCATGACCGTAGCCTTCCCGGTTCATCTGATCGTAGATGTCCGTCACGGTATTCAGGACGTTCAGGTTCAGGTTCCTGTTTTCGGCATCCTCCTTGGCCGTCTGGAAGTCCGTCAGCAAATGGCGCACGGTGACCGTCTTGTCCGAGGACGAATCAAGGGAGTCCTCCATGGAAAGCAGCGTTCCCGAACTGCTCTCCAGTTCCTGCTCCAGCATGCGAAGCAGCGTCCGCCTGTCCAGATTTACCTTGCTGGAATATGCGAGGGATTCCGTGAGGCCGCTCACGATGCCGGCCGCGGCAATCTGCATGGCCATCTTCATCTGCTGGCTGGCCGCATTCTCTCCTATATAGGTAATCTTGTTTCCGAGGTTCTCAAGGACCGGAATGACCTCTTTGCAAACTTCCCGGTCGCCGCCCACCATGAACGTGAGCGTCCCGTTCTCAGCGTCCGCCATGCCGCCGGTAATCGGCGCGTCCACCGCGCTGACGCCGCGTTCCGCTGCCGCCTCGGCAATCTGCACCGCCAGTTCCGGGCTCTTGGTGGACATGTCCACTATGATGCTGCCTTCCGGCGCCAGGTCGCATACGCCTTCCTCGCCGAAGTAGATTTCCTCTACGTCGCGCGGATAGGTGACCTTAGAAAAAATGAACCCCGCTCCTTCGAGGCATTCCGCCGCCGACTCGGCCCACTCGGCCCCCTCGTTCATCGGATCCTCGGCATTGTATTTTCTCTTATTATAAATAGATATCGGATAACCGGCATGCACCAGCCGGACCGCCATAGCGGAACCCAGGGCATCCATGCCAATAAACGCTATTTTCTTCATTTTACACCTCCTCTTGGGCGTGCTTTTCGCCTGAACCGACATGCTGCGGCACTTTCATGCTGACCAAAGCCGTCTCCTCCCGGACGTACATTTCGCCTGAACCTATGCACAGCGCCGTCCGTTTCAGGCATGTTTTTTCTTACGAAAACGGCCAAACAATGCTCTCCCGTCTTCAAGTCACGTATTGTATTCTTGAAGCCCCCTCTTGTCAACTGTTTTGCATACAATCTTTTCTGCACTCTTTTCAGTACATTCCTGTTCGCGCATCCTGTATCGCCCTTGTCATCCTGAGCGCAGCGAAGGATCTTTTTT
>JAUMWM010000194.1:3796-5317 GCA_030529705.1 Lachnospiraceae bacterium
CTTGTCATCCTGAGCGCAGCGAAGGATCTTTTTTCATTAAGCGTCTGTTTTTGGTAAAAGCTCCTTCGTCCCCTTCACCGCCTTCGTCTGCCTCTTCTCGTCCCGGATAATCTCCCTGCCCACGCGCACAAACTCCCCCATCACCTCAAGAAGCGTGCCGATCTGCTCAGGCGCAAGCCGGGTAGCCGCCTTCCATATGGCATTATAATACGTCCACTTGTTCGCATTTATCTCCGTAAAGGTCTTCGCCCCGGACGACTCGAGCGTATCGAACACGATATTGACAAAATCCTCCCTCTGCCTGGCATTCAGCCGAACGAGCCATTCGTCAAGCACCTTGTCCATATGGACGCTCACGGAAGACTGCCTTTCCGCCGGCACGAATCCCGTTTTGTTCAGCAGCCAGTTATAGGGAATATGCTGCCCTACCCCCGTCTTCCCGGAACTTTGGATAATCTTCTTCTCCTGTTTGTTAAAAAGCATGATGCCAACGAGGGAACCTTCCGGAATGATCAGCGTGACTTTATGGAGAATGTTCTGATAATTCGGGTTTTCCGCTATAAAACCGTTGAACCCCGGACCATCGTTGGAGTAGATCGCATCCACCCTCGCCCTGCATGCCTCCTCGCAGAAGGCGGCAGCATACATGGCAAGATTGCCGCCTTTTGAGTGGCCGCCGACAAATATCCTGCAATCCGGGTTGTTTCGCGCCGCCCGGTCCAGATATTCTGCCGCGCACAGCTGGGCGGGCGTCGCCTTCATAAAAGTGAAGTTCAGATCTTCCCGCCACCCGGCGATGGAATCGTCCGTCCCTCTGAACGCCACGTAGGCTAATCCTTCCTTTAAGACAAATGTCATCGCCGCAAACTGAAACCTGTTCCCCGCATTTAGGAGGTCAACGTAGTCCCTGACCATGATGTTGCCGAAGCGGGCCGTCCCGGCACATTTTTCAAATGCCGGCTGCGGATTACATATGAATTTTGACTGGTCTTTCCCGAGCTCCACGTACTTCCTGTACGCATCGGTCACGGAGATGGCGTCATCCCGGACGCTGCTTCCAAAGACTCCTTTCAGGTCCGCATACGCCAGTTCCGACAGAATCAGGTTGTCAACATCATTAAAGGGCCTCTCGTCAAAAGCCAGATCTCCCCTCCATTCGATATAATCAAGAATGTTGCTCATCGACATCCCCCTAAATACCTATTTGATAAAACATACGTGTTCTGATAAAATACTATCATATTATTCAACAATTGTCATCAAACGTCACATCCTTCTATTTAAGTATCCGCCGCCGCTTGTTGCTGTTCACTCTTCCACACCAAAATCACTTGTACCCATGGTATATTGGGTGTCATCCTGAGCGTAGCGAAGGATCTTTTACCAAAACCAGATGCTTTATGGAAAAGATCCTTCGCTTACGCTCAGGATGACATAAGATTAACATGTGGCGTGGAAAGCAACACGCTCCGCACGTGGACTTCGCACATGAGTACTCCGCACATGGTCCCTACTTCTTAT
>JAUMWM010000031.1:0-12063 GCA_030529705.1 Lachnospiraceae bacterium
ATTGTCATCCATGATATATCCTCCCTCGGATTTTATATTAATTAATTATTTTATAGCGTTGTGAAATTAAAAGATATCGTCATCCCCGCCGTTGCCGGTCATGAGAAGCCCCTGCTGCGCCTCGAGTTCGAGCTGCTCGTCGAAGCTTAGGGGCTTTTGGGTTGCATTTGCCGCTCCCCCTTCTCCCCTCTGCTCCCCGCGGGCCGCCCTGGCATCTTCCTCCGCAAGCTGCCTCCGGATATCCTCCAGGGTCGGGGAATAATATTCGGGCGTCGGCTGCGCTCCGGCCGCTGCATTTGCCGCCCTCTGCGCGTCCTCTTTCGTCTTTTTCCCGGCTTCCCGCGCCGCTCGGGCGTCCTCTTCCGCCAGCTGCTTCCTTATATTCTCCAGCGTGGGGGCGGCAGCCGCCTCTTCCTGCTGCCTTATGTACTCCTGCATCTCGGGGATCGTTGCGCTGCCCGCAAGCTCCGCCTCCTGCTGGCGCCTGATGAGTTCTAAGTCGTCCGGCGTAAGCCCCTGCTGGCGCATCATGTTCTTCATGACGGAGATGTCCGTCGAGACGTCGAGGGCTTTCTCCTTGAAGAAGCTGTTCAGGAGGTTTTCAAATGCATCGTTGACCGTGTCGAGCGTCTCTTCTATCTCCCGCTTGGAGTTGATGATGTTCTCTCCCTGCACCGGGTTTGAATCCATCTCAATATAAGCGTCCATCAGCTTCGTCGTCGTCGGCAGATAGTAATCCATGAACATGCTCAGGTTTCCGGCAAGGGACGGGTTCTTCTGAACCTCCACGAAGATCCTGGCGACGATATTTTCCATGCGGTCGAGCTTTTCGGATACTTCCTTGCTCGGGATTTTTGCATTTGCCTCCTGAATCTTCTTCACATACTCATTTCCCTGGTTCAGGAGCTGCATGACGTCCTCCGGGATGTAGCCCGCCTGCTTCCGTCTCTCCGCCTCTTCCTCCTGGCGGATCCTCTCGCTTTCCTCCGCCTGCTGGTAGAGCCGGTAAACCTCGTCGGCGCAGATGAAGGTAGTCTCTTTCTTATCAAAACGCCCCTGCTTGAAGAACCCCATGGCGGTGAGTTCTTTCAGTTCTTTCACCACCTGATCTTCCGGCACATTTGTCTTTTCCGCAAGTTCTTTCACGCTGGCAAATGATTTCTTCATCAGCACCGTGCGATACTGCACGTACCTCTGCATGCGTGCGATTCCCTTGCGGCCGTCCATTGCCAGCTTGACAAATGCAGCCGTAACTCCCACGGAGAACAGGGAAAATACGATGCCCACTGCGGCGACTCCGGCGGTTACTCCCTCTAAGATAAGGCCTATGGTTGCCGCAACGATAATCAGGGCGACGAGGCCTGACGCGATGGTACCCATGAATCCAATTACCTGCTTCACCTGGTTCAGCAGCGGGTTCTCCACTTTCTTGAAGAGATCCGTCTCCCCGGTCAGGGGGTCTTCCTGGCGGGGGGCATATCCGGTCGCGCCATGCGGCTGCCCGCCCCTTCCCGGGGCAGACGCCCCATACCTCTGGCCTGCGCGGCCGGACGAATAGGACCCGTAGAAGGCGTTCCCCCTGTTTTCCATATGGCCGGCATTATAACCACCGCCTTGGTTGCGGGAGTATCCGTTCATTCCGCGGCCGTACTGGCCTCCCCCCTGCCCGCCGTACCGGTATGCGTTGCCTCCCTGGCCGCCGGTCCGGTTCGAGTTGCCTCCCTGGCCGCCGGTCCGGTATTGGCCGCCCGGATTGCCGTTATGATACGCATTGTTGCTCCGGCTCCGGTTTTGGCCGTCGAAGAACCGGTCGTCATAACCGCGTTTTTTCATCGGTTCCACGATCTCGCCGACATGGTTTTTTAGATTCGAATAATCCCCGGTCATGACGGCATTATCAACGACCTCGAGCAATTTGTCAACTTCTTCAAATATATCATATCCCATAGTTTTACCTCCCAAGAAGGCTGCCCCAGCTCATGTTCATAAAGGAAAGCCCCGGAATAATATCCGCCCAGTTCAGATAGAACGCCGCGATTCCCAACAGAATCAGTATATTTCCAATCACTTTGTTTCTCGTAATCGGTTCCCTGAAAAACAGGAAACTCAAAATGACCACCCATATGTTCCCGATTGATTCCATAATCGGGCCGTTCTTGTACTGCACGCCTTTGCCGTAGGCGATGATGGTAAGGAACATTCCGACGAACATGAGTCCATAACCTGCGATGACTTTCCAGTTGAGGTATTCTTCGATTACGTTTTTATGCTCCTCGTTCGCGCTCTTCTTTAATAATACCTGGGCAAATGAAGCGACTGTCGCAGACAACGCTATCAAAAGAATCCACCAGTTTACTCCGCTATGCATATCCCAATCCTGCTCCTTTATATCAACTGTCCCTCATTCACTCTGCCGTGAATGCTTCCATCAACAAGCCTTAACGGCAAAGCCTTTATAACATTTGCTCCCTTAGCCGCTCATTCCTGTATGCTTCCATCATCAAGCCCTGTCGGCAAAACTTTATACCTCTTGTCCCTCGTCACTCTTTCATATCGCTGTTCACCAGCATGATTCCCGCAAAGATTACAAGGATCCCCAGCGTATTTGCCGGCGTGATCTTCTCCCCGAAGAGGAGCATGGCCCATATCGTCGACCAGAATATGGCGGTCGCCCTATTTGCATAAGCTATGGACAGGTCAAAGTGCTTGATGATCTGCTGCCAGAAGATGGCATATGCGCCGAGGCAAAAAACTTCCAGCCCTATCCAGAACAGCCACCCGAAAGAGAACGGGGCAAAGTTCGACGTCATCTTGGAGCAGATTCCGGAACATGTATACAGGATGACCCCCGCTTGAATAATGAGCAGGGAGGCCATCGTAACCCTCTTTTTGGCTGACGGCTCCCCGCCTGCGGCCATTTTCCCGGCCTTATCGTCATTTTTCTTCTCGCCTGACATGTATTTTCCTCTTTGTTTTGAAGTATTAGGGACTTTACCCTGCATATAATAGCATATTTTGAAAAAAAGAAAAATACTTACTCGCTTCTTTCAAAAATATGATACACTATAGGCTAGGGTTTGGCCCACTCATTAAGGATATAAGGAGAAGGAACATGGAAGAAATGAACGTGACCAACGAAACAATTGAGGAAATCGCAGCAGCGGACTCTGCCGTTGATACGCAAGCGACGGAAGAAGCTCCGGCTGCAGAGGCCGCTCCGGCAGAAGCTCCCGCCGAAGAGGCTCCGGAGGCAGCTCCGGTAGAAGCTCCCGCTGAGGAAGCGCCGGCAGAGACGATGGCTGATTACGCCGGAGAGATTGATTCCTCCATGCGCGATATCAAGGTCGGCGATATTCTGGAAGGCACCGTAGTCGGCGTGACAGACACGGAAGTTACGGTTGACCTTTCGTATGCGGCGGAAGGCATCATTCGCGCGAAGGATTATTCCGCAGAGCAGGGATTCTCTATCAAGAACGACGTCCATCCCGGAGATGAAGTCAAGGCAGTCGTCGTCAAGCTTGACGATGGGAACGGAAATATCCTGCTGAGCCGCAGACAGGCGACCGAGACGCTGGCATGGCAGAAGTTCGAGGATTTGCTCGCTGAGAAGAGGGCGATTGAAGTGACGGTCAAGGAAGCCGTAAAGGGCGGCGTCGTGACTTTCATTAACGGCATCCGCGCTTTCATCCCGGCATCCAAGCTGTCCCTCGACTATGTGGAAGACCTGACAACATTTGTCGGGCAGACGATCCCCGCGCGCATCATCCAGGCTGAGCGTGAAGGCAAGAAGCTCATCCTCAGCTCCAGGGATGTTCTTCGCGAGAGGCGGTCCGAGGCCAAAGCTGCCAGGAAAGCGGCCATCAAGGAAGGGGCGGTCCTGGATGGAAAGGTAGACTCCCTCCAGTCTTACGGTGCATTCGTGTCGCTCGGCGATGGTATTGACGGCCTTGTCCATATCTCCCAGATCACCAACACGAAGAGGCTGAACCATCCGAAGGAAATGCTTTCCGTGGGCGACGAAGTCAAGGTGAAGGTCATCGGCGTGAAGGACGGCAAGATTTCGCTTTCCATGAAGGCTCTGGCAGAGGTTCCCGAGGAGACAAAGCAGCCGGCAGCTCGCGAGACGGGCCGCAAGGGCGACAAGGAGCGCAGCACAGGCCGCGATCGCGATCAGGAAGAAAAGGTTGAGATCCCGAAAACCGAGGAACTTACAACAAGCCTTGGAGACCTTCTGAAAGGCATCAAGCTCGACTAAGTGAGACAGTTATAAGCCTCTAAAAAGGTGAATTGCTATGTCGGTTCAGGCGAAAAACACGCCTAAGAGGAGATAAATAAGATCCTTCGCTTGCGCTCAGGATGACAAGGGTTCAACACTCTGTCATCCTGAGCGTAAGCGAAGGATCTTTTATGTACAACACTTACTGTGCATTATGGTTCACCACTTACGTTCAGAACAACAAGTAAGCAACACTCTGTCATCCTGAGCGTAAGCGAAGGATCTTTTATGTACAACACTTACTGTGCATTATGGTTCACCACTTACGTTCAGAACAACAAGTAAGCAACACTCTGTCATCCTGAGCGTAAGCGAAGGATCTTTTTCAGTCCGCCGCCCAGCCGTTCAGATAGGCCTCCTGTTCAGGTGTAAGCGTGTCGATTGACAGCCCCATCGCGGCCAGCTTGCATCGCCCAATCTCGTCGTCTATCGAATCCGGCACGTCATAAACCTTAAGGGAAAGCTCGTCCCTGTGCTGCGCCAGCCACTTAAGGCTCAGAGCCTGAACTGCGAAAGACATGTCCATGATTTCCGCCGGATGCCCCATGCCGCAGGCCAGGTTCACGAGCCGGCCCTCGCCCAGCACGTTCAGCGTCCTGCCGTCGTCCAGCGTATAGCCGATGATATTCTTCCTTCTCTCCTCCGACTTCACGGCAATCTTTTTCAGCGCCGCGACATTGACCTCGCAGTCGAAATGTCCCGCATTGCAAAGGATAG
This sequence comes from Lachnospiraceae bacterium, assembly GCA_030529705.1. GTDB lineage: Bacteria > Bacillota > Clostridia > Lachnospirales > Lachnospiraceae > Chordicoccus. Next base: position 4,994 of record JAUMWM010000031.1, read on the forward strand.
CCTGGTCCTTCATCACCTTGAAGTGCTTCTCCGTGATGACGTCCTTGCAACCCGTGACCGTCACAAAGATATCGCCGATTTTGGCAGCCTCGTCCATCGGCATGATGCGGAACCCGTCCATCGTGGCATCAAGGGCCTTGAAGGGGTCGATTTCCGTAACGACGACATTTGCCCCCATGCCCTTCGCCCGCATGGCCGTACCCTTGCCGCACCAGCCGTAGCCGGCAATCACGACCGTCTTCCCGGCAACGATCAGATTGGTGGTGTCCATAATCGCAGTCCAGGCCGACTGGCCTGTCCCGTATTTGTTATCATAATAATGCTTTGCCTTCGCATCGTTCACCGCCATCATCGGGCAGGGAAGGATGCCTTCCCGCTCCCTCGCTTTCAGCCTGAGAATTCCCGTCGTGGTCTCCTCGCATCCTCCGATTAAATGATCTGCAAATTCCCGGCATTTGCCGCCAAGCAAATTGACAAGGTCTCCCCCGTCGTCAACAATCAGGTGGGGATGGCAGGACAGGGTTTCTGTCAGCAAATCCTCGTATTCCTGCGGCGTTACGCCATACTTCCCATACGTCTCAACCCCCATTTCCGAGATGGCCGCCGCGACGTCATCCTGCGTCGAGAGGGGGTTGCAGCCGGTCAGATGGACCTCCGCGCCGCCTTTCGCAAGGACCAGGCCCAGATTGGCCGTCTTTGCCTCCAGGTGGACGGACACGGCGATGCGGAGCCCCTTGAAGGGCTTTTCCGCCTCGAACTGTTTTTCGATTTCGGAGAGGGCCGGCATGAAGGAGCGCACCCACTCGATTTTTTTCCTACCGTCCGGCGCAAGGCCGGCATCCTTTATATTGCTCATAAAATATCCCTTCCTTTTGATATCGTTTTGATATCAGTGTTCTTTCGACCCATGAGATAAAAATGCTATTATGCCATACGACTTTTTTATTTCAGAGTGATAGATACCTGTCAGCCAGGCTCCGTACCTCGTATCTCACCCGCTCGGCATCGATGGTTAAGAACTGCCTCCGCCTCATGACAAATTTCCCGTCTATCATGACCGAATCGACCTCCGACCCATTTGCCGAATAGCAGAGAGAGGACACGATATTGTTGTTCGGGAAGAGCGATGGCTCATTAAGGTCGATGAAAACGAGGTCTGCATTTGCCCCATCAGAAATCACGCCAAGCCGACCCTGCATCCCGACCGCTGCGGCCGGATTCTCCGTCACCATGCGGATAACGCTGTCGGATGGCAGGGCGGTAGAGTCCCCTGCGATTCCTTTGTGAATCAGGGAAACCAGGTTCATCTCCCGGAACAGGTTCAACGTGTTGTTGCTGCTGGTCCCGTCCGTCCCGAGCGTCAGCCTGACTCCGCTTGCTGACAGGCTAGATAGCGGGGCAAAACCGTTTCCAAGCTTGGCATTGGAAGCGGGATTCGTCACGACGCTGCAGGCGGCATCGGCGATAATCTGAATATCGTCCCCCTGCATTTTCACGCAGTGGGCAAGAATCGTCCTGTCATCAAGAAAGCCCGCATCACGAAGAAGCTCAACCGGCGTTTTCCCGTACTGGCCCAGGCAGTTCCTGACCTCATTGTCGCTCTCGGAGACATGGGTATGCTTTAACATGTGCCTTTTGGCCGCTTCCTCGGCAACCTGCCCATAAAGCTTCGGGGAGCAACTGTACACGGCGTGCGGAGCCAGGACGAATTCGAGCAGGCCGTTGCCTCCCCACTCCTCCTGTTCTTCAAGGGCGTCCCGAAACCTGGACAGGCCGTCCCCGTAAAGATCCTCCCCCACGAGCCCCCGCCCGATAAATGCGCGCATGCCGGCCTGGGCGGCGGCTTTTGCCGACTGTCCCTTGAACATATGCATGTCGTTGAAGCAGGTCGTCCCCGTCCGGATCATCTCCATGCAGGCAAGAAGCGTGGTCCAGTATGCCCCCTCCTGCGGGAGGCTGTCCTCCACCGGCATGACCCTCCTAAAAAGCCACTCGTCGAAATCAACATCGTCCGCATAATTCCGCAGAAGCGTCATGTAGGCGTGGGTGTGAAGATTGATGAGGCCGGGCATGATCAGATGCCCCCCGGCATCAACCTCCTCGATGGCGCCCTCCGCCCCCTCCGGAACATGCTCATACACTTTTCCTTCTATTACATAAAGGTCCTCGGGGACGACGGATAGTTTCTCCGCCCCGGATTTTAATACTTTTCCGTTTCTTATCTTGTAATTCATACTCATGATTCCTCAAACGGCTCCATAGCCCTGGGCAAGATGCCCAGCGTCTCAGCGATGACCATCCCATAATTCGTGATCGGAACACCCTCCCCGGACGCCGTCCTGATCCGATACTGCATTTCCCGCCGGTTCAGCATGCAGGCACCGCAGTGTATGATAAGAGAGTAGTCCCCGAAATTCTCCGGCAGGGAATTCCCCCTGTACCACTCAAAAAGAATATCCTGGCCGGCGATTTTCCGAATCATGCGCGGAATCTTCACCGTCCCAATATCATCCTCCTGCCTGTGGTGCGTGCAGCCCTCGAGCACGAGGACTTTGTCCCCAGCCTTAAGCCTCCGTATCACGGCTGCGCCTTCCCGGAGCAGCCGCAGATCGCCTTTCTGCCTTGCAAATAAAATAGAAAATGACGTCATCGGTATTTCTGCCGGCACCTTCTTTGCAACTTCTGCAAATGCCTGAGAGTCCGTAATCACTATTTTCGGCGGTATCTTCATATTGGCCAGCGCCGCTTCCAGCGTTTCCGGCTGGGCCACGACCGCCATGGCCCGATGGTCGAGCAAATCCCGGATGGTCTGCTGCTGCGGGAGGATGAGCCTGCCCTTCGGCGCCGCCTTGTCCACCGGCACAACCAGCACGGCCGTCTCGCCCGGACCGACTAGCCCCTTGATAAGCCCCAGGTCCGGTCCTTCATATTCCGCATTGTCAGCGATCGTCTTCTTTAGCTCTTCAATTCCGCGCCCATTTGCCGCGGAGACATAGCATACCGGAAGGCCTGTCCCCTCATATGCCTCCCGCACTTCCGCATCCGGCAGTCCGTCGTCGCAGAAATTTGCAGCGATGACGGAAGGAATGCCGGATTTTTTGAGGCGGGCAATGAGCTCTCGTTCTTCCGACGCGATGGCATCAGAAGCATCCCCTTCGATAATCCGATTCGAGGGAATGACGATGACCGCCAGGTCGCACCGCCTCATCTCCTCATAGGTTTTCTCCATCCTTGCGCCGCCAAGCAAACCGGTATCGCCCAGCCCGGCCGTGTCAATCAGAAGGACGGGACCGATTGGCAGAAGCTCCATGGACTTCTTCACCGGATCCGTCGTCGTCCCGGCTATCGGACTCGTCAGCGCCAGATCCTGGCCGGTGAGCGCATTGATGAGAGAAGACTTGCCTGCATTTGTAATGCCGAAAATCCCGATCGTGAACCGGTCGGACCTCGGCGTATCATTCATTCCGCCCGACATACTTTTCCTTTCTTCCTGTTTCCGGTTCTTCGCTGCTTTTCCTCTTCCATGGCCTCCAGCATGGCCTGGGCAAATGCCCTGACCCTGTCCGGCTGCAGGCAAGGCACGAATTCCCGCACCTGCCCGCTGACCAGTTCCTTTTTGCGGAGTTTTAGCATGACCCTGTCGGAAGCGGGCAACGAGTCTATATCAAATTCCCCGCCAAGGCTTTCAGCTATCACGCAGCTGTTTCGAAGCTCAAGCGAAAAATTGTCCCGGAGAATCTGTGGCGCCTCGTCCATCAGCGCATTGCAAATAAAAAGACCCTTAAGTTTCGGCCGCACGACATCCCAGTAAGTATCCAGCCAGGCCATCAGCGGTTTATAGATCGTCCCGAATCGGATCCCGCTCCCGAAAATCACGACATCATAGAACTTCGGGTCCGGCCTTGTTTTCTCAAGATCGCAGATTTTAACGTCACGAAAATAGCTACCCAGGAGGGATGCGGCTTTTGCTGCGCACCCCCCGCGGGTCGCATAGACTATTAGAACTCTCATTATGATAACCCCCCGCGGCTCTCCCCTGATGCCGCTTACGCATCTGACTCCCTTCCATTATTTCCAACTGTGCTGTTGCCCCATTCTTCTGTCAACTGATGTTTTGTCATCCTGAGCGCAGCGAAGGATCTTTACCGAGAACAGACGCTTTTGAAAAAGATCCTTCGCTTACGCTCCAAATGACATTAAAGAACCTCCGCTTACGCTCAGGATGACATAATTGCCATTCCAACCGAACAGGTTGCATTCTACGATTATTGATTACTCGAGATCGAGCGGCGGCATGCCCGGACGGCCGTGGCAGTTCTTATACTTCTTGCCGCTCCCGCACGGACACGGATCGTTCCGCTGGATCTTCTTGCTTTTCCGCTGGACGGGCTTCTTGGGTCCTTCCTCTTCCTTGTTAGTAGTCATCGGCTTCGCCTGCTCCTCCCGCTCGATCTTCTGCTCGATTCTGAGGTGATACAGGATTCTGAGGGTCTCCTCCTGAATGTTGTGGGACATCTCCTCGAACATGTCAAAGCCGATCATCCTGTACTCGATCTTGGGATCCTGCTGGCCGTAGGCAGTAAGGCCGATGCCCTGCCGAAGCTGCTCCATGTCGTCAATCTGGTTCATCCAGCGGGCATCGATGACTCGAAGGAGGACGACGCGCTCGAACTCGCGCATTTGCTCCATGTCGCCAATCTCCGCTTCTTTGGCTTCATAAAGCTTCGCAGCCTCTTCCTTGAGAGCCTGTTTCAGGCGGTTCTTGCTCATCCCCTTGATACCCTCGGCATGGACCCGGGCAATCGGGATAATCGGGCGCAGGTTCTGGTTGAGTTCCAGGATGCCTTCCTCGGAATCCTCCGGATCCTGGTCTTCCCCGAAGCACATATCGACATAGCGGTTTATGACGGCATCCGCCATTTGAAAAATGACGTCCCTCATGTTCTCGCCGTCCAGTACTTTCCGACGCTCTTCATAGATGACTTCCCTCTGGTCATTATTTACACGGTCGAATTCAAGAAGGTTCTTTCTTATGCCGAAGTTGTTGCCTTCTATCTTTTTCTGGGCGTTCTCAATCGCATTGCTGAGCATCTTATGCTCAATTTGCTCATTTTCAGGGACGCCGAGTGCCTCAAATGCAGACATCAGCCTCTCCGACCCGAACAACCTCATCAGGTCGTCCTCGAGGGAAATGTAAAATCTGGATTCGCCGGGGTCGCCCTGTCGGCCGGACCGGCCTCGGAGCTGGTTGTCGATACGCCTTGATTCGTGGCGCTCCGTTCCGACGATCTTAAGCCCTCCCGCAGCCCTTGAAATGTCGTCGAGCCTGATATCGGTACCACGGCCGGCCATGTTGGTGGCGATCGTTACCGCCCCGGCCTCGCCGGCATGGGCGACGATTTCCGCTTCCATCTCATGGAACTTCGCATTCAATACCGTATGCGGAATGCCTTCCCTTTTTAGAAGCTTTGAGACATGCTCGGAGACGTCGATTGTAATCGTGCCGACAAGGACCGGCTGCTGCTTCGCATGGGCTTCCTTGACAGCCTCAACCACTGCATAATATTTCTCCCGCTTGGTCTTGAAGACGGCGTCGTCCAGATCCTGGCGGATGACCGGTACATTTGTCGGAATGGAGATGACGTCCATGCCGTAGATGTCGCGGAATTCCTGTTCTTCCGTGAGGGCGGTACCTGTCATGCCGCACTTCTTTTCAAATTTGTTAAAGAAGTTCTGGAACGTGATGGTCGCCAGCGTCCTCGATTCCTGCTTGACCTTGACTTTTTCCTTGGCCTCGATGGCCTGGTGGAGGCCGTCCGAATAGCGGCGGCCCGGCATGATGCGGCCGGTGAAATCATCGACGATCAAAACCTGGTCGTCCTTTACGACATAATCCTGATCCCTGTGCATCAGGTAATTTGCCCGAAGGGCCAGATCCACATTGTGCTGGATTTCCAGGTTCTCCGCATCGGACAGATTTTCAATGTGGAAGAAATCCTCGACCTTCTTTACGCCTTCCTCCGTGAGGGTTACGATCTTGTCCTTCTCGTTTACGATAAAGTCGCCGGTCTCCGTGATCTCTTCCCCCATGATTGCCGCCATCTTGGTCATCTCTCCGGAGGCTTCGCCCCTTACGAGCTGATGAGCCAGAATGTCGCAGACTTCGTAAATCTTCGTGGATTTACCGCTCTGCCCGGAAATGATGAGCGGCGTGCGGGCCTCGTCAATCAGGACGGAGTCCACCTCGTCGATGATGGCATAATGCAGGCCTCTCTGGACGAGCTGCTCCTTGTAGATGACCATGTTATCCCTCAGGTAGTCAAAACCGAGTTCGTTATTGGTGATGTAAGTAATGTCGCAGTTGTACATCTCCCGCCGCTCATCCGGCTTCATCGGCTGCAGGACGCAGCCGCAGCTAAGGCCCAGGAAACGGTGCACTTCGCCCATCCATTCCGCGTCGCGCTTTGCCAGGTAGTCATTGACGGTGACTACGCATACGCCCCTGCCTTCCAAAGCGTTCAGATAGGCGGGCAGCGTACATACGAGCGTTTTTCCTTCGCCAGTTCTCATCTCGGCGATTCTGCCCTGATGCAGGATCACGCCGCCGATCAGCTGCACATGGAAGTGCTCCATGCCAAGTACGCGCTTGGCCGCTTCGCGCACGACGGCATAGGCTTCCGGAAGAATATCATCGAGCGACTCGCCATTTTCCAGACGTCTTTTAAACTCCGGGGTCTTGGCTTTCAGCTCTTCATCGGAGAGCGCCTGCATTTCCGGCCGGAGCGCCTCTATCTTGTTTACGATTGGCATGATTCTTTTTACTTCGCGGTCACTGTGGGTTCCGAATATTTTCTCAAAAAGTCCCATGTTATACTCCTTTATGGTTTGCGTTGCCTGCCTACTATAATAACACGCTCAAAATGGGAAAACAATGATTTTCAGGCGCATCGGCCCGCGGGGACGGTCCTTTTGGGCCAAAAAAAATCGACCCGCGGGGGGGGCCCGTTTTTGGGAAAAATAATTAAAAAAAAAAGGAGGGCCCCCCCCGGCCGAAATTTCTATGGTGGGCC
>JAUMWM010000031.1:12073-17921 GCA_030529705.1 Lachnospiraceae bacterium
TCCGGCCGGGGGGGCGGGCCTTGTGGCCCAAAAAAAACGCGCCCGGGGGGGCCGGACTTTTTGGGAAAAAAAAAATAACCCCAAATGGCCCTCCCCCGCGAGCCGATATTGCAGAGGTCGGCACAGCCTCCCTCTGCCTTATTTTTGCTTAGGATTGAGCCATATGATTTCTATCCCTATATGCTGAAAAATTCGGGACATTAATTTTTGACCCAATTCTTACACATCACACATCCGGCTCAATCAGACCGTATGTGCCTCCCTTCCTCTTATATACAACGTTCGTCTCGTCAGTCTCCGCATTGACAAATACAAAGAAGTTATGTCCCAAGAGCTCCATCTGGACGCACGCATCTTCCGGATACATGGGCTTGATTTCAAACCTCTTTACGCGGCTGATTGCAAGCTCGTCCTCCGCCTGGTCATACTCTTTCTCGATGTAGGCCTTCTGAAAATTCTCGACGTTCTGATGCTTGTCGATGATTTTCTTCTTGTACTTTTTAAGCTGCCGCTCAATCACTTCCTCAACGAGATCAATCGATACATACATGTCATTGCTGACCTGCTCCGAACGAATAATATTGCCTTTGACCGGAACCGTCACCTCAACCTTCTGCCTGTCCTTTTCCACGGACAGGGTGACGATGCACTTCGTGTCAGGAGCGAAATACTTCTCCAGCTTTCCAAGCTTGTCCTCCACCGCATTCCGCAACCCTTCACTAACTTCGAGATTTTTTCCGCTGATTACAAATTTCATACAGTCACATCCTTTACGGTTTACTCGGAGATGCACTGTCCATGAGGATGCCAATGCAGAACTCCTGACTTAATTATACCTTCTGCACAAAGAATATGCAACCGCTCATATGATTTCATGCATTTTTAACAAATGCCCCCCGGTTACTTCTCACACTTCTGCTCAAAAATCGTCTGTGTTTGCGAAAAAAGTGAATGTCATCCTGAGCGCAGCGAAGGATCTTTTAGCAAAAACAGGCTCTTTCTGTAAAAGATCCTTCGCTTACGCTCAGGATGACAAAGGAGAGCCATGTGGCGTGAACTGTGACATACCCCGACAAAAACGCACAACGTCCGCATAAGGCAGACTCCCGCCGTAAATATCTAGAGCCGATCCCACCGTCGCATGCACGCGGTTCCTCCCGATTTGCCGCAGCCTAAAAAGGTCGTCCAGCGACCTGATTCCTCCGGCATAGGTCACGGGGATCTCCGATGCCCGTCCGAGCATCTCCACAAGTTCCCCGTCAAAGCCGCTCCCCTTGCCTTCCACGTCAATCCCATGGACAAGGAACTCGCTGCAATAGGCCGACAGCTTCATAAAGAGCTCCGGCGTGACTTCCGTATCCGTGAACTTCTGCCACCTGTCCGTGCAGATGTAATACTTTCCATCCTCCTTCTTCCGGCAGGATAGGTCCAGAACGAGCCGGTCCGGTCCGACTGCCCGGACGATTTTAAGAAGATTTTCCATGCAAATGCTCCCGCCGAAAAAGACATAGCTGGTCACTATCACATGGCTTGCGCCGGCACGGACAAATTCCATCGCATTATCATCCCGAATCCCCCCACCGACCTGCAGGCCTCCCGGATAAGCGGCCAGCGCTTCGAGAACCTGCCGTCTCGTCTCCTCATACCATGGGGATGTGGAGGGATTAAGCAGGATGACATGCCCTCCTTTAAGAGCGTCCTTTTTGAACATTTCGGCGTAATCTTGCGCCGAGAGTCCCGCCACAAAGTTTTCTTTGGCAGCATCCCCCGCATCTCGGAGGCTGCTGCCAACAATCTGCTTCACTTTCCCATTATGAATATCTATGCATGGTCGAAATTCCATATTCCCCCCGTCTAAAATCGGCCCGCGGGCCGATTTTTTTTGGTCCAAAAGAACCGTCCCCGCGGGCCGAATTTTATCCGATCACGTCCGCCATGTTATACATCCCGGGAGCCTTCCCGGCAAGGAACTTGGCGGCCGCCACCGCTCCCTTTGCAAATATCGCCCTGGAGTATGCCGTATGCTTGAACTCGACCACTTCGTCCTGGCCTGCAAATATCACGTCATGGATGCCGACCACCGTGCCGCCTCGAAGGGCAGAAACGCCAATCTCCTTGTCATCTCTCGCGGCAGTCCTCTGGCTGCGATCATAAGTAAAATGATACTCTCCTCCGGCACCCTCGTTCAGGGCTTCCGCAAGGGCAATGGCCGTTCCGCTCGGAGCGTCGACCTTCCTCCTGTGGTGCATCTCCTCCACTTCCATGTCATATCCTGCCGGGGCAAGCGTCGCAGCCGCCTCCTTAAGGAGCTTGAGCAGAAGATTGACACCGAGGGACATATTTGCAGACCGCAAGATTGCTATCTTCTTGGAGGCATCCTCCACTTTCCCAAGCTGCGCCTCCGTAAGGCCCGTCGTGCACAGGACGACCGGCAAAGACCTGGCGATGGCGTAATCGAGAAGGCCATCGATAGCTTTTGCATTTGAAAAATCTATAATGCACTCCGCCGTTTCCCGGCACTGAGCCGCCTCCGTGTAGACCGGGTAATCCTTGTTTCCGCGGTCAGCAACATCAATCCCGGCTACAATCCTGACATCGGCATCAGCCGCAGCAATGTCCGTCACGACCTGACCCATGAAACCGCTGCATCCATGCAATATAATATCTACCATTTCATTTTCCTTTCTGAAAATCGTAAGAATTTGCAAAAAAAATGGACGTCATCCTGAGCGCAGCGAAGAATCTTTTACAATAACCGCTGTAGATGATTAAAGATTCTTCGCTTACGCTCAGAATGACAAGGTCGATACTGAATGTGCAAACAATAACAATATCACGCAATTAAAGGCATCCAAAGTCTTCCATCGCCCTGCGAAGGACCTCCTGGTGCGCCGCCTCCATCTCGGTGAGGGGCAGCCTCGGGCGGCCGACCTTGAAGCCCTGCATATTGAGGGCGGCCTTGACCGGTATCGGATTCACCTCGCTAAACAAAGCCTTTACGAGCGGGATAGCCCGAAGCTGGATCTTAGCCGCTTTCGCAAAATCCCCGTCCAGGCAATACTGCGTCATGTCATGAGTTGCGCGCGGGGCAACATTTGCAAGGACGGAAATCACGCCGATCCCGCCAAGGCTCATGAGCGGCACGACCTGGTCATCGTTGCCGGAATAGATATCGATGGTGCCGTCGGAGAGATTTGCCAGCTCTGCAATCGCGCTGAAATCCCCGCTGGCCTCCTTGATTGCCCGGACATTCGCATTCCTCTTCGCTATCTCCATCATGGTCGCCGGCAGGATCTTTGTTCCGGTCCTGGACGGGACATTATAAAGAATGCACGGAAGGGACGTCGCGGAAGCGATCGTGGTATAATGCTCCACCAGGCCCGCCTGCGTGGCCTTGTTATAGTAAGGCGTGACGAGCAGCAGGCCGTCCGCGCCGAGCTTCTCAGCCTCCTCGGACATCATGACGGCATGCGCCGTGTTATTCGACCCGGTCCCGGCAATGACAGGAATCCGCCCCTTCACGACATCCACGGTAAACCGAATCACTTCGAGATGCTCGTCATCATCCAGCGTCGGCGCCTCTCCGGACGTCCCGCATGTGATAATCGCATCCGTCTTGTTCTTAATCTGATCCTCAAGCAGAGCCTCGTACGACTCGTAATTAACTTCTCCGTTCTCCTTCATCGGAGTCACGATTGCTACTCCCGATCCTTTAAAAATTGCCATGTTTCTCTCCTTCTATAAGTGTTCCTGCCTTGCGGCTGCGGCTATCATTTGTTGGTATCTGCCCCTGAAATCACGATGGTTAGAATTTCTCCAATTCCACTTAGGACTCAAACTATCACTTGTTGGCATTTGCCCTCTTCCTCAGCCTCGAATCCAGAATCCTCTTCCGGATTCTCAGCGACTTCGGCGTCACCTCCAGCAGCTCGTCCGTATCGATATAATCGAGCGCCTGCTCCAGCGACAGAATTCTGGGCGGCGTGAGAGTCAGGGCTTCGTCCGCACTGGAGGATCTGGTATTTGTCAAATGCTTCGTCTTGCACACATTGATCTCGATCTCTTCTGTCTTCGCGCTCTCGCCCACGACCATGCCCGCATAGACCTTCTCGCCCGGGCTGATGAAGAGCGCTCCGCGTTCCTGGGCGGCAAAAAGGCCGTACGTTACCGCCTCGCCGTCCTCGTATGCGATAAGGGACCCGTTCTTCCTGAACGTAATGTCTCCTTTATAGGGGGCGTAGGAATCAAACACCGAGTTCATCACGCCGGTGCCCTTGGTCGCCGTCAGGAAATCTCCGTGGATGCCGATGAGGCCCCTCGCCGGAATCAGGAACTCCAGCCTGACCGAGCCATCCGACAAGGTTGACATTCCGCGCAGCTCGCCCTTCCTCTCGGAGAGCATGCTGATGACTGTTCCTGAATAGTCAGAGGCCACGTCCACATAACAGACCTCCATGGGCTCGAGCACATGCCCCTTCTCGTCGTTCCGATAAATGACCTCTGCCTTGGAGACGGCAAATTCATACCCTTCCCGCCTCATGGTTTCGATCAATACGGACAAATGCAGCTCTCCTCTCCCGGAGACGCGGAACGTGTCAGTATTGTCGGTGTCCTCGACGCGCAGGGAGACATCCGTGTTCAGCTCTCGAAGCAGCCTCTCCCTGATCTGCCGGGACGTACAGTAGGTACCCTCGCGCCCTGCAAACGGGCTGTCATTGACAATGAAGTTCATGGATATCGTCGGATCGGAAATCTTCTGGAAGGGAATCGGATCCTCCTCCCCGATCTTGCAGATCGTATCGCCGATTTGCAAATTCCCGATACCGGAAATAGCGACGATTGAGCCAACCTCCGCTTTCTGGACATCCACCTTGGAGAGGCCGTCAAATTCATACAATTTCGTAATCCTGGTCTTCTCATGGATTGACGGGTCGTGGTAATTCACCCGTACAATCTCCTGCCCGACTGCTATGGAGCCGTTGTCCACTTTGCCGATTCCAATCCTGCCCACATACTCATTATAGTCAATTGTGGAAATCAGAATCTGCGTGCCCTTTTCCGGGTCTCCTTCCGGCGCGGGGATGTAATCGATGATGGTCTCAAAGAGCGGCTTTAAATCTTTCGGCTCTTCACCGACTTCCCGGACGCAAGTCCCTTCCCGGGCTGACGCGAAGAGGAACGGACATTCCAATTGTTCGTCAGAGGCGTCCAAATCCATCAGGAGCTCGAGGACTTCATCTTCCACTTCATCCGGACGGGCTTCCAGTCGATCGATTTTGTTGATGCACACGATCACGGGCAAATCCAGGGCCAGCGCTTTTTTCAGGACAAATTTCGTCTGCGGCATCGTCCCTTCAAATGCGTCCACCAGCAGGATGACGCCGTTGACCATTTTCAGAACCCGTTCGACTTCTCCTCCAAAATCGGCATGACCGGGGGTATCCACGATATTGATTTTCACGCCTTTGTACGTGATGGCGGTATTTTTGGAAAGAATCGTGATTCCCCTCTCCCGTTCAATCGCGCCGGAATCCATCACGCGTTCCCGCACTTCCTGATTCTCCCGGAACACGCCGCTCTGGCGAAGCATTCCATCGACAAGCGTAGTCTTACCATGATCAACATGGGCGATAATTGCTACATTTCGAACGTCTTCTCTCTTAATAACACTCATCAGATAACCTCTTTTACGAAATGTCTTAATCATCATTAATGATTCCAGTGCAAAATGCATCTTTTCCTGTGCAAGGATTTTTGTTCCAGCTTGTGACACAACATCTGGGGGCGACGAAAGTGCATCGTTCCCAGATGTTGTGGTGCAAGATGGGGCAAAAAGACTGCACAGGGA
>JAUMWM010000195.1 GCA_030529705.1 Lachnospiraceae bacterium
CCAAGCCCGAAGGCGAGCCCGAAAACCAGGCCCGGGAACCGAACCCATGGACCGAACCCGCGCAGGCCAGAATCTTCAACTTGACAACCCCAACCCTTCCCCTATATAATATGGTTTTACGTAGGGCTGAACCTGACGAGAAAAGGAGCCGAAACAGATATGTACAAGAAAGTAGAAACTGACCTGAATTTTGTTGAACGGGAGAAAGCGACCGCCAGATTCTGGAAAGATCATGACATCTTCCGAAAGAGTATCGAACAGCGGAAAGACTGCCCGACCTACATGTTCTTTGACGGGCCGCCGACCGCGAACGGGAAGCCGCACATCGGGCACGTATTGACCCGCGTCATCAAGGACATGATCCCCAGGTACCACGCAATGAAGGGCGAGCTGGTCCCGAGGAAAGCGGGATGGGACACGCACGGTCTGCCGGTGGAAATCGAAGTCGAGAAGATTATCGGCATCGAAGGCAAGGAAGCAATCGAAGAGTACGGTGTTGAGCCCTTCATTGAGAAGTGCAAGGAGTCCGTATGGAAATATGAAGGCATGTGGAGGGAGTTCTCCGAGATCGTCGGCTTCTGGGCCGACATGGACAACCCCTATGTCACCTATCACGATGATTTCATCGAATCGGAGTGGTGGGCTTTAAAGCAAATATTTGACCGCGGCCTGCTCTACAAGGGCTACAAAGTCGTTCCGTATTGCCCGAGCTGCGGCACGCCGCTCTCCAGCCACGAGGTCGCGCAGGGATACAAGACGCTGAAGGAAAAGTCCGCCGTTGTCCGCTTCAAGGCCAAGGACGGCGATTTCTACTACCTCGCATGGACGACCACCCCGTGGACGCTGCCGTCCAACTGCGCGCTCTGCGTGAATCCCCACGAGACGTACGTGATGGTAAAAGATGGGGATGACAAATACGTTCTCGCGAAAGCCCTGGTACCCAAGGTCTTCGGGGAAAATGCAGATGTCGAAATCCTTGAAGAGTATGTCGGAACGGACCTTGAGCGCAGGGAATATGAGCCGCTCTACAAATGCGCCGCCGATGTCGCAGATGCCCAGGGCAAGAAGGCCCATTTCGTGACCTGCGACGAGTATGTCACCATGACGGACGGTACCGGCATCGTGCATATTGCGCCGGCATTTGGCGAGGACGATGCAAGAATCGGCCGCAATTATGATCTGCCGCTCGTCAAGTTCGTAGACGAACAGGGCAAGATGACGGAAGAGACGCCATTTGCAGGAATGCGCTGCAAGCCCACCGAGAAAGAGATGAAGGAAGGGGCGGTCAGCGCCGATCCGGAAGTCCTGAAAGACCTGAAAGCCCGCGGACTCCTGGTCGCTGCGCCGAAGTTCGAGCACGACTATCCGCACTGCTGGCGATGCGGCACGCCGCTCATCTACTATGCGCGCGAGTCTTGGTTCATCCGCATGACGGAAGTCAAGGACGAGCTGGTCGCTAATAATAAGAAGATAAACTGGATCCCGAAGAGCATCGGCGAGGGCCGCTTCGGGGACTGGCTGGAAAATATTCAGGACTGGGCGCTCTCCCGCGACCGTTACTGGGGCACGCCCCTGCCGGTGTGGATCTGCGATGACTGCGGCCATCAGCACGCAATCGGCTCCAAGGCGGAACTGAAAGAGATGAGCGACAACTGCCCGGACGACATCGAGCTGCACAAGCCGTTCATCGATCGGGTGACGCTGAAATGCCCGCACTGCGGCGGCACCATGCGGCGCGTCCCGGAAGTCATCGACTGCTGGTTCGACTCCGGCTCGATGCCATTTGCCCAGCACCACTACCCGTTCGAGAACCAGGAACTCTTCAAAGCCCAGTTCCCGGCCAGCTTCATCTCCGAGGCGGTGGACCAGACGAGAGGCTGGTTCTACTCGCTGCACGCGATCTCGACCCTGATTTTCGGCCAGCCGTGCTTTGAGAACGTCATCGTCCTCGGCCTCGTGCAGGACGAGAACGGCCAGAAGATGAGCAAGTCCAAGGGCAACGCCGTCGATCCGATGGAAGCCCTCGCAAAATATGGCGCAGACGCGATCCGCTGGTACTTCATCGTGAACTCGGCTCCGTGGCTGCCGAGCCGCTTCTACGGCAAGGCTGTCCAGGAGGGACAAAGCAAATTCCTCGGCACGCTGTGGAACACCTATGCGTTCTACGTGCTGTATGCAAATATCGACAACTTCAATCCGAACGACTACGCGTTAGAGTACGACAAGCTGGCCGTTATCGACAAATGGATCCTCTCCCGCCTGAACTCCACCATCAAGGAGGTCGACGCGAACATGGCCGCCTACAGGATTCCGGAATCAGGGAAGGCATTGCAGGCATTTGTCGACGACCTGTCCAACTGGTACGTCCGCCGCAGCCGCACCCGTTTCTGGGCGAAGGGCATGGAGCAGGACAAGATCAACGCGTACATGACGCTGTACACCTCCCTGGTCACGGTCTCCAAACTCGCGGCGCCGATGGTGCCGTTCATGACGGAGGAGATTTATCAGAATCTGGTGGCGGGGATCGATGCAAATGCTCCCGAAAGCATTCATCTCTGCGACTATCCGGCAGCAGACGAGTCCATGATTGATCCGGAACTCGAGGAGAACATGGATCATGTCATGAAGATCGTCGTTCTCGGCCGGGCGGCCAGGAATGCGAGCGGCATCAAGAACCGCCAGCCGATCGCGAAGATGATGCTGAAAGCTTCCTATAATATTCCGGAGTTCTTCGAGCAGATTATTCTGGAAGAACTGAACATTAAGAAGATTGAGCTTACGGACGAGGCCGACTCTTTCATCGATTACACGTTCAAGCCGCAGCTTAAGACAGTCGGGCCCAAGTATGGGAAGCTGCTCGGCGGCATCCGCAAGGCGCTTTCCGAGCTTGACGGCAGGAAAGCCATGGGAGAATTGAAGGCGGCCGGAGAGATTAAGCTTGACATCAACGGCAGCGAGGTCGTATTATCGGAAGACGACTTATTGATCAGCATGGCGCAGACAGAAGGGTTCGAGTCGCAGACGGACGGCATGAACACGGTCGTCATCGACAAGGAGCTGACTCCGGAGCTGCTTGAGGAGGGATTTGTCCGCGAGCTGATCAGCAAGATCCAGACCATGCGCAAGGAAGCGGGCTTCGAGGTCATGGACCGCATCAAGGTATACGCATCGGGGAATGAGAAAATTCAGAAAATCATGCTGGATAACAAGGAGACGATCGCGCATGACGTCTTGACCGACGAGTTTATCTTCGGCGAGAGTGCCGGCTACGTGAAGAACTGGAAGATTAATTCCGAGCCGGTGGAGCTGGGCGTTTTGAGGCAGTGAGAATTTTGACCTGTACGGTTTGGTTGGCAGTTTTGTCATCCTGAGCGTAAGCGAAGGATCTTTTATATATATGATTCCAGTGCAAAATGGGCCTTTTTCCCTGTGCGGTCTTTTTGTCCCATCTTGCACCACAACATCTGGGAACGATGCGCCACATCGCCCCCAGATGTTGTGGCACAAGCTGGAACAAAAATCCTCACACAGGGAAAGATGCA
Organism: Lachnospiraceae bacterium; assembly: GCA_030529705.1. Lineage (GTDB taxonomy): Bacteria > Bacillota > Clostridia > Lachnospirales > Lachnospiraceae > Chordicoccus. Next base: position 3,543 of record JAUMWM010000195.1, read on the forward strand.
TTTTGCACTGAAATCATATATGCCTAGAAGATCCTTCGCTTCGCTCAGGATGACAAGTCAACTGGTCTCAGGATGACAGGGCAACCGTACGGCGGGAAGCATTTGCATAGAGATTGAAATGGCAGATGCGGTTTTATAAGAAAGGAAGGGTAACAATTTGGCGAAGAAAAGTATCGGCCTTATGAAAGGCGGAAGATTTGACAAGAAGGCTTTCAAGGAGCGGGTGAGGGTTTCCGTAAAATTGCTTTACAGGAAGGACCTCGAGTATGCCTCCCAGCAAGAGCTCTACCAGGCCGTTTCCAACGTCATCGAGACGGATATCATTGAAAACTGGATGCAGTCTTGCCGCAGGTTCGAGGCAAATAACACGAAGATCGTGTATTATCTCTCCATGGAGTTCCTGATTGGCCGCGCGCTCGGCAACAACCTGCTGAACCTCGGCGAGTATAAAGGCGTCAAGGAAGCCCTGGATGAACTTGGGCTCGACCTCAATGCCCTGGAAGATGAAGAGCCGGATCCGGCACTTGGAAACGGCGGCCTCGGAAGGCTGGCGGCCTGCTTCATGGATTCCCTGGCGACCGGCGGCTACCATGCGTACGGCTGCGGCATCCGCTACCACTATGGCATGTTCAAGCAGAAAATTGCAAATGGCTTCCAGGAGGAAGTTCCGGACAACTGGCTGAAGCACGGATATCCATTTGAATTGAAGCGCCAGGAGCACACCCATGAAGTACGTTTCGGCGGCAATACCAGGGTCGAGTACAACCCGGCCAAGGGCAAGAATGACTATATTTACGAGAATTATTCGTCTGTCCGCGCCGTCCCGTACGACATCCCGATTCTTGGATTCAAGAACGGCGTCGTAGATACGCTGCGCATCTGGGATGCGGAGGCGATTGTCGACTTCGAGCTGGCGTCATTTGACAAAGGCCACTATGACAAGGCCGTGGAGCAGCAGAACCTCGCGCGCACGATCACGGAAGTCCTTTACCCGAACGACAACCATTATGCGGGCAAGGAACTCCGCTTAAAGCAGCAGTATTTCTTCGTGTCCGCTTCCCTCCAGGAAGCCCTTGAGAAGCATCTGAGGCATTACGGGACGCTTAAGAATTTGCCTGAAAAGGTCTGCTTCCAGATGAACGACACGCATCCGACGGTCTCGGTTCCGGAGCTGATGCGCCTCCTCATGGACGAGTACGGCATGGAGTGGGATGAAGCCTGGGACATCACGACTAAGACCTGCGCTTACACGAACCATACGATCATGGCGGAAGCCCTTGAGAAATGGCCGATCGACCTCTTCTCCCGCCTGCTTCCGCGCACGTATCAGATTATCGAGGAGATCAACCGCAGATTCGAGAATGAGATCCGCGAGAAATATCCAAATGACGTCCATAACAAGATCCGCAATATGGGCATCATTTATGACGGCCAGATCCGCATGGCGTACCTGGCTATCGTGGGCAGCCATTCCGTGAACGGCGTCGCCGCGCTCCACACGGAGATCCTTAAGAAGGACGTGCTCAAAGACTTCTACGAGATGATGCCGGAGAAGTTCAATAATAAGACAAATGGCATCACCCAGAGGCGTTTCCTCCTGCACGGCAATCCGGAACTTGCCGCATGGGTGACGGATCACGTGGGCGAAGAGTGGATGACGGATCTTTCCACGATTTCCGG
>JAUMWM010000032.1:0-13402 GCA_030529705.1 Lachnospiraceae bacterium
ACTGCCTATTGTAGGCCTGAGGAGGAGAAAAGTCTTTCACTTGCTTGATAGCCTTTTTCTTTATATAATGAATTTACGGGTTTTGTGAGTGACCACGGTAGGACATCTAGAAGACGGTCGTGGTCCACTTGAAAAGCCGCGCAGTATGTTGGTTCAGGCGAAAAGAACCTTAGGGGAGGTTATTTATGAAAAAACCATTTATAGCGGTTCCGATTGGAGACCCGGCGGGCATCGGTCCGGAGATTGTTGCTAAAGCGCTGGTATCCGATGTGGTGGGCAAGAATGCCGATGTCATCGTGATAGGCGACAAAGGGGTGATGGGACAGGCCGTCTCTATCACCGGAGCAAATCTGAAAATCAACGTAGTGGAAGAACCAGACCAGGGAGACTACCGGGAAGGCATTCTCAACCTGATGGATCTGGCAAATATCGACCTATCCGGTTTTCAGTACGGCATCGTGCAGGCCATGTGCGGAAAGGCTGCCTACGAGTATATCGTAAAGAGCATCGAGCTCGCCATGGGAGGCAAAGTGGACGCAGTGGCTACGACCCCTATTAATAAGGAAGCATTGCGGGCGGCAAATGTCCCTTTCATCGGACACACGGAAATTTTCGGTGCGTTGACCGGAACAGAGGATCCGCTGACCATGTTCGAGACAAATGGCCTCAGAGTGTTCTTCCTTACGCGGCATTTGTCTTTGCTGCAAATGCTCGGCGCTATTAAGAAGGAAAAGATCACATCCTGCGTCAAGGAATGCCTTAAGGCACTTGACAAATTAGGCGTGCATGAGGGAACCATGGCTATTGCCGGGTTGAATCCGCACTGCGGCGAGCATGGGCTCTTCGGATGGGAGGAAGTCAATGAGATAACTCCCGCTGTAGAGCAGCTTAAGGCAGAGGGCTATCCGGTCGCAGGACCAATCGGCGCGGATTCCGTGTTTCATCTGGCAGCCATGGGACGCTATAACAGCGTGCTGTCCCTGTACCATGACCAGGGCCATATCGCAACCAAGACTCTGGACTTTGAGCGGACGATTTCCATCACGAACGGCATGCCAATCCTTCGCACATCCGTGGATCACGGCACGGCATTCGATATTGCCGGAAGGAATATCGCCAGCGAGGTGAGCATGATCGAGGCAATCCGCCTGGCGGCGAAATACGCGCCAAACTTTACCTCATGATTTTCCTTCTGAATGGATGCATAAACCCGTGTCATCCTGAGCGTAAGCGAAGGATCTTAAACGCAACCATACGCAAAAAGAAAAGATTCTCTTTCTGAACGGATGCATAAACCCGTGTCATCCTGAGCGTAAGCGAAGGATCTTAAACGTAAATCATACGCAAAAAGAAAAGATTCTTCGCTGCACTCAGAATGACAGGCGGGAGAATATTATACACAGATTTGTCTTTAAATTACTTTATGAGGTGAAATTGCTATGGATATTAAAAATATAGAAAGCCTGGACTTTGCTTCGCTCTCATCCGAAGAGGCAAGCGAACTCGGACTCAATGTCGTCTTTCTGGAAGAAGACGGCACCTATAACTGGATCTATTGTCTGAAAATGTTCCAAAACCTTTCCATGTTCAAATTTATAATGAAGGTCATAGGGATTATCTACGCCTTCATTATCATCACTATGCTCGTGCTGACAAGAGGTTCCGATGATTTTTTATGGCTGCTTGGCATTTTCGGCCTTACTTTTGTTGCGATCGTATTGATAGTATTGTTCTCGATATGGCTGGTCGATAAGCTGTATAAAGGGAACTATATGCTCATTTATGAGATGAATGAAGAAGGAATCACGTTTTCTCAGACGACGGATCAGGCGCAGATCACGCGCACGATTGCAGCCACATCGGCGGCCGTGAATGCCGTTAGCGGCAATGTCGGAGGAGTAGTTGCAGGGTCTGGCCTGGCGATGAGGCCGAATTCCTATAACGCAAAGTTCTCGAAAGTGAATTCTGTCAAAGGAAAAAGAAGCGATAATTTAATCTGGGTGAATACTTTCTTGCAGTACCTGATGGTTTATGTTCCCGATGAGGCTTATGACTTTGTTTGGAACTACATCACGGAGAGGTGCGTGAATGCGAGAATCAGTTAGAAATGGGTTACTGTTCACACTTCCGCACAAAATCGCCTGTTTTTGCGGTAATTGGGGTGTCATCCTGAGCGTAAGCGAAGGATCTTTTACATAAAGCCGCTACAGATGGTAAAAGATCCTTCGCTTACGCTCAGGATGACAAGGGCAGTACATGAGGTGTGAACAGTAACAGAAATGGATGTGTGGCAACTAGATTATATGAATGATATTTGTTTTGAATAAAAGTATATGGTATACTTTTTGAAGATACGATTTATAGAAAGGAGTAACTTATGGATATACAGTATTTGCTTTGGCTGCAAAATTTCAGGAACAGTATTCATGATGCCTGGACTCCGTTCATGGAGTGGGTCTCTATGTTCGCCGTCACTTTTTTGATTATGATTCCGGTATTCTATTATTGGACCGTGAATAAGAGGAAGGGGCTTTACGTGCTTGTCTCTTACTTTTTCTGCATGGTTTTTACGCCGCTCACGAAGCTGACGGCGTGCATCTACCGCCCATGGATTCGGGATGCCCGAGTTTTGCCGGCCGGCGATGCCATTACGTCCGCCACGGGCTACTCTTTCCCCAGCGGGCATACATCTACTGCCGGACCGCTTGCGGGCGGCATGGCCGTCGTTCTTTGGGAGGACAAGAAAACAAGGTGGCTTTCTGTAATCGGGGTCGCATTTGTCTTTTTGACAGGTTTTTCAAGAAATTATCTTGGCGTGCATACCCCTCAGGACGTATTTGTCGGCATCACAATCTCCGTACTCAGTCTGATCCTGACGGCAAAACTGTTTGCCTATCTGGACATTCATCCGGAAATGGAGGATAAACTTTTGATCGGCGGCTTCATTTTCATCTGCATTTCCCTAATCTATATAAGCGTGAAGCCATATCCTATGGAACTGAACGGAAATGGCGATCTGATTGTTGACCCGCAGAAGATGATGAATGACGGATTTGGGGATCTCGGAAAAATGATGGGTTTTATCATTGCGCGTTTCGTGGAAAAGAGATGGATTCGTTTCAAACCGACAGGGCTAAACGGGAAGGGCATTGCGCTCGGCCTCGTGGGACTTGTCGGCTTGTGGTTGCTTAAAACGTATCTTAATCCTGTAATCGTAGGGGCTCTTGGATCTCATTGGGGCAAACTTCTGTTCTCCGTCATTTATACGTTCTATTACATTGCTCTGTTCCCGCTAATTCTCAAGTTGTGTACCGGCGGGGAGAGGTCTTGACATATGGAATATACGCATGTAGTACACAGCATCCCTCCCCTATATAATGAAGAATCTCGCATTTTAATTCTGGGCTCGTTACCGTCTCCAAAGTCCAGGGAAGCCGGTTTCTTTTACGCCCATCCGCACAACCGCTTCTGGAAGGTTCTGGCCCGCATCTATGAACGGCCGGATTTTCAGGATGTCGAGGAAAAGAAACAGTTTTTGCTTCAAAATGGGATTGCCTTGTGGGATTCGATTTACGAGTGCGACATACGAGGCGCTTCGGACGCAAGCATCAGAAACGTGGTTCCGACGGACCTTGGGAAGATTATCGCTTGCGGTAAGATTTGCCGTATTTTTGCAAATGGGAAAGCGTCCGGCCGAGTATTCGACAAATACCAGGCGAAGGCGTTGGGGAGGGAGGCGGTCACCTTGCCCTCCACCTCCCCGGCAAATGCAGCCTGGTCGCTCGAGGCCCTTGTCGGGGCGTGGAGAATCGTGAAAGAGTGTGCGGAAAGCGAAGCATATTTGCTGGAAGCCTGCCCGCTTTGAAAGGAAGCGGAACAAAATGAAAAAAACTGTACAATTCGAATACCCCATACGAGGGAATGGCCGTCCCCAGATTGTCCTGATTGGCAACGGCCTTGAACGAAAGAGCGGCCAGGTTGCCTGGGATCAGCTGGTGGATCATCTGACCGTATCGAATTGCATCGCTCTTACAGAGGAAGAGAAAAGGGCAATTCCGTTTCCGCTCATGTACGAGGTGCTTGTTCTCGGCAGGCCGATTCCGCAGGTATTGGATCAAGATGTAATAAAAAATATTGAAAACCGCCTGAAAAAGGAGATGAAAAGCCTTGTGAGTTTGAGCAATGATCTGCTTGATGAATTGCCGTCTTTGCATGCGGACCATATCTTCACGACAAATTATTCGTATTGTCTGGAGAGGGCTTTCTTTGCGAAACGGGATTTTTCAGCTTCAGGTTCCCGTTCATCTGTGCGGTTTAATTTGCTTCCTCTGGATGAGAATGGGAAACAGAAACGCGAATCTCAGTATCGTCTGCACAGCGGATACCTAGCTAGGAACAATAATTCTACAAATGTCGGCCTCTGGCATATTCACGGAGAATCCAGTTCTTCCGAGGGGATTGTTCTAGGGCATGACCGCTATGGCAGGCTGTTGAAGCGCATCATTGAAGTATGCACTGATGTGGATTATAAAAGCATATCAAAGGATAAGCCGCACTGCTTCACATCATGGCCCGAGTTGTTCCTGTTCGGGGATGTGTATGTCATCGGTTTTGGATTCGAGCTGAGCGAATTTGATTTATGGTGGCTGCTGAAACGAAAACAACGTGAGCGGTATGGGGACGGCAAGGTTTTCTTTTATGATAGAAACATCACTCTGAAAGAATCGCTTCCCCTTGATTCTCTACAGGCAGATGGAAATCTAGAGAAAACTATGGAGAATGATGACATCATGTGGCACAACCACTCCGTGCGCAAGAAGAACTTGCGCGACAAATTGCTATCTGCCCATGGGGTTCAAATATTGGACTGCGGGTCATCAAATGCAACGAGTTATGACGAGTTTTATAAGATGGCATTTGCAGATGTGAGGATGAGGATTGAGAAACATAGAGCATGAGGGATATTTATATGGAAAAACTAAGTCTTGAAAAAGCAAAAGAAATCAACGCCACAATGGTAACGGAAGACCATCTTCTGCTTCATGCGGCAAATGTTTCCGCTGCCATGGGCGCCATGGCAGATTATTTTGGGGAAGATAAGGAGCACTGGGAAGCCGTGGGCTGGCTCCATGACTTTGATTATGAAAAATATCCGGAAGAACATCTGGCCCATACGGAGGAGCCGCTTCGGCAGCTCGGCGTACCCGAGGAAGATATACGGGCCATAATGTCTCACGGATACAGCATTTGCACGAATGTGGAACCTGTCACAAATATGGAAAAGTCCATCTTTACGGTCGATGAACTCACAGGTATTGTACAGGCAGCCGCTCGGATGCGCCCGAACGGCATCACAGACTTGGAAGTAAAGAGTTTCATGAAGAAGTGGAAAGACAAGCGATTTGCCGCCAAGTGCAACCGCCCGTTGATTTTGCAGGGATGCGAGATGCTCGGAATGGAGATCCGGGAGGTTGCGGCCATTGTGATTGAGGGTATGAAAGCGCATGCTGAGGAGTTGAGGCTGACCGGTGCCAGACAATAACTGTCAAAATGGCTAGTCGTATTGTCTTGAGAAGATTTTTCTGATTGAGCCTATGGGAAGGAGCTGATCTATGGATGTTCTTACGCCGTCACAGCGCCACAAGGCCATGTCGCATGTTCGTTCCGAGAATACCAGTATCGAATTAATCTTGCGAAAAGCCCTCTGGCATCGTGGTTACCGATATCGGAAGAATTATAAGGCGCTTCCGGGATCGCCGGATATAGCGATAACAAAATATCGGATAGCTATTTTCTGCGACAGCGAGTTTTTCCATGGGAAAGATTGGGAAGAACTTAAGCTGCGTTTAGAGAACGGGGATAACAGCACTTATTGGATCAAGAAAATTATGAGGAATATGGAACGCGACCGTGAGAACGAACAGTCACTTCGATATCAGGACTGGACGGTGCTGAGATTTTGGGGGCATGATATCGTCAAGCATACGGACGAATGCATAAAGGCAATCGAGGAGACAATTTATTTACGGTCTATTTTGAATTCCAAGGATTCTGACATAAGTTAATGCTTCGAGTTGCTGAGGATTTTTCCAAATTTATAGTATCCGGAGGAGAATAACATGAAGAGGTTTTCATTGACATCCAAGTTTCCTGAAGGCATACCAGCAAATAGAATTGCAATCCCGGTTATTGCGGTTCTTGCGTTTCTTCATCTATCCATCATCAGCTTCATTTTGGGAATCAATTCCCAAAGCGGCCTCATGTCAAGTACGATGCAGAAGTCCGGAATGTACATAGAAGAAGCGACTTCTGTCCTTGCCGGGTCCAGCCTCCTTTCAGAAACATCAAGGACATTTGTCCTTATGCCCATTACGCAGAACGGGGAGGTTAACCTGCATCCGCTTGCGGCATTTGCATCAGAATTGAAGAATGAGGAACACCGGGGGTATCGGGTGCTTGAAAACTTCAAGACCTACGATCTGGAGCAGGATACCTTGGAATATATTTCTGCTGCAGCGGAAGCCGCTGATACTATGCTGGAATCCCAGTTGCACGCTATCGCTCTTGTAAATTCCGTATATCCGATTCCGAAAGTTTCCCCGGTTGACAGCATCCCGATGCCCCGCCTCACAGAAGAGGAGAAGACATGGTCCGAAGAACGCAGGATGGAAACTGCAAATATTCTCGTCCTGGGTGAAAACTACAGTTTATGCAAGGAAGCGGTTTCAGACAATATAACTGCCTGCGCTGCGGCAATAAAGCAGCAGATGGGCATCATTTCCGGCCGGGCTTCCGGCAGGATTCTGTTTTTCAGGCGCGCGCTGTGGGCAGGCACGTGTTCGATTATAGCCATACTTGTGATTGTATCTATTTCCCTGTACAAGATGATGCTTATCCCGCTCAGAAACACTGCCAAGCTGGTCTCCGATGGGAAACCGATTTCGGAAGATTTCATCATAGAGGACCTCTGCATGGTCAAGAAGTCCTACAACAGCCTCATGAAACGGCACGATGAGCTGGATGCGATTCTCCGTTCCGCGGCAAATACAGACTCTCTAACCAGTCTCCCGAATCGGTATGCATTTGAACAATACAAGCTGGAACTGGAGAATAGCAAGGTTTCCGTTGCGGTCATCATGTTCGATGTCAACTATCTGAAAACGACAAATGATACGCAGGGACACGCCTTCGGAGATGCGCTCCTGCAGAATTCTGCACAGTGTATACAGGATTGTTTCAGTACGCCTGAGGGAGGGAACTGCTTCCGACTGGGAGGGGATGAATTTGTCTCCATCATTAAGGATGTCGTGCCGGAAAGCTTGGAGCGGATGGAAAGGCTTTTCTGCGAGGACCAGGAAAGGCGGAAAATTAGCATAGCGTGGGGGAGGGCTTTTACCGAAGATATAAGCGGAACCACTTTCAAAGATATGATGGACGAGGCTGACCGGGAACTGTATAAGTGCAAGGAGAGGATGCACGGCAAGAAAACGTCATAAGAACTTTTCCAATGGGCGGTTGACTTGATTATGGAGGAAGCTTTAGTCGTTATATGAACCCTTGTCTTAGGTCGCTACTGAAGGATTTTTTAGAAGATATCGGATGCTTTGTCATCCTGAGCGAAGCGAAGGATCTTTTTCCAACAGCAGATGCTGTAGATAAAAGATCCTTCGCTTGCGCTCAGGATGACAAAATTGTCAGTTCAAGCGTACTAATAGCAACTTTACTGGTGTTTGACAGTTTGTAAAAGATCCTTCGCTTGCTCAGGATGACAAGAGTGCAAGTTCGTAAAGATCCTTCGCTTGCGCTCAGGATGACAAGAGTGCCTGGTAAGCCGCACAGGATAAATCCTTCTTTAGCCCTTGACGGCACCGCCGGTGACGCCCTCGACGTAGTATTTCTGCAGCCACATAAAGAGGATCGTGACAGGCACCGCTACGAGGATGCCGCCCGCGCAGAACCTCGTGAAATAACCCTGGTAGTCATTGGTGAAGACCCAGCGCTGGAGGGCGACGGCCACGTTGTAGCTTTTATCATGGCCGAATGCGACATAGGATGCAAATACATAATCGCACCATGGAGCCAGGAAAGTCGTCAGGGCGGTATAGATGACGATCGGTTTCGAGAGCGGGACGATCATCGTGAAGAAGATTCTCGCACGGGATGCCCCATCGATCAGAGCCGCCTCGTCCAGAGATTTCGGGATGGTGTCGAAATAGCCTTTGCAGACATAATAGCCCATGCCGGAATTTGCAACTGATATCAGAATAAGACCCGGGATAGCGCCTTCCTGCGTGAGGCCGACGGATTTTAGCAGGAAGTATAGGCAAATCATGGTCAGGAAGCCCGGAAACATGCCGAGAATGAGCCAGAACCGCATGAGGAACGTCCTGCCCTTAAAGCGCATCCGGGAGAGCGCATAGCTCACGCAGAGGATGATCGCCGTGGAGAAGAGTGACACGAAGACGGCGATAGTCAGGGTGTTCCCATACCACCGAAGGAAGTTGGTCTGTCCGGAAAACAGGAACTTATAGTTATCCAGTGAAAACCTGTGCGGTATGATGTAGTCGACCATTCCGCCGTATTCGACTTTCGGATCATAGGAGCGGAAGCTCTGCATAATCAGGCCGAAAAATGGGAATAGCCAGATAATGCTCATGAGCACGAGGATGACATAAATAATCGCATTTCCAATCTGTTCTTTTCTTTTCATTATTGGAATCCCTCCTCATCCTTGACAGACGGCAGCATGTTGTAGACGATGAGCGAAGTAATCGCAGTCACAAGGAAGACCATGATGCCGATGACGGAAGCCATCTTGTAGTTCGTGTTGTTGACGGTCATCTTATAGAGCCAGGTGACCAGCAGGTCCGTCCGCCCGGCGTTCTCCGCCATTTTCATGGATTGCGGTCCGCCCCTGTTGAGCAGATAGATGACGTTGAAGTTATTCAGATTGCCGGTAAACTGGGTCAGAAGGAACGGACCCGTGACAAATAGCATGTAGGGCAGCGTGATGTGCCGGAACATCTGGACTTGATTTGCCCCGTCCATCTTCGCGCTCTCATAGAGTTCTGCCGGGATATTCATCAGCAGGCCGGTCGCTATCAGCATCATGTAGGGTATGCCGATCCAGATGTTGATGACGATAATCATAATCCTGGCCAGCATCGGGTCGCTCCAAAATGGAATTGCAGACTTAATCAGCCCGAATTTCAGCAGATACCCGTTGACAAGGCCATCTGTCGCGAACATTTTCGAGATGTACAGGAGGGAGACGATCTGAGGAACCGCAATCGTGAGGACGAGAATCGTCCGCCACAGTTTCTTGAAACGGATGCCCTTTTTGTTAATCATGACTGCGACCGCCATGCCGAGGAAATAGTCAATAAATGTCGCAAAGAAAGCCCACACCATGGTCCAGCCGAGGACGGCCAGGAAGGTGGTTCCGAATCCGCTTGAACCAAACTTGAATAGCTGGCGGAAATTATCGAGTCCGACCCAGGTAAACAGGTTGGTAGGAGATTGGTGGTTTTTGTCGTAATTCGTAAAAGCGACGCAAATCATAAACAGGATCGGCAGCACCGTGAATACGAAGATGCCGGTGACGGGCAGCGCAAGCAGGGTCTTGTCGAAATTCTTGTCAAGGAGCGAGGAGAGCACCTTCCTGTTGGACGGAAGCTCCTTTCCCTCCTTCAGCGTCTCTTCCTCGTCATGGTTCTCGCGGACGTTTTCGCGCCAGATGAAAATGAGCGCTATGACCGCTATGATTGTAAGCAGGCCGAACAGCAGGATAAGGAAGCTGTTGTCGCCATAGACCGTGATGCGGCCTTCCTTGTGGGTTTCGATGGTGCCGAGCGTTTTGAGCTTGCTCAAATATGTCCAGCCGAATGCGGCGATGTACCAGATGATGCCGGCTTCGGCCGCGAGATAGGCGAGGCCTTTGACAATCTGCCCGCGGAGCAGAGGTCCCAGGCCGAAGATAACGAACGAGAGCCTTGTCTTGATATCGCCTTCTGCAAATGTCGTCCCGATTTCCTTTATGTCGTCCAGCAAGGCCTCGATGAGTTTCTTAATCATAATCATTTCCCCTTAGAATAAACCTTTTGTCAAATTAAAAAAGGGCAGATGGAGGTTGCCCCTTGTTCGCTTTCACCTGACGTTTTGTCATCCTGAGCGTAGCGAAGGATCTTTACATCCCGTCAACATGGTGAATACATCCGTGCTTTGTCATCCTGAGCATAGCGAAGGATCTTTAATGCTCCGTCAAGCAGGTGAATCCATGCCTTGTCATCCTGAGCGTAGCGAAGGATTTTTAATGCGAACTGCGATGAACAGCGACAGTTCAACATATAAGATCCTTCGCTTACGCTCAGGATGACAAAAGTGAACGTTAAGCCGTAAAGTCAGATTTTATGCTCTTGTGCAAGTCCCGATGTGAGTACTTTTATTCATCTAGAAGCCGGATGTTTCTTATTCAACGTATGATTCGCAAGAATCCTGGAATTTCTGAAGGGTTTCTATCAGCTCGTCATCGGAGGAGCCTGTCGTAAGCTCGCCGGAGATGATGGAATCGCCGAGGGATGTCGCCAGCGTCCAGTAGTCGCTTGGATACTGGCCCTGCGGGATGGAGTATTCGAGCTGGGCAGCCAGGGCGGTGAGGGCTTCGTCCGACTGGACGGCTTCTGACTGCTGGGCTTCAAGATTAGACGGACCCCAGCCAACTGCCTCATAGCGGGCAAGCTGGACGTCGCCGCTTGCAAGGTAAGCCGCGATCGCATCGCAGACCGCAAGCTTTTTCTCGTCGCTCTGGGGCTTGACGCCGAGGAGCTTGAATCCGCCGAAACCGCTCATCTGATGGGAAGCATCGTCGGAGCCTTTGAACTCCGGAAGCTTTGCGCATGCGTAGTTGTCGCCGAATACCTGCTTGGCTGTTTCTGCGTCCCAGGTGCCGTCAACGATTGCGCCGACATTTGTCGCTTCGCCGATGGCGGAACCGTTCTGGAATGCCGGAGAACTTTTGAGTTCTATGAGTTTTTTCAGGGCGATGAGGCCTTCCGGGGTGGCATAGGAAGCATCGTAGGCGGTGAATTTGCCGCTGTCATCCGTTTCGTAAGTCAACATAGCGCCGGCACCGAAGAAGAAAGCCGTCTGATACCAACCGGAATTGATTTCCATATAGAAGTTCTTGCCGGCGGCTTCGCAGTCTGCGATGATTTGCTCAAGGCTGTTCGGGTCCGTGACAACGCTCTTGTCGTAGTACATGAAGTAGCCGTTGTCGGATGTCAGCGGATAGGCGTAGAGCGTGCTGCCGACCGTGGCGGCGGCAACGGAACCGGAGTCATTTTCTGAGGTGACGGCATCCACATTGTCCGGGGCGACTTCCTCGAGGGCTCCGGCAGTGACGAGACGGGCAATCTGGTCCTGGGCGAAACCATAAATGTCAGCTCCCGCTTCAACGTCCGTAATCATGTTGCCGACGGCATCGCCCTCGCCGACCGGCTCGACCGTGACCTTGTAACCGGCATATTCTGTATTATTTGCCTGGAAGTCTGCAATAGTCTTCTCCGTGAAATCAACGATGTTGTCGGCGACCCAGACTTTGATTTCGCCTGAACCGTAATCGACTTCTCCGCCGTCAGCGGCAGCCGCCTGATCCGCTTTGGACGTATCGGCTCCCGTTGACGAAGAACTTGATGAGCCTCCGCAGCCGGCCAGAAGTCCGGCAGAGATTGCCATGCATGTGAGCGCAGCTAAGAATTTCTTTTTCATTTGCGATTTCCTCCTTTAATGTTTTGTCGCAGTTGCACAAAGTAAGGATACAATTTTAAGCCTGTTATGTTAATATTTTGAAGTCATACATATATGATTCCAGTGCAAAATGGGCATTTTTCCCTGTGCAGTCTTTTTGCCCCATCTTGCACCACAACATCTGGGAACGATGCACCACATCGCCCCCAGATGTTGTGTCACAAGCTGGAACAAAAATCCTTGCACAGGAAAAGATGCATTTTGCACTGGAATCATATATGACTCAATCCTTAGACATCGAAATGTGTTTCGGACTGAACGGATGAACTGAAGGCTTTGTCATCCTGAGCGTAAGCGAAGGATCTTTTCTTGTGCAAGGGATGCTGTTGGTATAAGATCCTTCGCTACGCTCAGGATGACAAGGCCTAAGATGTCGGCTGAATCAGGGTAGCCGTACAGCTTGATATGTAGAGAGAAAATGAAAATGATTGCATTCTTTATAACAAGCGCCCTTCTGGGGATAGGGCTGGCCATGGACGCATTTTCCGTCTCTGTGGCAAATGCCATGCGGGATCCCTCCATGAAAAGAGGCGAGATGGTGCGGATAGCGGGTGCATTTGCCTTATTCCAGTTCCTCATGCCGGAAATCGGCTGGATATGCGTCCACACGCTGCTGACCTATTTTGAATCATTTCAGGCCTGTATTCCATGGATTGCCCTGATCCTGCTTGTCTACATCGGCGGCAAGATGCTCCTAGAGGGAATCCGTGACCGGAGGGCTATGCATGGAGTTGTGGAGCAGGCTAAGAATGTATCAGAGTTTAGCGAAAATGGCGGGGAATGTAGGAGTTTCCAGGCGAAAGAAAAACGAGATAGGAAAGCTCGGGGCTTTCAGGCTGAAGAAAAAAGAGACGAGGAAGAACGGGGTTTCCAGGTGAAAGAAAATCGAGGCGGGGAAGGTCAGGATTTCCAGGCGAAAGAAAAACGTGGTGGGGAAGATACTGCCTGGCAAATCGAGAGAGCGAGGAATAAATACGGCGCAAAAGCCCTGCCGACTCGCACCCTTATTCTTCAAGCCATTGCGACATCGATTGATGCACTGTCCGTGGGGTTTGCAATTGCGGAATATTCCGTGACGGAGGCGTTGATTGCCGGAGCCATCATCGCCGCCGTAACTTTCTGCATCTGCATCGGCGGTCTGTTGATCGGCAAGAAGACGGGCGACCTACTTGGATGGAGGGCGTCCATATTTGGCGGAATCATTCTGATTGGCATCGGGATAGAGATATGGGCGGGAGGCATGTTTTGACAGATTTCGCCCTTGGGGACGGTCCTTTTGGGTCGAATTCATTCCAAGTGTACAGTTGTTCTGATTTAGCTCTTATCTGCTATAGTATCATCCAGAGCGAAGCGTAGAATTTGCTGCCTTGTCATCCAGAGCGAAGCAAAGAATTTGCTGCCATGTCATCCTGAGCGAAGCGAAGGATCTTATACAAATAGCGTCTGTTGTACATAAAAGATCCTTCGCTACGCTCAGGATGACAAAAATGCCAGTCCAACCGTGCTGGGACGATTAGATTTGATGCCTTGTCATCCTGAGCAAAGCGAAGGATCTTATACAAATAGCGTCTGTTGTACATAAAAGATCCTTCGCTAC
>JAUMWM010000032.1:13502-17916 GCA_030529705.1 Lachnospiraceae bacterium
AAGCGAAGGATCTTATACAAATAGCGTCTGTTGTACATAAAAGATCCTTCGCTACGCTCAGGATGACAGAACTGCCAGTCCAACCATGCTGGGACGATTAGATTTGATGCCTTGTCATCCTGAGCGAAGCGAAGGATCTTATACAAATAGCGTCTGTTGCACATAAAGATCCTTCGCTACGCTCAGGATGACAGAACTGCCAGTCCAACCGTGCTGGGACGATTAGATTTGTACTTTGTCTATTCGAGCAGACTGGTTCAATAGGATGGCGTCCACGAGCGTCAATGCCACCATGCTCTCCACGACCACGGCGGCCCTGGCCCCGATGACGGGATCGTGCCGGCCCTTAATCTCCATATCAATCTCCTCGTGGAAACGGTTGACTGACCGCTGGGGAAGCGCGATGGAAGGGGTAGGCTTGAAATAGACCGTCATCAAGATATCGGAACCGGTCGAGATTCCGCCGAGTATGCCCCCCCCATGGTTCGTTTCCATGACAACTTTCCCGTCTTTGATACGGAAAGGATCGTTATTTTGGCTGCCGAGCAGCGTAGCAGCCAGGTGGCCGTCTCCGATATCGAGGCCTTTGACGGCCCCGATGGAGAAAATGGCTTTCGCCAGATTCGCATCGAGTTTTTCAAATACCGGGTCTCCGATTCCGGCCGGCAAGCCTTTTACGGCGCAGATGACCGTGCTGCCGATGGAATTCATCTCGGACCGGCATTTTTGCACCAGTTCTTCCATGGCTGCAGGATCTGTGGAGGGGACGCTGCCAATCGCAGAGAGATGCGCCCTGCACTCAACGCCAAATAGCTGCAGCAGCTTTTGCGCCACTGCGCCTGCCGCCACCCTCGCGGCGGTCTCGCGAGCTGAGGAGCGGCCGCCGCCTCGGTAGTCGCGGAAGCCGTATTTGACATCGTATCCGTAATCGGCGTGGCCTGGCCGATAGGAATCCGCAATAGACGAATAGTCGCGTGACCGCTGGTCCTCGTTCATGATCATGAGGGAGATGGGGGTTCCGGTGGTTTTGCCCTCAAAGACCCCCGAGAGAATCTGCACTTTGTCCGTTTCGCGCCTGGCGGTGGACATGGGGCCGCCGTTCGGGCGGCGCCTGGCGGTATACCGGTCAATGTCCTCCTCGCAGAGCGGGAGGCCGGCCGGGCAGCCGTCTATCACGACTCCGATTGCTTTGCCGTGGGATTCCCCCCAGGTAGTGATTCTGAAAATTGTTCCGAATGAGGAGCCTGCCATACGATACCTTCTTTCTTAAATATAGATAATAATTCAACCTTTACGGTTACCCTTTGTTTTGCTCTAGCCTAACGTCTTGTCATCCTGAGCGTAGCGAAGGATCTTATACGGAAAGCGAAGAGCAGCGTTAACAGGTGACAATATAACAAGATGAAAGGTTTCATGTGAACTATGAAACGCTGTACTAGACTATAACAGGAATCGGGGATATTCGCAACGTTGCTGTTCTCTCTCCTGCACAGAAAATACTTCTTTGAAATGATTGGATGTCATCCTGAGCGTAGCGAAGGATCTTTACCATCAACAGGTGGCTTTATGTGAGAGATCCTTCGCTTACGCTCAGGATGACAGATGAGAATCAGGTAGTGTGAGCAGAGTAACGTGGTGTGAGCAGTAACTTCGCAACGGTTTCCCCAACAATTGACAAATTCAGACAAATACATATAATGAAGTAGTAGCTTCTTAGCCGAAGTAGCGCCGGCTGACGAAACGGGCCGGCAGAAGGCAAGATGAAGGCTTTCATGTTGAAATATGATTTTGACGGTATAAGAGTTACCGACAATACAGAAAGGGTCAGAAATAGCCTATGAACAACTGGTTAAACAAGATGGAAAGCAAATTCGGCAAATATGCCATCCCCAACCTCACCCTCATCCTGATCGGGTGTTACATCGTGGGGTATGCATTGCAAATGATCAATCCGAACGCGGCGGAATATATGAAGCTTGAACCCGGCTACATCCTCCGCGGACAGGTCTGGCGCCTGATTACCTGGATTGTCATGCCGCCCTACACGATGTCGATGAAAGGCTTCGGCATTTTCTTCACGGTCATCATGATGTTTTTCTATTTTTCAATAGGAAACACCCTCGAGCGGACCTGGGGGACATTCCGCTATAACGTGTATATTTTCGGGGGGATGCTGTTTACCCTCATTGCGGCATTTGTCTGTTACTTCGTATTCTCCGCTATCGCCGGAGGCTCGGTCCAGGTTGGAGATTTCTTCACGACCTATTATGTTATGATGTCCATGTTCCTGGGATTTGCGGCGACTTTTCCGGATGCCAAAGTGTACCTATATTTCATCATTCCGCTCAAGGTGAAGTGGCTCGGGGTTCTGTACTTCGCCCTGATGGTGTATGAGTGCGGCCAGTATTTCCACCTTGTCCTTCAGGGCGGCATTTACTACTGGGTTCCCATCATTGCCTTTATTGCGTCTATGATGAATTTCTTCATATTCTTCTTCAGCACCAGGGACTTCGGCAGTTATTCTCCGGTCAAAAGGAAGAGGCAGAAGGACTTTGACAGGCAAATGGACGCCGGCCGGCGGCAGTTCTCCGACAATGTCCGCCGCGTGAGGAACGGAGAGGGCAGGTCGGAAGAGGAAGAAGCATCCGAGCAAATGTCCGGGCAAGCGAACCCGTATGGATCTGGCAGAAAGATCATCCTGCGAGGATTTGACCGAACGGAATCCGCAAAAACGCCAAGGCATCGGTGCGAGATCTGCGGGAGGACGGAGCTGGATGACCCGAACCTCGAATTCCGTTTCTGTACGAAATGCAGCGGGAGTCACGAGTATTGCATGGAGCATCTGTTTACGCACGTCCATAAGAGCGAGTGAGAAAGTTAGCCATTGTTAAGAACATCCTAAAAAATATAATATTATCAAGGAGAAACCACCATGGAAGAAAACAAACTTATCCGCAAAAAAACAAAAATCATCTGCACAATGGGTCCGCAGGAAGAAGACGTAGAGCTTCTCTGCAAAATGATGAATGCCGGCATGGATGTCGCCAGGTTCAATTTCTCGCATGGGACGTACGAGGAACAGCTAAGGCGCATGGATGCCGTAAGGCAGGCCAGGGAGCTTGTCGGAAAGCCGGTCGCCATGCTTCTTGACACGAAGGGGCCGGAAATCCGCACGGGCCTTCTGGTTGACCATCAGAAAGTCATGCTGGAGCCCGGCAAGCAGATCACTCTCACAACGGAGGATATCGACGGGACGGCCGAAAAGGTCTCCATCACCTACAAGAAACTGTATGAAGACGTAAAGGTTGGCGACACGATCCTGGTGGATGACGGGCTTATCGAGCTTCGCGTGAGCGAGATCGCCGGCGAGGATATCATTTGCGACATTATAAATGGCGGCGAGCTTTCTGAACGCAAGGGCTGCAACATCCCGGGCGTCAAGACCCAGCTTCCGGCAATCACGGATAAGGATATCGAGGACATTATCTGGGGCATCGGCCAGGAATTCGACGTCATTGCGGCATCTTTCATCCGCAATGCGGAAGGCGTGAACCAGATTAAAAAGCTCCTGGCTGACCACGGCAGCACGATGCCGGTCTTCTCCAAGATTGAGTGCTGGGAAGCCGTCGACAATATCGATGCGATCATCGAGGCTTCCGATGGAATCATGGTCGCCCGCGGCGACCTGGGCGTGGAGGTTCCGGCCCACCTTGTCCCGCACATCCAGAAGGAAATCATCAGCAAATGCAACAAGGCCTACAAGCCGGTCATCACGGCCACCCAGATGCTGGATTCCATGATCCGCAATCCCCGCCCGACCCGCGCGGAAGTGGCGGACGTTGCAAATGCCATCTACGACGGCACGGACGCAGTCATGCTGTCTGGCGAGACGGCGGTCGGCAAATACCCGGTGGAAGCAGTCACGCTCATGTCTGAGATTGCCCTGAACACCGAGAAGTATATGAACGAAGCCCAGTTTACATCCCACCGCAGCATGGAGCAGCACAGCACGGTTTCCAGTTCCGTATGCTATGCGGCTGTCCGTACGGCCAAGAACGTCGGCGCGTCCGCCCTCCTTATCCCGACTGTTTCCGGGAAGACGGCAAGGCTGATGTCCAACTTCAGGCCGAGCATTCCGATTTACGCCGTCTCTCCGAACTGGTCCATGGTACGCAGGATGCAGCTTTACTGGGGCGTTATCCCGTTCGCAGGCAAGAAGGAAAAGAACCAGTACATCCTGATTGACCATTCTATCCAGATTGTCAAGGACAAGGGCTTCCTGAAAGAGGGCGACATGGTTGTCATTACCGCCGGCGACCCGATTTTCGACGTTCAGGACGCATCCGGCAGCGTTTCCAACATGATGATGGTCGTACCGGTCGAATAAAGCAATTTCGGCCCGCGGGGACGGTCC